>NZ_JABWEF010000013.1:0-223977 GCF_013369445.1 Duganella sp. BJB1802 | reverse complement strand
GCCGTTCGCTGAAGCCGAACGCCTCGCACAGCCATTGCGCCGCCACCGCCACATCCTGGTAGTGCAGCACGGGGATCACCATCACATCCTGGATCGAACGGTTCGGGGCCAACTGCGTCATGGTGCGCCTCCAGCGGATGGTTAGCGTGCGGGGATCTTCTGCTTGAGCTCTTCCCAGGCGGTCACCAGCAGGCAGGTGATCAGCAGCACGCTGTACTCCCAGCCGCCGGTGCCCGGCCCGACCACGAAAAAGCCGTTGTGGCGGTGGAACAGGATGATGCCGGTGGTGTAGATGATGGTCAGCGCCGCGCACACCGGCAAGGTCAGCCAGCGCAGGGCCAGCAGCATGGTGCCCACCGTCTCGGTCAGGTTGACGGCGTACGCCAGCCAGGTGCCGCTGCCGTGCGGGAAGCCTTGCTCCTCCAGGATCTGGCCGAGGATGGGACTGCTTCCCTCGTAGAAGCGGTAGGCCCCGTGGGTGAACAGGATGGCGCATAAGACCAGCCGCAGCAGGTCGGTGCCGGCGCTGGCGCGTGCAAAGATTTTCATGACTCTCCCGAAACATGGTTATTTTGGCATGACTACCCCGGCACTCTAGCACAGGCGCGCCGCGCCGGACCTCAGGCCGGCAGCAGGGCCTCGGTGCGGTCGCGGCCGTTGCGCTTGGCCAGGTAGAGCGCGCGGTCTGCCGCGCCGATCAGGGCCTCGATCTCGACCGGCGCCTCGACCCGCTGCGTGGCGATGCCGATGCTGACCGTGACGCGCTGGGCGGCGTCGTTGTTGCGCTCGTGCGGGATGGACAGCTCCTGGGTGCGCGCGCGGATCGCCTCGGCCATCAGGGTGGCCTGCTCGACGTCGGTCTCGGGCAGGATCATGGCGAACTCCTCGCCGCCGTAGCGCGCCATCAGGTCGCACGGCCGCTTGAGCATGGCCGCCAGCGCGGCCGCCACCTGGATCAGGCACTGGTCGCCCTTCTGGTGGCCGTAGTGGTCGTTGTAGGCCTTGAAGTGGTCGATGTCGATCATCAGCAGCGACAGCGGCGTGCCGCCGCGCTTGGCGCGCCGGTGTTCCTTTTCGATGGCGACGTCGAAGTGGCGGCGGTTGGCGATGCCGGTCAGGCCGTCGGCGAAGGTCTGGGTGCGCAGCACCATGGCCTGCTCGCGCAGCAGCTTCTCGCGCCCGACCGCGATGCTGACGTCATTGATCTGGATCAGGCAGTGGCGCGCCGCGCCCTCGACCGCGATCGGCGTCACCTCCACCGCCTGCTGGATGCGCTCGTTGCGGGCGGCCGCCACCGGGCTGGCGTACAGCGCGAACGGCGCCTTGTTGAGCGTCTGCGACAGCAGCGACGGGAAGTTGTTGTACAGCGCCTGCTGGATCGCCGACTCGACCCGGCCGCCGCGCAGGCCCGGGCAGACGGCGAAGAAGTCGGCGCCGATCACCTTGTCGTGGCCCAGGCCGGAATGCTTGATCATCCACGCGTTCCACAGCACCACGCGGCGGTCGCCGTCGAGCACGATGGCGCCCAGGTTCACCGCGCACAGCACGCTGTGCAGCAGGTGCAGGCGGTGCGCGTCGGTGAGCTTGCTCATCATGCCTGGCCCATCGCGCGGGCGATGTAGAGGTTGATCTGTTCCTTGAGGTCGTGCAGCGCCGAGATGTCGAGCACGAAGGCGACGTAGCCGTGGATCTGGTGCTTCTCCAGCAGGAAGTCGATGTGCAGCATCAGCACCACGGTGTCGGGCTGGCTGCCGGAGGCGATCAGGATCTCGTCGCTGGTGCCGACGTGGTACTGCGGCAGCGAGCCCTGCAGCTCGCGCTGGAAGATGTTGGCCAGCGTGCCCACGCAGGAGTTGAGGATGATGTTGCCGATCTCGCACATGGCCTCCTGCTCCATCTCGGTGAGCTCCTTCTGCGACACCGCCTCGCCCACCATCAGGCGCACGATCTCCAGGCTCTTATCCTCGGGGAACATGAGGATGGCCTCGGTCGAGAACGCGCCCTCGTAGTGCTGGCTGACGCCGCAGATGGCGCCGGCGGGCTCGGCCGATTTGCCGTCGAGCAGGCGCGCGGCCTCGGCGCGGTTGATGAAGCTCACCGACGGCACCGACATGTGCACCGCCTCGTTGACGATGGCGCTCATCGACGCCGCCGCCTGGCCGACGCCGATGTTGAAGATCTCGATCAGCGCGTCGTTCTCCAGCTCGGACAGGGAGAACATGATCAGGCCGCTTCCAGCGTGGACAGCAGTTGCGCGATGCGGGCCTCGGTGATCGGCTTTTCCATGAAGCCGATGCCCAGCAGGGTGGCGCGCTCGCGCGTGGCGGCCTGGACATTGGCGGTCAGCAGCGAGATCGGGATGGCGGGCAGTTCCTGGCGCAGTTGCTCGGCGGCGGCGATGCCGCCCATGCCGGGCATGTTGACGTCCATCAGGACCAGGTCCGGCCCGACGGCGCGCGCCTTGACCAGCGCCTCCTCGCCGGTGGCCGCCTCCTCGACGATCCAGTCGGCGTGCAGGGCGCCGATGTACTGGCGCGCCATCAGGCGCGACACGCGGCTGTCGTCGACAATCAAGACTGTTTTCGTAGGCGTCATGTCTCATCCCCCGCGATCATTGTTGGGCGCTGCGTTGTGATCATTCTCGCATATCCGGCCCCGTCGCTGGCAACCAACGTTGCGAGTCCGCTGCGCTTGTGCCAGTCTGCGACACCGGCGCCCGCCGTGTGTTGTCCATGCGCAATTTTTGGCGGAAAAGCGGGGCGGTCGGGGGCGATCCGTTAAAATAGCGGGATTGAATTCCCCTCTCTTATAGAAACATCATGACCCAAGACGAACTGAAACAAGCCGTAGCCCGCGCCGCCATCGATTATGTGGTGGACAACGAGATCATCGGCGTCGGCACCGGCTCCACCGCCAACTTCTTCATCGACGAGCTGGCCAAGATCAAGCACCGCATCAAGGGCACGGTGGCCTCGTCCGAGGCGACCGCGGCGCGCCTGCGCGGCCACGGCATCGAGGTGTTCGACCTGAACGACGTCGCCGAAATCGCCGTCTACATCGACGGCGCCGACGAGATCACCAAGGCCGGCGCCATGATCAAGGGCGGCGGCGCGGCGCTCACGCGCGAGAAGATCGTGGCCTCGGTGTCGAAGCAGTTCGTCTGCATCGCCGACGGCTCCAAGCTGGTCGACGTGATGGGCAAGTTCCCGCTGCCGGTGGAAGTGCTGCCGATGGCGCGCGCCTCGGTCACCCGCGCGCTGGCCAAGCTGGGCGGCACGCCCAAGCTGCGCCTCAAGCCGGGCACCGACGAGGCTTTCATCACCGACAACGGCGGCGTGATCGTCGACGTGGCCGGCCTGTCCATCACCGATCCGGTGGCGCTGGAACAGCAGATCAACCAGATCGTCGGCGTGATCGCGGTCGGCCTGTTCGCCGCGCGCGGCGCCGACGTCTGCCTGCTGGGCACGGCGGACGGCGTCAAGACGCTGACCTTCTGATGAACCGCCGCCGGCCGGTGCTGTGGATGGGTGGCGCGCTGCTGGGCGCCATGCTGCTCAGTTCCTGCGCGTGGGTGCCGTCGCTGGGCAAGCCCCGCGACGAAGCGCCCGCGCCGCGCCAGCCGGCGCCGCGCACCACGGCCGACGACGGCACGCCGCTGGCCTATGTGGACGGCGTGGAAATCCAGAAAGTGCCATTCCGCGCCGGCGTCTCGTCGGCGACGGTGGAGAAGCTGGGCAAGCAGCAGGGCTGCACGGGCGGCTGGGGCGCGGGATTGGTGAGCGAACCGGGACCTGTCGAGGTGTACCGCATGACTTGCGAAAACGGCAAAGTTTTCATGGCAAGATGCGAACTGAAGCAGTGTAAAGCGATGTGAATCCATGCCGGCGGCGGGCGCCGCCGGCGTTCCAACCTTATTCGGCCGGCGGCACGTAGCCTTGGGCCGCGTCGGCGCCGTCGCCGAAGAAGTGTTTCTCCATCTGCGTGGCCAGGTATTTGCGGGCGCGCTGGTCGGCCAGATTCAGGCGGTTCTCGTTGACCAGCATGGTCTGGTGCTTCAGCCAGGCCGCCCAGGCTTCCTTGGAAACCGATTCATAGATCTTCTTACCCAGTTCACCCGGATACGGTGGAAAGTCCAAACCCTCGGCTTCCTTGTTGAGTTTGATGCATTGAACGGTGCGGGCCATCTGTGTTGCTCCTAAAGCGGTAGGTAAAACGTGATTATAAGGTTTTAATCAAAACCTGGGATTTGCGCTGCCAGTTATACATGCGCTGGCGGTCCTTCGGCAGGGCGTCCACCGTGGCCGGCACGAAGCCGCGCTTCTGGAACCAGTGCGAGGTGCGGGTGGTCAGCACGAACAGCTTCTGGATGCCGATGGCGCGCGCGCGGTTCTCCATGTGCTTGAGGATGCGCTCGCCGTCGCCCTGGGCCTGCACCTCGGGGTTGACGGTCAGGCAGGCCATTTCCGCCATTTTTTGTTCCGGGAACGGGTACAGCGCGGCGCAGCCGAAGATCACTCCGTCGTGGTCGATGACGGAGAAGTAGTCGATCTCGCGCTCGATCAGCTCGCGGCCGCGCTTGACCAGCGTGCCGTCCGCCTCCAGCGGCTCGATCAGCTTGATGATGCCGCCGACGTCCTCGATGGTGGCCTGGCGCAGCGACTCCAGGTTCTCGTGCGAGATCATGGTGCCCACGCCGTCGTGGGTGAACAGCTCCAGCAGCGCCGAGCCGTCCATGTCGAACGAGACGATGTGCGAGCGCTCGACGCCGTTGTTGCAGGCCTTGACGCAGTGCTTCAGGTAGAAGGCGGTGGAATCCGGCAGGAAGCCGGCCTGCAGCACGGCCTCGGCCTGGTGCGAGGACAGCTCGCGGATCTCGGCGCCGCCGGCGTCGGTCATCATGCCGGTCTCGGTGATGAAGATCAGCTTGTCGGCGTGCAGGGCGATGGCGGTGCTGCAGGCCACGTCCTCCATGGTCAGGTTGAAGGCCTCGCCGGTGGGCGAGAAGCCCAGCGGCGATAGCAGCACCAGGCCGTCCGAGCCGAGGATGGAGTGGATGGTCTCGGCGTCGACCTTGCGGGTGATGCCGGTCAGCTCCAGGTCGACGCCGTCGATCACGCCCAGCGGACGGGCGGTGATGAAGTTGCCGGAAATGATGCGGATCGCCGCGTGCGACATCGGCGTGTTGGGCAGGCCCTGGCTGAAGGCGGCCTCGATGTCCAGGCGCAGCTCGCCGGCGGCCTCCTTGGCGCACTCCATGGCGGCGGTGTCGGTGATGCGCAGGCCGTTGTGGAAGCGGCCCTCGACGTTGCGCAGGGCCAGCTGCTCGGCCACCTGCGGGCGCGAGCCGTAGACCACGGTGACGTTGATGTCGAGCGCGTGCAGCAGCGACAAATCGTGCGCCAGCACCTGCAGCGCGCCGGCGCTGACGAGTTCACCAGGGAAGGCGACCACGAAGGTCTTGCCACGGAAGGCGTGGATGTACGGCGCGACTGAGCGCAGCCATTGGACGAATTGGGTAGGGTTTTCCATTAGGCGCATTATAATTCGGTGCGCGACTTCCGCGCCAAAACCTTTGTAAAAAACAATGTCAGAAGCCAGCAACAAGTCCAAAGGCGCGTCCGGCGCGCCCGCCAGCACGCAGAACGCCCCCTCCCGCGCACCACAAGCGCCCAACGCCCGCCCGGGGCAGGGCCAGCCACGCCCGCAAGGGGAGGGGCGCCCGCGCAGCAGCGAACCGCGTGCGGCCGGTGCGCCGGCGCAGCCAGGCCGTGGCCCGCGCCCGGCCGGCGAGTCGTCGCGTGCTCCGCGCGCCGATGGGCAGCCGTCGCAGCCAGGCCGTGGTCCGCGTCCCGCTGGCGAACAGCCACGCCAGGCCCGCGCCGACGGCCAGCCGCATCAGCCGCGCCCACCGCGTGCCGACGGTGCGCCGTCGCAGCCGGGCCGTGGTCCGCGCCCCGCTGGCGAACAACCACGCCAGGCCCGCGCGCCGCTGCCCGATGGCGAGGGCGGACTGATTGCGCCGCCGCGCCGCGAGCCCCGGCCGCGCCTGACGCCCGAGGAGCAGGCCGCCCGCGACGCCGAACGCGCCTTCCGCAACCCGCTGCCGCCGATCACCTATCCTGAAGACCTGCCGGTCTCCGGCCGCCGCCACGAGATCGCCGAAGCGCTGCAAGGCCACCAGGTCATCATCGTCTCCGGCGAGACCGGCTCCGGCAAGACCACCCAGTTGCCGAAGATCTGCCTGGAACTGGGCCGAGGCCAGAAAGGCCTGATCGGCCACACGCAACCGCGCCGCATCGCCGCCTCGTCCACCGCCAAGCGCATCGCGCAGGAGCTGGGCACGCCGCTGGGCGTCACGGTCGGCTTCAAGGTCCGCTTCGCCGACACCCTGACCAAGGGCGCCTCGGTCAAGCTGATGACCGACGGTATCCTGCTGGCCGAAACGCAAACCGACCCGCTGCTGAAGAACTACGACACCATCATCATCGATGAAGCGCACGAGCGCAGCCTGAACATCGACTTCCTGCTCGGCTACCTGAAGCAGCTGCTGCCGCGCCGCCCGGACCTGAAGGTGATCATCACCTCCGCGACCATCGACGCCGAGCGTTTCTCGCGCCACTTCGGCACGCCGGAGAAGCCGGCGCCGGTGATCGAAGTGTCGGGCCGCCTGTACAAGGTGGAAGTGCGTTACCGCCCGATCGAAAGCGATGTGCAGAATCCGGCAGTGGCCAACGCCGAAGGCAAGGGCCAGCGCACCGCCGCCGCCCGCGAAAAGCGCGACCTGATGGATGCCGTGGTCGACGGCGTCGACGAGCTGTCGCGCCTCGGCTCGGGCGACGTGCTGGTGTTCCTGCCCGGCGAGCGCGAAATCCGCGACGCCGCCGAAGCTCTGCGCAAGCACCATCCGCCGCACGTGGAGATCCTGCCGCTGTTCGCCCGCCTGTCGGCCGAGGAGCAGGAACGCGTGTTCAAGCTGACCAACGCGCGCCGCATCGTCCTGGCCACCAACGTCGCCGAAACCTCGCTGACCGTGCCGGGCATCCGCTACGTGGTGGACGCCGGTCTGGCGCGCGTGAAGCGCTACAGCTACCGCAACAAGGTCGAGCAGCTGCAGATCGAACCGATCGCGCAATCGGCCGCCAACCAGCGCGCCGGCCGATGCGGCCGCGTGGCCGACGGCGTCTGCATCCGCCTGTACGAAGAGCAGGATTTCCTGCAACGGCCCAAGTTCACCGAGCCGGAAATCCTGCGCTCGTCGCTGGCGTCGGTCATCCTGCGCATGAAGTCCCTGCACCTGACGGACGTGGAGACCTTCCCGTTTATCGAACCGCCGCTGGCGCGCGCCATCGCCGACGGCTACCAGCTGCTGCAAGAACTGGGCGCGGTCGACGAATACAATCAGCTTACGCCGCTGGGCAAGAAGCTCGCCAAGCTGCCGCTGGACCCGCGCGTGGGCCGCATGATTTTGGCCGCACTGGACAACGTCTGCCTGGACGAGATGCTGATCATCGCCTCCGCGCTGTCGGTGCAGGACCCGCGCGACCGGCCGATGGAGCACCAGCAGGCCGCCGACGAAGCGCACAAGAAGTTCGCCGACGAGAAGTCGGAGTTCCTCAGTTATATCAAGATCTGGAAGTGGTTCGAAAACGCGATTGAGCACAAGAAGACCAATCGCCAGCTGATGGACAACTGCCGCACCAACTTCCTGTCGCAACTGCGGCTGCGCGAGTGGCGCGACGTGCACTCGCAGCTGCTGACCATCGTCAAGGAGCAGGGCTGGCGCATCAACGACACGCCGGCCACGTATGAGAATCTGCACCTGGCGCTGCTCACCGGCCTGCTGGGCAACATCGGCTTCAAGAGCGAGGACGAACCGGGCGCCGGCTACCTGGGCGCGCGCGGCATCAAGTTCAACATCTGGCCGGGTTCCTCGCTGCTGAAGAAACCGGGCAAGTGGATCATGGCGGCGGAACTGGTCGACACCACGCGTCTGTACGCGCGCTGCGTGGCGCAGATCCAGCCGGAGTGGCTGGAGAAGGTCGGCGGCCACCTGCTGAAGAAATCGTGGGGCGAACCGCGCTGGGAAAAGAAATCGGCGCAGGTGACCGCGTCCGAACGCGCCACCTTGTATGGACTGGTGGTGTACAGCCAGCGCCGCATCAACTACGGCTTGTTCAACCCGGTGGAGGCGCGCGAGATCTTCATCCGCGACGCGCTAGTCGGCGGCGACTACGAAACGCGCGCGCCGTTCTTCGCGCACAACCATAAGCTGATCAAGGAAATCGAAAACCTTGAGCACAAGTCTCGCCGCCTCGACGTGCTGGTGGACGATGAACTGATCGCCGCCTTCTACGACAAGCTGATACCGGCCGACGTGGTCAACGGCGCCGGCTTCGAGAAGTGGCACAAGGATGCGACGGCCGCCGAGCCCAAGCTGCTGTACCTGAACCGCGACGAATTGATGCGCCACGAAGCGGCCGGCGTGACCACGGACCTGTTCCCGAAGATGATGTCGGTGACGGGGCTGGAGATGCAGCTGACCTATCACTTCGAACCTGGCAGCGTGCGCGATGGCGTGACCATGGCCGTGCCGCTGTACGCCCTGAACCAGCTGCCGCGCGAGCGTTGCGAGTGGCTTGTGCCGGGCATGTTGAAGGAGAAGGTGCACCTGCTGCTCAAATCCCTGCCGCAGAAGCTGCGCCGCCATTGCGTGCCACTGCCGGACTACGCCGCCAAGTTCTGCGAGCGTGTGCACGAAGCGGGCGTGTTCGGGCGGGGCGATTTGATCGACGCGATCATCGCCGACATCCGCGCGCAGATCACGATCTCGGTGCTGACCAGCGACTTCAAGCCGGAGACGCTGCCGGCCCACCACTTCATGAACTTCAAGGTGATCGACGAGCACGGACGCCAGTTGGAGATGGGCCGCAACCTGGCCACATTGCAGGCGGAATTCGGCACGCAGGCGCGCGAGAGCTTCCAGAAGATGGCCGAGTCGTCGGGCGGGCAGGGCGTGAGCATGCGCGCGCTGGGAACGAGCGGCAGCGCGGTGCCGTCCGCGTCGGCGAAAGCCGGTGCGCCAACTGCGGCGCAAGGCAAGGGCGCGCCAGCGGCAGCTGCCGCAACGCCGACGGCCACCAGCGGCATCACGCTGACCGGCCTGACCTCGTGGACCTTCGGCGAGTTGCCGGAGCTGCTGGAAATCGCGCAAGGCAAGCTGACGCTGATCGGCTTCCCGGCGTTGGTGGACAAAGGCACGCACTGCGACCTGGAAGTGTTCGACGATCCGACCGTGGCGGCGCGCACGCACCGCATCGGCCTGCGCCGCCTGTTCGCGTTGCAGATGAAGGACCAGATCAAGTTCATCGAAAAGAGCATCCCCGGCCTGCAGCAGATGGGCATGCAGTTCATGAGCATGGGCACGCAGGAAGAGCTGCGCGAACAGATCATCAACAAGGCCCTGGACATCGCCTGCCTGCAGGATCCGTTGCCGATCGACGCGGCCAGTTTCGCCAAGCGCAAGGACGAAGGCAAATCGCGCCTGGTGCTGCTGGTGAACGAGATCGCGCGCCTGCTGTCGCAAGTGCTGACCGAGTTCCACGGCCTGCCCAAGCGCCTGCAAGGGCTGCCCGCGCAGGCGGCGGCCGACATGCAATCGCAGTTGCAGGGATTGGTCAACAAGCGCTTCCTGTCGGAGAACGAGTACAGCCAGCTGTCGCACTTCCCGCGCTACCTGAAGGCGATGAATGTGCGTATTGAGAAGTTGCGCGGCGACCCGGCGCGCGACGCCAAGCTGATGGCCGAATGGCAGCAGGCCGCGATGCTGTACCAGCGCGCCAACAAGGATAAATCGGCCGGCAAGAACACCGATCCGAAGATGGTGGAATTCCGCTGGATGCTGGAGGAATTGCGCGTGTCCCTGTTCGCGCAGGAGCTTCGCACGCCGATGCCGGTATCGGCTAAGCGGCTGCAAAAAGTGTGGGAGTCGATGCAGCGCTAAGCGTCTGCTATGCGCGCTGGCGCACGCAGGCTGGAACGGGTTTCAAGTAGACTTTATCGCAACAGGAGAACACCGCGATGAAGAGATCCGCCAGCAGTTTGTTGCGCGGCCTGGTCCGCTCTGGGACGCGTCAAAGCCGCTCCGTCAGCAAGATCGTGACGGCGCTGTTCGCCGCCCCCGCAGCCGCCAAGCCCAAACGAAAACGCAAGCCCGCCGCCAAGGTGGCCAAACCCGCCAAGCCGGCGGCCAAGCCGGCCGCGCCGCGCGTGCGCGCCGCCACGTCCGCTGCACCGGGCGCCACGGGCCGCCGCAGCACCGTTTCGCCCGCCGCGTCCGGCCCGGCGCTCCGCCGCAGCACCGTTCCACCCGCCGCCGCGCACGTCCCGCCGTCGCCGGGCAAGTGGCTGGCATCGCACTACGCCACGCCGACGCGCCGCATGAGCTATTGGCTCTACCTGCCAAACAATCCGCCTGAAGACACGCAACGCAAAGGCCTGCCCCTGCTGGTGATGCTGCACGGCTGCCACCAGACCGCGACCCAATTCGCACAAGGCACGCGCATGAACCAGTGGGCCGAGCAGATGGGCTACGCCGTGCTCTATCCGCAGCAGCTGGTCAGCGTGCAGGCGCAGCGCTGCTGGAAGTGGTACGACCGCGCCACGCAGGAGGGCGGCGGCGACGTCCCCACCATCGTAGGCATGATCGGCAAGGTGATGACGCAATACGCCATCGACCGCTCGCGCGTTTACATCGCCGGCATCTCGGCCGGTGCCGGCATGGCCAACATCGTCGCGCTGAACCACCCGCAACTGTTCGCCGCCGTTGGGCTGCATTCGGGGCCGGTCTTTGGCGCGGGGCACAACACCATCGGCGCGCTGGGCGTGATGCAGCACGGCGCCGCCACGCGGATGGACAGCGCCGCGCACGAAGTGCTGATGCGCCATCCCCAATTCCCCGGCATGCCTGCGATCCTGATCCAGGGCGAGGGCGACCAGGTGGTACGTCCGATCAACCAGCTCCAGCTGACGCGCCAAAGCCGGCTGCTGAACCGCCTGTCCGAGGCGCCGAAGATCACCCACAAGCCACAAGGGCGCGGCGGCCGCCACAATGCCCACCAGCTGCACGATTTCTACGAAGGGAGAAAACTGCTGCTGCGCGTCGCCCGGATCGCCGACCTGGAGCACGCCTGGAGCGGCGGCGACCCGGCACTCGCCTTCAACGCCAAGGCCGGCCCGGACGCCAGCAAAATGATGCTGGAATTTTTCTCACGCCACCGGCGCGTGTAGGCGCTACAGCAGAAACGCCAGCGCAGCCACAGTCGTCGGCGCCAGCGCGCCGGCCAGCAGGCCGATAGCGCCTATCGATTCATCCTGGAAGCCGCGCCGCAGCAGCGACACGCCGGCCGGATTGGGCGCGTTGGCGATCACCGTCAGCCCGCCGCCGGCCACCGCGCCGGCCACCAGCATGTATTGCGATTGCGCCGAAATTCCCTGGATCAGCGAACCGAGATAGGTCAGCGCCGCGTTGTCGGTGATCGCCGTCAGGCCGAGCGCGCTGAAGAACAGCGCCACCGGCGGCAGGCTCTCGACGATGGGCTGTAACCACCATTGCTGCATGCCGCCCAACACCACCAGCCCGGCCAGGAAGAAGCCCACCAGCAAGCCCTCCTTGATGATCAGCGGATTCTGGTAGCGCTGGTAAGCCTGCGTGAAGCCCAGGAACAGCATGAAGATGCCGAGGAACAGCACCGGATGATGGCCCAGCAGCACCACCGCCGCCAGGAAGGCCAGGTGGATGGCGGTGACCGCCAGCGGCACCGCCGGCGCCGCAGCGACTTCGGCCGACGGCGCGGCCGGCGCCCGCAGATGCTTGCGCAGGATGAACGTGATCGCGGTCGCGTTGATCATCACCGCGATGGCCGCCTTCCAGCCGAAATGCGTGGCCATGAAGGCGCTGTCCCATTGCCAGGTGCCAGCCACCATCAACACCGGCGGCGCGGCGTAGGCGGTCAGCGTGCCGCCGATCGAGACGTTGACGAACAACACGCCCAGCGCGCCGTACTTCAGCCATTCTGGCATGCCGTCGCGGAACACCAGCGGCGCCAGCATCAGCGCGGCCAGCGTCATCGCGGCCGGCTCCGTGATCAGCGAGCCGGTCAGCGGCACCAGCGCCAGTCCGAACCACACCAGCGCCAGTTCGACGCGCATCGGCAGCAGCTTGGCCAGCACCAGCAGCAGGCGCTCCATGATGTCCAGCACCGGCCGCGACGCGGCCACCACCATTACGGTGAACACGAACAGTGGCTCGGTGTACTGGCGCGACTCGGCGTAATGGATGGCCGACTCGCCGCCGCTCAGCAGCGCGATGGCGGCGATCAGGATGAAGGCCCAGAAGCCGAACACCACCTCCACCTCGCCCAGCAGGTGGAACAGGCCCGCGTGGCGCGGGTGGCGGTGCGACAGGATTTCAAAGGATTTGGCCGCGAAGGTGTGCAGCAGCGCCAGTCCGAACAGGATGGCGCCGACCAGTTGAATGGTTTGCAAAGGATGTCCTTATTGTTAGGTTGCCTGAACCACATGGTACAGCATGGGGCGCACGATACAGAGATCGGCCTTGCCAAAAACGGCCGCAAATAGTACTGTGTATTTGTACAGTATTTGCGGTAGAATCCCATCCACACCATGAGCCGATCCGCCACCTCTTCCGCCACACTGGCGCCCGAAGCCGTCCACCCATCGTTATGGCTGGCGTCGCAACTGGCGCACAGCGCCACCCGCTGCGCCGACACCGGCTTTGCCGCCTTGTCGGCCCAGCTGCCGGGCGGCGGCTGGCCGCTGGGCGTGCTGGTCGACCTGCTGGTGCAGCAGCACGGCATCGGCGAGCTGCGGCTGCTGCGGCCGGCGTTGCTGGGACTGGGCAAGCGGCCCATCGTGCTGCTGCAGCCGCCGCACGCGCCGCAGGCGCTGGCGCTGGCCGCGCTGGGGCTGGAGCCGTCGCAACTGGTGTGGATACGCAGCGGCGCCAAGAGCGGCGACGCTTTATGGGCGGCCGAACAAGTGCTGCGCAGCGGCTGCTGCGGCGCGCTGCTGCTGTGGCAAAACCACGCGCGCGGCGAAACGCTGCGCCGCCTGCACCTGGCGGCGCAAAGCGGGGACACGCTGTTCTGCATGCTGCGCCCGCTGGCCGCCGCGCAGGATGCCTCGCCGGCGCCGCTGCGGCTGTCGTTGCACACGGCGCCGGGCGGCGTCAACATCGGCTTCGTCAAGCGACGAGGACCGCAGCGCGACACGCCCTTGTTCTTGCCCTTAACCCCATCGCTCTTACAACGTCATGCGCCTCTGGATCGGACTACACCTGCCACGGCTCCCGCTCGAAGTATTCTGCCCGCGCTGGTCGGCTGACCGCTGCACCGTGGTGCTGGAGCAGGAGCGGGTGGTGGCCATGTCGGCGCTGGCGCGGCAGGCCGGCGTCGAGGCCGGCATGCGGCGCGGCGGCGCGCTGATGCTGGCGCCGCAATCGCAGTTCCAGCAGCGCGCGCCGCAGCTGGAGGCGGACGCGCAACACGCGGTGGCGATGGCGCTGCTGCAGTTCACGCCGCAGCTGGCGCAGGCGGAGGAGGGCACGCTGCTGCTCGACATCGGCGCCAGCCTGCGCCTGTTCGGCGGCATCCGCGCGCTGTGCCGGCTGGTGGCCGCCAGCATGGAGGCGCTTGGTTTCACGGCCTGGCTCAGCTGCGCGCCCACCGCGCGCGGCGCCTGGCTGCTGGCCCGCAGCAACGCCGGGCGGGCCTTGACGATGGACGCGTTAGTGCGGCGCATGGACCGCTTGCCCGGCAGCCTGCTGCCTCCGGCTCGGCCCTACTTGAGCTGGTTGGAAGGCATCGGGTGCTTGACGCTGGGCGAGATGCGCCGCCTACCGCGTCCCGGCTTGCAGCGCCGCTGCGGCCGGGCTTTGATCGACATGCTGGACGACGCCCACGGCGAGCGCGCCGAGATGCACCAATGGCTGGAGGCGCCGGCCAGCTTCCGCGCCAAGCTCGAATTATTCGACCGCGTGGAAAACGCCGAGGCGCTGCTGTTCGGCGCGCGCCGCCTGTTGCAACAGCTGACCGGCTGGCTCAGCGCGCGCCAGTTCGCGGTCGAGCGCATCCGCCTGCTGCTGGAGCATGAGCGCGGCAAGGTGGCCGGCCCGCCGACCGTGATCGACATCGTGCTGGCCGAGCCGACCTGGCGCGACGAGCACCTGGTGCGGCTGCTCAAGGAACGCCTGGCCAAGCAGGTGCTGGACGCTCCGGTGATCGGCCTGTGCCTGGAGGCGCCGCAGGTGCGGCCGATGGCGCCGCCGAGCGACTCGCTGTTCCCCGAGCCGGGCGGCAGCAAGGAGGACTGGCAGCGCCTGCTGGAACTGCTGACCGCGCGGCTGGGGCCGGAGAACGTGCTGCAGGCGGCCCCGCGCGCCGACTACCGCCCCGAGCAGGCCAATGCCTGGGTCAGCGTGCAGGAAAAAATCCGTCCCGCCGACGCCCGCGCCCAGCTGCCACCGGACATGCCCAGCCTGCCGCGTCCCGCGTGGCTGCTGGCCAAGCCCATCCCTTTGCTGATGCGCGACCACCGGCCCTACTACGGCTCGCCGCTGAAGATCATGTCGACCGGCGAGCGCATCGAGGCCGGCTGGTGGGGCGCGATGCAAACCCGCGACTACTTCATGGCCGAGGGCGAGGACCACGCCCACTACTGGCTGTACCGCGAGCGCACCGGCCACGAGGGCGGGCAGTCGGCGCGCTGGTATCTGCACGGTTTGTTTGGTTAAATAGCGTCTGCCATCAACCACGGGACAGCGCATGCGATCACATCGACAGGAATTCCACGGCGCCGACGGCCAGAAGCTGGCCGCGCGGCTGGACGCGCCGGACGGCGCCATCCGCGCATACGCCTTGTTCGCCCACTGCTTCACCTGCGGCAAGGACGCGATTGCCGCCAGCCGCATCGCGCAGGCGCTCACCGAGCATGGCTTCGCCGTGCTGCGCTTCGACTTCACCGGCCTGGGCGCCAGCGAGGGCGAGTTCGCCAACACCAATTTTTCCTCGAATCTGGCGGACCTGCTGGCCGCCGCCGCCTACCTGCGCGCCAGCCACAAGGCGCCCAGCCTGCTGATCGGCCACAGCCTGGGCGGGTCGGCGGTGCTGGCGGTGGCCGGGGATGTGCCGGAGGCCAAGGCGGTGGTGACGCTGGCCGCGCCCAGCCATCCGGTGCGCGTGACGGGTTTGTTCAGCCAGCACCTCGATCAGATCGCCGCCGAGGGCGAGGCGCAGGTGCAACTGGCGGGCAGGCCTTTCCGCATCCGGCAACAGTTTGTCGAGGATGCGGGCGGGCATAATTTGAAGGTGAAGATCGCGGCCCTGAAGCGGGCCTTGCTGGTGATGCACGCGCCGGGCGACGATACGGTCGACATCGGCAACGCGATGGAGATTTTCACCGCCGCCAAGCATCCGAAAAGCTTCATCTCGCTCGACAGCGCGGACCACCTGCTGACCGACCGCGACGACGCCGTCTACGTGGCCAACCTGATCGCGGCCTGGAGCGACCGCTACATCTGACGCCGGCGGCGTTTATTCGTCGCCGAATTCCTCGGCCAGGTCTTTCCAGCCCTTGCCGGCGGCGAAGGTGTTGAATTCGTCCGGCGCTTCCAGCACCAGCAGCTTGCTTTCCTGGAGCACGGAATCGCCGGCGGTCAGGGCCGGGCCCTTGTAGCCGACGGTGCGTAGTTGCGCGACCACGGCGTCGATCAGCGATTTGTCCTTGTGCAGGCCGCTGATCGAACCGGAAAAGTCCACATACACGTCGATCGCGCCGTAACCTTCGTCGAAGATACGGATCGCCTTGGCGTCGTGGGCACGGCCGGAGCCGTCGGAGGCCTTGAAGGGGCCGCTGAGTTGGATGTCGGTGTCTTTGTTCATGCCATCAGGATACACCAAAATCGGCAAACGCCAAGGCGCCAGACTAGCGCGAGACGGTGTCGCGCCCCAGATGTTTGGCCCGGTACAGGGCCTGGTCGGCCTGTTCGTAGACCTCGTCCTGGCTCGGCGCCGCGTCCGGCACGACGAAGGCCAGGCCCAGCGACAAGGTCACATGGCCGCTCGGCGCGTTGCCCTGGTGCGGAATGCGGCGCGCCGCCACGTCGGCGCGGATGCGCTCGGCCAGCGCCACGCTGTCGTCGGCGCTGTTGCTGGCGAACAGACAGGCGAACTCGTCGCCGCCGATGCGGAAGCACAAATCGCCCGGACGGTTGAGCGCGCGGCGCATGGCGTCGGCCACCGCCTTCAACACCTGGTCGCCCTGCGGGTGGCCGTAGCTGTCGTTGTATTCCTTGAAGCGGTCGACATCGATCAGCAACAGCGTCAGCAGGCGCTGGTCGCGGCGGGCGCGCTTCTGCTCCTCGCCGAAGCGGATGTTGAGGTAGCGGCGGTTCTTCAGCCCGGTCAACTCGTCGGTCACGCTGTCGATCTGCGCGGCCTTGGTGTCCGTGATGTCGGTGGAGACGGCGCAGGTGGCGTAGACCCGGCCGTCGTCGTCGAGCAGCGGGAACTTCACGGTCATGTAGGTGTGCAGCGTCTTGTCGCGGTGGTAGACCGTTTCCTCCTCCTGGACCGCGCGCTGTTCCAGCGCCGCCGTGCGGTCGTTGCGCCACAGCTGCTCGGCGATCTCGCGCGGGAACAGCTCGAACACGTTGGCGCCGACAAAGTTGGCGGGGTCGTAGCCGTCGAGGATGTCGAAATGGCGGTTGGCCATCGTGATATTGCCCTGCAAATCCTTGGTCGATATCAGGATGGGGGCGTTGTCGAGCAGGGCGTGGAAAATGCGGTCGGACACGCGCAGCTGGTCTAGCTCGGTGCGCGGTGGAGGGCGGGGATCGGTCCGGTCTGGCATGGGACCAGTATAACCCGGCGGGGCGCCGCCACAAGCGGCCGGCGCCCCGTCGAAACGACAATCTTACTTCAGCGGTTGCAGAATTGCATCAAGGCGGTCCGGCGTGCCCTCGATGCGTTCCAGGCGCGGATACTTCAGGCCTTCGTGGTAGTCGAGCGCATAGGTCTGGTACAAGCTGCCCTTCTTGACCAGCAGGGTGATCGGCTCCTTGCCGGTCTTGGCGGCCGTGACGGCGGCGCGCAGCACCTCGGCCTTGTAGGCGCGGCCGTTGACGGCCAGCAGCGTGCTGCCGCCCGACAGGCCGGCCTTGAAGCCCACGCCTTCCCACACGAAGCCTTCCAGCTTGCCATCCGATCCCACCGAGAAGCCCAGCGAGTACTGGAAGTTGGCCGACTTGCTTTGGTCTTCCCTGGCTTTCAGGAAGTCGGTCGGCTTGTCGGTGTAGACCAGCTTCCAGCCGGCGCGCGCCAGGCCGTCCAGCGGCGCGCCGGGGCCGTGGCCGTCCAGGCGGGTGCGCAGGAAGCCGGCCCAGTCGTACGGCTGCACCGCGTTGAGCGCCTTGACCACGTCGTCGAAGGTGTAGTGCCTGGCCACGTTGACGCCGTCGTCGACGCCGAAGAAGCTGCGGGCGAAGTCGTTGAGCGAACGCTTGTCGCCGGATTTCTCGCGGATCAGCGTGTCGGCGTCCAGCCAGATCAACTCGCCTTCCGAGTAGTAGTCCTCGGCGCGCTGCCAGTTGTTCCAGCCTTGCGGGCGGCGGGCGTTGACGATCGGGTCGTTGGTGGTGTCCTGCACCGCGCGCCATTCGCGGCCGCGGGTGTTGTCGTAGCGGGCGGCGGTGGCGGCCAGCAGGTCGCGCGTGTGCTCGGGCTTGATCAGGCCCGAGCGCGCCGCGATCACCGCGCCCCAGTACTGGGTCTGGCCCTCGTACACCCACAGCAGCGAGTTCTGCAGCGGCGTGTTGAAGTTGGGGACGTTCTGGTCGGCCGGGCGGCGGAACTTGCCGTTCCACGAGTGCGTGAATTCATGCGGCAGCAGTTCGCGTCCGGCCTCGTTCTTGGTCCAGTCGGTGAAGTAGCCCGTCTTGACGCCGTTCTCGCTCGACTGGTGATGCTCGCGGCCGATGCCGCCGAACTCGTCGCTGATGGCGAACAGGAAGTCGTAGTGCTGGTAGTGCTGCGAGTTGAACAGCTTGTAGGCCTGCTGCACCATGGCGCGGTGCGGAGCGATCTGCTCCGGCGTCGCTTCCAGCTGTTCGGGCGTGTCGGCCACCACGTTCAGGTGCACCGGCACCTTGGCGCCCGGATCGAGGTCGATGCGGCGGAAGTAACGGCCGGCGAACAGCGGCGAATCCATCATCGCCTCCAGGTCCAGCGGCTTGAAGGCGATCTCGTCGCCGGTGCGCGAGGCCGTCTCCAGCGCGGTGCCGTATTGCCAGCCCGCCGGCAGCGTCAGGTTGGGCTGCATGGCGATGCGGCGGCTGTTGTAGCCGGCCGGGTACAGCGTCACCGATTGCCACTGCACGCCGAGGATGTCGTTGGTCATCGTGTTGCGGCCCTGGTTGGCCTCGGTCGGCGACAGGTACTGGAATTCCACGTCCACCGACGACGCGTCCCTGGGCACCTCGATGTGGAAGGCGTAGACGTTGACCGTGTCGCGCTTCCACTCCAGCGGCTTGCCGTTGGCGCTGACCTTGAGGCCGGCGAACTGGCTGATCGCGCCGCTGGGACCGTGGTTGCCGACCACCCACTGCGGATACAGCAGGGTCAGCTTGCCGGGCTTGGCGGGGATGGTTTCGCGCACGCGGAAGATTTGCTGCGCCGTGTTGGTGGCGTCCACTTTCAAGACGATGGTGCCTGGGTAAGGCTGTTCGGAGATGGCTTCTGCCTGGGCGCTGAAGGCGGTGGCCAACAGGACGGTGAGGGCGGCACGGGACATGGACATGTGGTCGATAACGAGGTTGGACAAGAAGGCGAGTGTAGCATGCAGGCAACTTGCAAATCTTGCAAAAGCATGGCGCGCCGCAGCGAAAATATTTTTAAAATTTTTGCGGCGCTGGGGATCTTGAGGCCGTTTTTCAAGGCCTTGAAAGGCCCGAAAACCATCCTTATATCGGACTCAGTGGTTGCCCAGATGGGGACCACCGAGGGGAATCTTCCCCGCCCATATCGCTTAACTTGAAAAGGATATTCACCATGCGTACTTTTGACCTGACCCCACTGTATCGTTCCGCCATCGGCTTCGACCGCCTGGCCCAAATGCTCAACGACGCCCAGCGCGGCGATTCGACCCCGAGCTACCCACCGTACAACATCGAACTCGTTTCGGAAGACAAGTACCGCATCGTCATGGCGCTGGCCGGCTTCGACCGCTCGGAAATCGACATCACCTTCGAGCGCGATTCGCTGCACGTCGTCGGCCGCAAGCAGAAGGACACCACCGAGCGCACCTATCTGCACCGCGGCATCGCGGCGCGCGATTTCGAGCAGCGCTTCCAGCTGGCCAACCACGTCAAGGTGACCGGCGCCACGTTCGACAACGGCATGCTCAACATCGAGCTGGTGCGTGAAGTGCCCGAGGCGCTCAAGCCACGCAAGATCGTCATCGACGGCAGCGACAACGTCACCGCCCTGGAGCAGCGCCAGGCCGCCTGATCTTCCGTAGTTGAGTAGTCCCGACTGGCCGGTATATCCGGCCAGTTTTGCGTAAACTTTTACGGAAACTCGGGTGCTTGTAAGCAATTGTATTGTTAAGACGGGTCTAAGTTTTTACCTTCATATTGGATACATCTACAAACCCTATTCAATTCAGGAGTGCAGCTATGTCCGAATCTACTCTCAAACGTGCAGCCCTCGCCGTGGCAGTGCTGGGCGTGATAGGCGTGGGTGGCGCCGCCGTTGTCAAACAAGGGAATGCCGTCGCCGCCGCCCCCGTCGTGGTGCAAGCCGCCGCGCCGGTGCAGGCCGCCGCGCCAGTCGCCGTGCCTGCGCCGCCCATCGCGCTGCCCGACTTCAGCGTCATCGTGGCCCACAACGGTCCGGCCGTGGTCAACATCAGCGTCACCGGCAGCACCAAGACCGCCTACGACGGCGGCGAGCAGGCCGGCCGCGGCGACCCGTTCGCCGACGACCCGTTCTACGAATTCTTCCGCCGCTTCCAGGGCCCGCAGCAGCGCGGCGGACAGCGCAGCATGCCGACCCACGGCCTGGGCTCGGGTTTCATCATCAGCGCCGACGGCATCATCCTGACCAACGCCCACGTGGTGCGCGACGCCAGCGAGGTGGTGGTCAAGCTGACCGACCGCCGCGAGTTCCGCGCCAAGGTGCTGGGTTCCGATCCTAAGAGCGACGTGGCCGTGCTGAAGATCGACGCCAAGAACCTGCCGGTGGTCCCGCTGGCCAAGGGCAACGACCTGAAGGTGGGCGAGTGGGTGCTGGCGATCGGCTCGCCGTACGGCCTCGACAACACCGTCACCGCCGGCGTGGTCAGCGCCAAGGGCCGCTCGCTGCCCGACGGTAACGTGCCCTTCATCCAGACCGACGTCGCCGTCAACCCCGGCAACTCGGGCGGCCCGCTGTTCAACACGCGCGGCGAGGTGGTCGGCATCAACTCGCAGATCTACAGCCAGACCGGCGGCTACCAGGGCTTGTCGTTCGCCATCCCGATCGAGGTGGCCGGCAAGATCAAGGACCAGATCGTTTCGACCGGCAAGGTCACCCACGCCAGGCTGGGCGTGACGGTGCAGGAGGTCAACCAGGGCTTCGCCGATTCCTTCAACCTGGCCACGCCGGAAGGCGCGCTGGTGGCCAACGTCGAGAAGGGCAGCCCCGGCGACAAGGCCGGCCTGAAGGCGGGCGATGTGATCCGCACCATCAACGGCACCAAGATTGTCAGCTCGGGCGATTTGCCGGCCATTGTCGGCCTGGCCTCGCCGGGTGATAAAGTGACGCTGGATGTCTGGCGCCAGGGTAAGCCGGTACAATTGAGCGCCACGCTGGGCAACGCCAACGACAAGGTCGCGGCCGCCGACGGCGACGAGCGCATCGGCCAGGCCAGCGCCAAGCTGAAGCTGGGCTTGTCGCTGCGCCCGCTGGAGAACATCGAGAAGCGCCAGTCCGGCATTCCGAACGGCCTGCTGATCGAGGATGCGCGCGGCGCGGCGGCCAACGCCGGCGTGCAGCCGGGCGACGTGCTGCTGTCGGTGAACGGCCGGCTGGTCAACTCCATCGAGCAGGTGCGCGAGGTGGTCGACAAGTCCGGCAAGTCGGTGGCGTTGCTGATCCAGCGCGGCGACGATAAAATCTTCATTCCGGTGCGACTGGGCTAAACCCTGGTCGCGGGCCGGCGGAACGCAACACAAAAACAGAAAGGGAACAATATGCGACTTCTGCTGGTGGAAGACGATACGATGATCGGCGAAGTGGTGCTCGACCTGCTCAGGGCCGAGCACTACGCGGTCGACTGGGTCAAGGACGGCGCGATGGCCGACACCGCGCTGCAGACCCAGACCTACGACCTGGTGCTGCTGGACCTGGGCCTGCCGCGCAAGGACGGCCTGGAAGTGCTGCGCTCGATGCGCGCGCGCAAGGAACTGACGCCGGTGCTGATCGCCACCGCGCGCGACGCCAAGGAACAGCGCATCGCCGGCCTGGACGCCGGCGCCGACGACTACGTGCTCAAACCCTACGACCTCGACGAACTGCTGGCGCGCATCCGCGCCTTGCTGCGCCGCTCGGCCGGGCGCGCCGAGCCGGTGTTCGAACACGGCGGCGTCAGCGTCAATCCGCAAACCCGCGAAGTGATCGCCGACGGCAAGCAGGTCAACCTGTCGGCACGCGAATGGGCGGTGCTGGAGGCGCTGATCGCGCGGCCGGGCATCGTGCTGTCGCGCCACCAGCTGGAGGAAAAGCTGTACAGCTGGAAGGATGAAGTCAACAGCAACGCGGTCGAAGTCTATATCCACGGCCTGCGCAAGAAGCTCGGCGCGGAGCTGATCCAAAACGTGCGCGGCCTGGGATACATGGTACCGAAGCTATGAAGGCGATGAAGGTCAAGCTGCCGTCGCTGCCACGGGTGCCCGTGGTGACGCACTCGCTGCGCGGACGCCTGCTGTGGTTCCTGCTGGCGGCGATCACCATGGCGGCCCTCGCGCAGGCCATGATCGCCTACCGCAGCGCGCTCAGCGACGCCGACCAGATCTTCGACTATCACATGCAGCAGATGGCGATGTCGCTGCGCTCCAGCGCCACGCTGACCAACAAGGCGGCCGACACGGCAGCCGATCCCGAGAACGACGACCTGGTGGTGCAGGTGTGGACGCCGGACGGCGCGCAGGTGTTCCGCTCGCTGTCGCGCGCGGCGCTGCCGCAGCGCGCCGTGCTGGGCTTCTCCAACGTCAAGGCCAACAACACCACCTACCGCATCTTCTCCGTGCAGACCAGCAACCAGACGGTGCAGGTGGCGCAGGACATGGCGGTGCGACAGCGCATGGCTGGCACGCTGGCGCTGCGCACGGTCGGCCCGATCGCCGTCATGGCGCCGGTGCTGATGCTGGTGGTGTGGTGGGTGGTCAGCGGCTCGCTGGCGCCGGTGTCGCGCGTCAAGCGGCAGGTGGCGGCGCGCCAGGCGGACGACCTGTCGCCCGTCTCCGAAAACGATTTGCCCGACGAGGTGCTGCCGCTGGTGCACGAGCTCAACCTGCTGTTCGGCCGCGTGCGCACCGCCTTCGACGCCCAGCAGCACTTCGTGGCCGACGCCGCGCACGAGCTGCGCTCGCCGCTGGCCGCGCTCAAGCTGCAGGTGCTGAGCCTGGAGCGCGCGCAGGACGACGCCGCGCGCAGCGTGGCCATCGGCCGCGTCACGGCCGGCATCGAGCGCGCCACGCGGCTGGTGGAACAGCTGCTGGTGCTGGCGCGCCAGGAAGGCTCGGCCAACGACGTCAAGCTGGAGCCGGTCAACCTGAGCGAGCTGGTCAAGCGCACGCTGGGCGACATGGCCGGGCTGGCGCAGGCGCGCCAGATCGACCTGGGCCTGCACCACGCCGACGACAACGCGTCGGTGGGCGGCCAGCCGGACGCGCTGATCATCCTGCTGCGCAACCTGGTCGACAACGCCATCAAGTACACGCCGGCCGGCGGCACCGTCGATATCGACCTGCGCCGTAGCGCCGGCGCCACAAAGGCGGCGACCGGCCGCGTGGTGCTCAGCGTCGAGGATTCCGGCCCCGGCATCCCGCCCGAGGAGCGCGAACGGGTGTTCAGCCGCTTCTACCGCGTGCCGGGAAGCCAGGCCGGCGGCAGCGGGCTGGGGCTGGCGATCATCAAATCCATCGCCGAGCGCCACGGCGCCGTGCTGACCCTGGGCCAGTCCGAGCGCTTGGGCGGCTTGCTGGTCAAGGTCGATTTTCCTGAGACTGCAAGGGTCACTCCAGTCTAAAATGCCAGTTTGACATGGCGTTGGAGCGGCGTATGAGGAAAATCGGCTTTTCGGGCACACTGGACCCTATCACCAACGGACACATGTGGGTGATGAACGAAGCCCGTTCGCTGGCGGACGAGGTGGTGGTCTTCCTGTCCGAGAACCCGGCCAAGAAGCCCAAGTTCACGGCCGAGGAGCGCAAGAGCATCATCGCCCTCAGCTGCGCGGAACAGGGCTGGGACAATGTGCAGGTGGTCATCGTCAAGGGCGACTACACGGCGCGCGCGGCCAAGAAGCAGGGCGTGCACTGCCTGATCCGCGGCATCCGCACCACCGCCGATTTCGACTACGAGAACCTGATCCAGCAAACCAACGTCGACGTGCTGCAGGGCGCCAAGACCATCTTCGTCATGCCGCCGCGCGACCTGGGTTCGGTGAGCTCCAGCTTCGTCAAGGCGCTGGAGGGCCCGATCGGCTGGAACTGGATCATGAAGAAGTTCGTGCCCGGCCCGGCCTACCACGCCTGGGTGCTGAGCTGGCTGCGCAAGGAGTGGGAAGCCCTGTGGGACTACGAGCACCGCGACGCCACCGCCATCGCCCACGCCGACCAGTGGTTCGTGCAGCTGACCGGCGCCACGGCCTACGGCGGCCCGGCGCGCCACTATCACAACCTCGACCACCTGGTGCACGGTCTGTGCGAGATCCGCGTGTGGGCCGCCAACACGCGGCCCGATCCGGTGGACGTGGACATCGTCAAGCAGGCGTTCTGGTTCCATGACGCCGAATACGGCCACAGCGGCGAACCGGGCGCGCTGACCAACGAGGAAGCCAGCGCCCAGCTGTGGCTGGGCAGCCACCTGGGCCAGGAGATGGCCGACGCCGCCGAACTGATACGCGCCACCGACCATTTCCAGGAAGCCTCGATCAGCCACCGCCTGAAGGACACCATGCTCAGCGTGGACCTAGCCATCCTGGGGCAGGACGACGAGGTCTACCAGAACTATGCGCGCGCCATCCGCCAGGAATACATCCACCTGCCGGACGCCAAGTACCGCGAGCAGCGCGGCGGCGCGCTGGCCCACCTGTGCCGCAAGGCCGAGGCCGGCCTGTTGTTTGGCAACGACTACTTCGCCGACCAGTACAACGAGCGCGCCATCGACAACATGCAGCGCGAGATGGAGCGCCTGGCCGTATCGTGAAATAATTTCATGTTGCCAGCCGTCATAGCGGGGGGACGCCCGGCGGCCGCCTCCGGTGAGAAAGTGCGTAGATTTTGATGCACATTGCGAACTATAGTGCATTGACTTTCCGCAAACTTTCTCAGGGGGCACTATGGCTGCAAATCTGCAAGTGGTGACGAATTCCGACGACGCGTTGCTGGCATGGACGCCCGATCCCTGGAGCGACGACCTGGTCGGCTTCCGGCTGGAACGCAAGGATTTGAAGACCGGCAACGTCACGGTCCTCAACAACCGCATCCCGGCGGGGGCCGACGGCACGCAGGTGCCGGTGGGCGGCGTGGCCTCGACCGCGTCGCCGATCCGCCGCTGCATGTGGGTGGACCACGACGTCGAACAGGCCGGCCAGGCCGCCTACCGGGTCACGCCGATGGCGGCCGGCGCCGGCGGCTTCGTGGTGCGCGAGGCCGAGGCCTCTCCCTGGGTGTCGGCCGAGGCGCCGGATAGCGTCGACGAGGGCGCGGCCGTGTACTTCAATCGCGGCACGATCATGTCGCAGGTGGTGTCGCGGCTCGCCGGCGGCGAGGTCAACGTCAAGTCGCTCAAGGCCCTGAAGGCGCATCTGGCCGAGCCCGGCTATCCGGGCCGGCGCTATCTGGCCGGGCAGGCGCGCCACGCGCTGCTGGACTTCATGGCCAACGCCGACCGGCGCGGCAACCACATCTACGCGGCGCTGTATGAGCTCAACGATCCCGAACTGATCGCCGGCCTGAAGGCGTTCGGCGCGCGCTGCCATCTGCTGCTGGGCAACGGCAGCTCCACCTTCGACGACACCGCGCACGAGCTGGAGTCGGCCGACGTCATCGTCAAGCACCGCGACCTGTCGCACACGGGCGCGTCCAGTCCCAGCGTGCACAACAAGTTCGTGGTGGAGGTCGACACCGCCAGCGGCCAGGCGCTGCGCATGCTGACCGGCAGCACCAACTGGACCACCACCGGCCTGTGCACGCAGCTCAACAACGTGCTGGTGCTGGAGCGTCCGGGCACGGCCAACCGTTTCTACCAGCAGTGGCGCAAGCTGGCCGAAGTGGGCGACGACATGCCCGAGCAGCTGCGCATCGACAACGGCAAGGCTTCGATCGACGGCAACATCACGACCTTGTTTGCCGCGACCAAGGACCAGGCGGAATTCGCGCCGGTGCTCGACGCCATCGCCAAGGCCAAGCACGGCGTGCTGTTCCTGATGTTCATGCCGGGCCAGTCGCCCTTGCTGGAGGCGCTGCTGGCGCGCGTGGCCGAGGCCGACGCGCCCTACATCCGTGGCGTGGTGTCGGCGGTGACGCAGAGCGAGAAGGGCGTGGTCACCGAGCACAACGCGCAGGTGATCGCCAACGGCGTCGATCCCGAACGCTTCCACAACGAGGTGCTCAAGCCGGACGGCCTGCCGCCGGCCAACCTGCCCAAGTGGGCGCTGGAGGAATTCCAGCGCGGCATGTACCTGAGCGCCGGGCTGAACGCGATCATCCATTCGAAGACGCTGGTGATCGATCCGTTCTCGGACGACTGCGTGGTGGTGACGGGTTCGCACAACTTCTCACCGGCGGCGTCCAGCAGGAACGACGAGAACCTGGTGATCATCCGCGGCGACAAGGCGCTGGCGCAGGCGTACGCGGTGCACATCGAGGGTGTGTACGACCACTTCGCCTGGCGCGCCTTCCTGTCGAACGGTGGCGATCCGGCGACCATCTATCAGCCGCTGACCGGCTGGCAGGGCGGCAACCGCGCCAAGGAACTGGCGTTCTGGATGAACCGGGCCTAGCTGCTTAGTGCGGCGGCAGTTCGATTTGCTCCTTGCGCGCGGCGATCTGGGCGCCGAGCGCATCGAGGTCCAGCTTGGTGTTGCGGGCTTTGGGGAACATCTCGCCTTCCTCTTCCTGGACATGGTGCTCGATCAGGTCCGACAGCACCTTGACCTTGGCGTCGTACAGATCGTCGGTGGCCTCCATCGCAATGATCTGTGCGATCAAGTCCTTGTCGGAGGCGTGCTCGACCAGGGCTTCGTCCATCAGGTCGTCCGCCTTGGTCGCGGCGCGCACGGCGGGGTAGAAGATTTCCTCTTCCGCCGTGGCGTGCTTGGTCAACTCGGTGCAGATCTGCAAGGCCAGCTTCTGCTTGCTGACATGGGCGCGATCGCCCAGTTCCTCGTATTGCTCGAACAGCGACTTGACGTGTTCATGGTCTTCCGTCAGCAGCGTGATGGCGTCCTGCGGCTCGGTCTCGGTGGGGAGGGGCTTGGGCATTTTGTCTTGCGGGCGGGAGGTGGTTCTCATATCGGCTCCTTGCGTGGCGAATGAAAGGGATACTGCGAACCCAGTCTAGGAGCGCGATCAACGACGGTCTGTGCGTTGTTCAACCTTGCCGCTGGCTGCGAATGGAAAGAACCTTGGTTTTCCTGAAGGCGGGTTTTTTCGCTGTCTTGCCGGCGATGCGGCTCTCGAAATATTCGCGTACTTCGACCAATGGGACGGATTCGCCTGACCGCAAATATTCGGCGTAGCTGGCGCTTGTTTGAGCGTCCAGAGCGTCCGGTCGTTCCAATTTCTCGGCGACGGCCAGCAGAATGAAATCCTCAGCTGTCAGCTTATTGACTTCGACGGCGCAGGCCAGGCGCTCGTTGAGTTCCTCTGAAACATGAATGGTTATCGTAGGCATGGCAACCTCCAGGCGCGAGACTCGATTTTAGCATCGCGCGCCTGGCCGGACTCGGTGTACATCAAGCCTGTCGTCAGAAGCGATTCCAGTTGTTGTGGCGGTGCTCGGCGGCTTCCTTGAGCAGGTAGCCGGCGCGGCGTTCGTCCTTCGGGCTGAGGGCATCGCCCAGCTGCACGGTCATCGCCAGCTCCTGGATCGCCGGCGGATATTCGTGCTCGGCCGCTTCCTCCAGCAGATGGCGCGCCTGGGCGTGGTCCTGCGCCACGCCGCGGCCGTCGCGGTAGATGTAGGACAGCAGGAACATCGCGTGCGGATTGCCCAGGTCGCTCGCCACCTTCAGCCACTGCGCCGCCTGCGCATCGTCGCGCGCGACGCCGTCGCCGTTCTTGTAGAGCATGCCCAGCATCAGCGCCGCCCGCGCGTGATGCTGCCTGGCCGCCATCTCATACCACGTCGCCGCAGCGGCCGGCGCCGCCGCCACGCCGGCCACGCCCACGCGCAGCATCTCGCCCAACTGATAGGCCGCATCCACATCGCCGCCGCGCGCCGCCTGCTCGAACAGCGTCAGCGACTGCGCCCGCTGCTCGGGACGGGTCTGGTACAACAGCGCCAGTTCGCGCTGCGCCACCGGCATGTTCTGCGCCGACCACGACATCAGCTTGCGCTCGGCGCTGGCATCGGCCTGCTGCATGGCCTTCATGCCGATCGTCTCGATTTGCGCCGAAGTCGGCTTCTCCTGCTGCAGCTGGCAGCCGAACAGGAACACGCCGGCCAGCAGGCCGATCAACGCAACGCCGGGATAATTTTTCACTTGCATGATAGTGACCTCACGATAAACGGAGCCGGCAGCGCCGGCCCCGTGCACCCACTTACTTGCTCAGATCGATGGCGTACTTGGCGAAGCCGCTGGCATCCAGCGCGCCCTCGGCCGTGACGGCGGTGATGCCGCTGCTCTTGGCCAGCGCCAGGTGGCCCGGCGCCGAGCGCAGGATCACCGGACCGGCGGTCGCCACCTTGACGAAGCTCCAGCTGCGCGCGCTGCCGTTGCCCGCCAGCGTGACCTTGCCGCTGGCCGCGCCCTGCGCCGTCAGGTAGTTGCTGACCACGGTCTGGTTGGCGTCCGGCGACTTGATGATGGTCTTGCTGCCGTCGATGCCGGGCACGGCGCCGCCGCCGCCCGCGCGGTAGTCGTTGGTGGCGACGATGAAGTCGTCACCATCGGCCACGGCCTTGCCCAGGTAAGTCAGGTTGACGATGCGGCTGCCGACCGGCTTGGTCACGTCGATCTGATAAGTCAGCGCATTGTTCTCGGCGTAGAACACGTCGTAGTTGTAGATCGTGCCGTACGACGGCACCAGGTCCTGCTCGGTGGTCTTGGCCGGATCGATCTGGCCGAACTGCTTGGCCGCCGTTTCCAGCCAGGCCTTCAGGTCCGAACCCTTGATCTTCACCGCCTGCAGGTTGTTGTTGCTGTACAGGTAGAGGTCGCCCGGATTGCGCACCTGCAGGCCGACCGGCGCGGCGGCGCTGGCGCCCGGCGCGACGTCGGTGAAGTCGGAAGGACCGTTGCGGCCCGCCTTGAACGGCGCGCTGCACGAGATCACCGGAATGTTCTTGTAGCTGGCGATGGTGGCGTCGGTGCTGGCGGCGATGAATTTCTTCACGTAGTCGAGCTGCGCCTGGTTGACCAGCTGGATCGCGCTGACGTCGCCGACCAGCGAGAAGTAGGCCGACATTTCGAAGTCGGTGCTCACGCCCAGCGGCTGCTTGGCGTAGGCGATGGTGGCCGCGTGCTCGGTGGCGACGATGGGCGCGATGGCCGGGTCGGCCTTGACGATGGTGGCGCCGTCGGCGTACTTGAAGCCGCGCGATTCCACGGTGGTCTTATCCTGCTGCACCACCCACTTGCCGCCGGTGTAGACCAGGGCCATCTTGATGATGCCCAGACGGCGGCCCCAGCTTTGCGCCATCACGGTCGGCACGCCGTTGACGAAGCCGTTGACGGCGTCGATCTTGGCGCTGGCCGGGAAGGCCGCGAACGATGGATCCAGCGCCGGCGCGCCGGTCTCTTTACCCTTCGGGAAGATCAGGTGCGAGTGGCCGATCAGCAGCGCGTCGATGCCGGTGCTGGTCAGGTGATAGCTGCCGTTCTCCATTTTCGGGCTGTAGGCGCTCGGGTCCAGGCCACCGTGCGACAGCGCCACCACCAGGTCGGCGCCCTTGGTGCGCATCTCCGGCACGTACTGCTTGGCCGCTTCCTGCACGCCGGTCACGGCGACCTTGCCGGCCAGGTTTTTCTGGTCCCAGTCCAGGATCTGCGGCGGCACGAAGCTCATGATGCCGATGTTCAGCTTGACGTCGACCTTGCTGCCGTCCGGCTTGGTGGCGCTGAAGGTGCGCGGCAGCAGCGTGTACGGCTGCACGATGGGCTTGTTGCTGGCCACGCCGGTGACGTTGGTCAGCACCAGCGGGAAGGCCGGCGCGCCGCAGGTGCCGCTCGGCTTGGCCACGCCGGGGATGCCGAAGTCGGTGTTGGTGATCTGGCTCAGCAGCGGCAGGCCGTAGTTGAACTCGTGGTTGCCGAAGCCGCCGCCGTCGTACTTCATGGCGTTCATGACCTTGTGCACGGCCATGGTGTCGGCGCAGGCGATCGGCTTGGTGACGGCCTGCATGTCGCCCAACAGCGTGCCCTGGATCACGTCGCCGTCGTCCAGCAGCACGTTGTTCGGGTTTTCCGCGCGCGCGGCAGTGACCAGGGTCGAGGTGCGCTCCAGGCCCAGGCTGGTGTCTTCCGCCAGCGAGTAGTAGTTGTAGCTCATCACGTTGGCGTGGATGTCGGTGGTCTCCATCAGCGCCAGCGTGACGGTCGTGCCTTCCGCGATGGCCGGCGGCGGCGTGTAATCGCCGCCGCAACCGACCAGACCCGCTGCCGTCATCGCAGCCAACATCACCAGATTTAGTTTCATCGCACCCTCAAAGTAAGAAAATTCAAGGGGGCGACTTTACCCAATCGACATGACAGGGCGATGACAAAAAGCAAAATCTAGTACGCCCAGAGCGGACCCGTCTTGCCGTTGACGCTGGCGCCCTCCATCACCACGAACACGCGGCGGCCGTAGAAGAAGGGCAGGCCCCAGTCGAAGTAGTTGCCGGTCCCGGCGGTGCCGCCGACCTGCGCCGCCGAGATGGTGGACGCCAGCTGCACCAGGTTGGCCACGTTGAAGTTCACCACGCCGCTGGCGCTGCCGTCGGCGGCGGCGTTGGTCGCGCTGAGCGACAGCGTGCTGGCCGGGCAGTAGAAATCGCCGCCCGAGCAGGTGCGTAGCGTGCTGTCGTTGAAGAAGTAGCCGTTCGAGCCGCTGTCGATGAAGCTGGCGCCGTAGGTCTTGCCCTTGTAGGTGGTGCTGAAGTCGCCGCCGCTGTTGGTGGTGAACAGCGTCTCGCCGGCGATGGTGTTGTTGGCCTGCGTGTTGACGCCGAAGATCAACGTGCCGCTGACCGACGTCAGGCCGGACGCGCCCACGCCGGGCAGCACCAGCAGCACGCCGTTGTTGTTCACCGCGAACGAGGCCACCGGGTTGCTGACCTGCGACGCCAAGGCCATGCTGCTGGCGGTGCAGCCGTTGCTGGTGCAGGCGTAGTAGGCGCCGCCGACCGCCGAGCGGGCGCAGCTGTCGCCGCAGTCCTGCTTGAACAGGCCGACGCCGAGCACGCCCTTGGCGCCCAGCGCCGCCAGCGTGCCGAGGTTGTTGCCGGCGCTGCTGCAGCTGGACGGCGTGGCGGCGTAGTTGGCGCCGCTGTCGCCGATCACCTGGATCGAGATGCCGGCGGCGGTCTCGTCCGCCATCTTGACGTCGGCCCGGCGCACCGCGCCCCAGGTGTAGCCGCTGATGAACTTGCCGCAGGTGCCGGCGTCGGCGCCGGATGGCGTCTGCACCGCCGGCAGGTTCAGCGCCGCGTCGAGCGGCGCCAGCAGGCGCAGGCCGTAGGAGCCGGTGTCGAGCAGCACGTGGTCGATGGTCTGGCAGGTGGTGGTGCCGGGCCGGCACACCGTCACGCTGACGTACGGGATGTTGATGGCGCCGTTGACGCCGGTCGGGCCGCTGTCGACCACGATGGCGGTGCTGTTGCTGAGCGGCGCGGTCACGCTGAGCGCGGCGCTGGCGTTGACGGTGCCGCCGTCGCCGGCGCAGGACAGCGTGTAGACGTAATTGCCCGCCACGCTGGACGCGATGCTGACCGAGCCGGAGCTGGCCTTGGCGCCGCTCCACGCGCCGCTCGCCGTGCAGGCGCTGGCGTTGGCCGACGACCAGCTCAGCACCGAGGTTTGTGCGGTGGTGATGCTGGCCGGCGCCAGCGTCAGGTTGACGGTGGGCGAGGGCGGCGGCGAACTGACGACCACGCTGGTGGTCTTGCTGACGCCACCGCAAGTGACGGTGTAGTAGGCGGTGCCGGCCGCGCCGGCCGTGACGGTGCGCGAGCCGCTGTTGTCCAGCGCGCCGCTCCAGGCGCCGGACGCGGTGCAGCCGGTCGTGCTTGGATTGCTGACGCTCCAGCTCAGTGTGACGACCTGGCCGACGGTGGTGGCGGTCGGCGTGGCGCTGATGCTGACCACCGGCGTGCCGGTGCCGGCCTGGCTGGTGGATTGCGTGGGCTGCGCGGCGGACGTCGCGGCGCCGCTGCCTCCGCCACCGCAGGCGCTGAGCATCAGCGCGAGCGTGAAGCTGGCCAGGAAGATGAACCAGGTCGAACCGGACGCGGCCAGTAGGCCGCGCTGACGGCGCGCCGCCGCAGCCGGCCGATGGTGAGGAACGGTGCATGCGCCTCTCCCTATTCGATGACGGACGTGTCGAAGCCGGCCGGCAGCGCGGCCGGGATCCACGCATGGCCGGCGAAGGCGCGCATGTGCCCGCCCGAGACGATCACCACATCCTGCTGCGCCAGCGCCAATTGAGAGTGCCCCGCCTTGGGACGCTTGGCGGCGGCGTTGGTCAGCACGGCGAACTTGTCTCCCAGCAGGGTGCGCAGGTCGGGCAGGGTTGGGCCGTTCCAGCTGACGGCGAACACCTTGCCGTCGGCATCGACGTATTCGCGCACCACGGTGCCGCTGTCGAGCGTGCTCTGGCTGACGGTGTAGACGGCCGTGCTGTCGCTGCCGGTGGCCGCCAGGCTGCGCGCGGCCTGCCTGACGGGCGTGGCGCCGAAATTGGAGGGAGAGCTGCCCAGCGCCGCATAGGCGAGCGCGCCTTGCAGCAGGGAGAGCAACAACATGAGTAGGAATGCCCGGCGCATCAATCGCTCCTGTGCCTAAGATGCAGGCAGTGTAAAGCGGCGCCGGGTTGGATGGCGTTAGCGATGTGTAAGCAAACGTTACACATCGATGGCTGGCTAAGATCGCGCCTCAGCGCACCAGGCAAGGGCGTTTGTTGTCGAACTTCCAGCCAGGCACCAGGAATTGCATCGCCACGGCATCGTCGCGCGCTCCGAGGCCCATGTTCTTGTAGGCTTGATGGGCCTTCTCCAGCTCGACCGGATCGAGCTCGATACCCAGGCCGGGCTTGGCCGGCACGTGTATCATCCCGCCCTTGATTTTCAGTGGCTCTTTGGTCAGGCGCTGGCCGTCCTGCCAGATCCAGTGGGTATCGATCGCGGTCACCTTGCCCGGAGCGGCCGCGCCGACGTGGGTGAACATCGCCAGCGAAATGTCGAAGTGGTTGTTCGAGTGCGAACCCCAGGTCAGGCCAAACATCTGGCACAGCTGGGCGACGCGCACCGAACCCTGCATGGTCCAGAAGTGCGGGTCGGCCAGCGGGATGTCGACCGATTGCAGCTGGATCGAATGCGCCATCTGGCGCCAGTCCGTCGCGATCATGTTGGTGGCGGTCGGCAGGCCCGTCGCGCGGCGGAACTCGGCCATCACTTCGCGGCCCGAGTAGCCGTTCTCCGCGCCGCACGGGTCTTCCGCGTACGCCAGGATGCCGTGCTTGTCGCGGCAGACGCGGATCGCATCCTTGAGCAGCCAGCCGCCGTTCGGGTCCAGCGTCACGCGGGCCTCGGGGAAGCGTTCGTGCAGCGCGACGATCGCCTCCATCTCCTCGTCGGCGGACAGCACGCCACCCTTCAGTTTGAAATCGTTGAAGCCGTAGCGTTCGTGCGTCGCTTCGGCCAGGCGCACGATGGCTTCCGGCGTCAGCGCTTCCTCGTTGCGCAGCCTGAACCACGCGTCATCGGCGCCTGGCTCGCTGCGATAGGCCATCGGCGTCTTGTTGCGGTCGCCGACGTAGAACAGGTAGCCCAGCATCTCGACCGCGTTGCGCTGCAAGCCTTCCCCCAGCAGCGCCGCGACCGGCACGTTCATGAACTGCCCCAGCAGGTCGAGCAGCGCCGACTCCATCGCCGTCACCGCGTGGATGGTGGTGCGCAGGTCGAAGGTCTGCAGGCCCCGGCCACCGGCGTCGCGGTCGGCGAAGGCGGCACGCATCGTGTTGAGCACGGCGTTGTAGTCGCCCAGCGTTTTGCCGATGACAAACGGTCGTGCGTCTTCGAGGGTCTGGCGGATTTTCTCGCCGCCGGGCACCTCGCCCAGGCCGGTGTTGCCGGCGCTGTCGGTCAGGATCAGGATGTTGCGGGTAAACCATGGGCCATGGGCGCCGCTGAGATTGAGCAGCATGCTGTCCTGGCCGGCGACGGGAACGACGCGCATGTCGGTCACGACCGGGGCGTTGGTGACGATGTGATTCATAAATTAACTCTAGCGTGGTTGGGATATTGGGTTCAACGAAGTCGTCAGCGAAACGCGTTTGATATCGCCGACAATGAACAGGTAACTGAAGATGGCCATCGCGGCATTGGCGCCGACAAACACCAGCGCGCCAGAGAACGAACCTGTATTTTGCACGATGTAGCCGATCACGATGGGAGTGGTGATGCCGGCGGTATTGCCGAAGGTGTTGAACAAGGCACCGCTCAGGCCGCCTGCTTCCTTGGGCGAGGTGTCCGACACCACCGCCCAGCCCAGCGCCCCGATGCCCTTGCCGAAGAAGGCCAGCGACATGATGGCGACCACCAGCATGTCGGTCTCGATGTAGTTACAGGCGATCATGCTCATCGACAGCAGCATGCCGATCACGATGGGCAGCTTGCGCGACACCGACAGGGAATAGCCCGCCTTGTTCAAGCGGTCCGACAGCCAACCGCCGCTGACGCCGCCCAGGAAGCCGGCAATGGCGGGCAGCGAGGCGACAAAGCCGGCCTTCAGGATCGTCATGTGGCGCTCCTGCACCAGGTACACGGGGAACCAGGTGAGGAAGAAATAGGTGAGCGTGGTGATGCAGTACTGGCCGATGTACACGCCCAGCAGCATCCGGCTGCAGAGCAGCTCCTTAATGCAGGCCATGGTATTGACCTGCGCAGGCTGGGCGGCGTGCGCTCCGCTTTCCAGGTCGACCAGCGCGCCGCCCTGCTGAAGGTACTGCAATTCGCTGGCGCTGATGCCGGGGTGGTCCTTCGGGCCGTAGATCGTCTTCAGCCAGATGAAGGCCATGAAGATGCCCAGCGCGCCCATGACGAAGAAGACACTCTGCCAACCAAACGAATGCACCAACCAGCCCATGATGGGCGCGAACAGCACCGTGGCGAAGTATTGCGCCGAGTTGAACACGGCGGCGGCGAGGCCGCGCTCGTGGGTGGGGAACCACGACGAGGCGATCCGGCTGTTGCCCGGGAACGATGGAGCCTCGGCGGCGCCGACCAGCAGGCGCAGCACGAACAGCAGCACCACCGCCGCGCCGCCGGTCACGAATCCCGCCGCGCCGGTGAACAGCGTGAAGGTGGACCACAGGAAGATGCTGAAGAAGTAGGTGATCTTCGAGCCGAAGCGGTCCAGCAGCCAGCCGCCCGGAAGCTGGGCCAGCACGTAGGACCAGGCAAAGGCCGAGAAGACAAAGCCCATCTGGATCGCGTCCAGGCCGAGCGCCTTTTTGATGTCCGGCCCGGCGATCGAGATCGTCGCGCGGTCCGCGTAGTTGATGGTGGTGATCGCAAACAGCATGGCCAGGATGACCCAGCGCTTGCGCGTTTGCGGCTTGATGAATTGAGCTTGTTCCACGGTATGCCCTGTCTCTGTTCTGCCGGTTTAGAAGGTGTGGCGCATGCCGAGGTTGTAGCCGGTGTTGCCGGTGCCGCTTTCCGTGTTGTTGGCGACCGTGTAGCCGGCGCCGTTTTTGTTCTTGATGTGGGCGTACGCCGCGTACAGCGACGTGCGTTTCGACAGGGGATGCAGATAGCCGATGCCCCAGGCATTGGCATCCTGGTTGAAGCTGGTGCGGTCATCCTTGTGCATTACCGAGCCCAATACCGTGCCCATCCCGGCCGGCATGCTGAAGCCCAGCAGGTAGTCGCGGCCATCGGTCGAAGCGGTCGGCTTGACGCCGCCATAAGGATTATTCGGATTGCCCAACGGCGCGGCGTTAAAGCCCTTGTCGATGCCGTAGCCGACATTGAGCTTGATCCAGCCGAAGTTGTAGTTCACGCCCAGCAGCGTGTTGCGGCCCAGGGTGCGGTCCACCGCCGGCGTGCCGCCGCTGGCCGCCACGTCGGAATTCTTGCTGTTGTAGGCCAGGCGCACGCTCAACTCACCCGTGGCATAGCCGATCGCTCCGCCGAACTGGCGGCCGGCGCGGATATTGGTCTGCTCGCCGGCGCTGTAGGACAGTTCGCCATCGATGCCATTCACGCGCGGCGAGGCATAGCTGATCGTATTGCTGGTGCGGACGTTCGTGCCGGAGTCCGGGAACAGGTTCTTGGAGGTGCCCGCGTAACCCGTGCTGAACGGGTCGACGATATTGACCAGCGTGGTGTGGTAGGGAGTGTACTGGCGGCCGAGGGCGACCGAGCCGAGATCGGTCTTCAGTCCGACGAAGGCCTGGCGGTTGAATATGGTGCCGGCCGCGTCGATCTCGCCGGTATCGATTTTAACGCCGGCCTCCAGCGTGAAGAAGGCCGACATGCCGCCGCCCAGGTCCTCGCTGCCACGGAAGCCGAGGCGCGAGGCGGAGCCGGCGCCGCTGGTGACCTTGGTGAGGTTGCCGGCGCTGCCGCCGCGTTCGCCAACGATGGCGGCATCGACGATGCCGTAGATCGCGACGTTGGACTGGGCGTGTGCCGTGGCTGCGCCCAGGGCGAGGGCAATAGCTGCCGCTGGTTTCATGCTGTCTCCTTGATTTGTGTATTTTTATGATTGGCTTGCAAATCAATCATAGGCTGGCATCTATGCATCACCAAACCAAAGAGTGTCGCCAGCAATTCAAATAATGAATCGCCGAGCGGGATCAGTCAGCGTGGAAAGTCGGCAGCACCTCGCGTTTAAAGACGCGTAAAACGGGGTTTTCGTTGTCGCGCCGGTGTACGCAGACCATGTGCACCGGTTCGGTCGCCATCTTCCTCATCACCAGACCGTTGAAGCCGAGCCGCACCGCGCCCTCGGCAATCAGCGCCACGCCCAGGCGGGCGCGCACCAGGGCCAGCATGGTATGCACCTGGCCGACGTGTTCGATAATGTCCGGCTCCACGCCGGCCTTGGCGAACCGCTCGCTGAGCATGTGATGGAACGGCCGCGCGTCGAACGGCGAGTACATCACGAAAGGCTTGCCGTGCAAGCTCTGCAGCGTAGGCTCCAGCGGCCAGTCGCCGGCATCGTCCTCGTGGATGGCCAGCATGAGCGCCTCGGTCACCAGCGGGATCGTTTCGAGTTCGGCGTTGAGCGTGTGGGGGCGCATCAGGCCCAGGTCCAGCTCGCCGGAATTGAGCGCCTCGACCTGCGCCGTGCTGACCAGCTCCTTCAACGTCAGGGAGACGCCGGGGCAATGTTCGCGCAGCCGCCGCACCACCTCGGGGAGCAGGCTGTAGCCCGACGCGGAGGTGAAGCCGATGGCGAGATGTCCCTGCTCGCCCTTGGCCGCGCGGCGCGCCGTGAGTGCCGCCTCATGCGCCAGCCGAAGGATGCGAACGGCCTCGGGCAGGAAAGCCTTGCCGGCGGCGGTCAGCCGGACCATGCGGCTGTTGCGCTCGATGAGCTCGGCGCCGACGCTGTGTTCCAGCAGGCGGATCTGGCGGCTCAATGGCGGCTGCGTCATATTCAGCCGCTCGGCCGCGCGGCTGAAGTGCAGCTCCTCGGCCACGGCGACAAAACAGCGCAGCTGGCTGATCTCAAACATTTTCCACCTTTCGTGAGGACATGAAAAAACCCCGAAAGTTGCAGGCAACTTTCGGGGCTTAGTCTACATGCGCGGAAGATTCCGCGCGCTGAAGCTTAGAACTTCACGTACAGGCGGCCGAAGTACGACGCGCCGTTCAGGCCGAACTGCACGCTCTCATACTTGAAACCGTTGTCGGTCTGGTCGGCGTTCTGCGACGTCGGCTTGACGTTGAAGATGTTGTTGCCGCCGAAGGTGAACTTCATGTTTTTGTTGATGGTGTAGGTGAAGCTCAGGTCGGCCGAGGTCTTCGATTCGTAGTGCTGGTTGGGCACACCGGCCGCCGTGCCGTCGAAGGTGCCCAGGGTCTGCGGGCCGAAGTGGATGATCTTCAGGTCGCTTTCCCACGGACCGGTCACGTAGTCGAAGCCCAAGGTGGCCTTCGAGCGCGGCGCGCCTTGCTCAATGTACAGGCGCTCCTTCTCCGACAGCAGCACGTCCTCGAAGCCCTTCAGCGAAGCCGGCGCGTGGATGCCGGTCACTTCCGTCTTGCTGACGTTGAGCGCCAGGAAGGTGGTCAGCTTGTTGGAGCCGAAGTTGGTCTTGTGCGACGCGGTCAGGTCCAGGCCCTGGGTCTTGGTGTCGACCGAGTTGACGAAGAACTGCGCTTCGCCCACGCCCAGCTTGGCCAGGCGCTCGGCCAGGTCGGGGTAGGTGTCGGCGTTGAAGCGGCCCGACAGCACGATGCGGTCCTTGATCTTGATGTCGTACAGGTCGGCCGTCACGGACAGCGCGGCGTTCGGCGTCCAGGTCGTGCCCAGCGTGAAGCTGGTCGACTTTTCTTCCTTCAGCTTGGGAATGCCGGCCGCGTTGGCGACGGTGCCGCCGTTCGGCGCCAGCACCACGTCGGTCGGTACGCCGCCGATGAAGTCGGTGAAGGTCGACGAGAAATAAACTTGTTGCAGCGACGGCGCGCGGAAGCCGGTGCTGGCCGAGCCGCGCAGCAGCACGCTGTCGGCCACGCGCACGCTGCCGGCCAGCTTGCCGGTGACGGTGGAGCCGAAGTCGCTGAACTTCTCGTAGCGCACCGCGCCCTGCAGCTTGACCGTCTTGTTCAGGTCAGCTTCCAGGTCGAGGTAGGCGGCGGTGCTGTGGCGCTTGGCGTTGACCTGGTCGGCAGGCTGGAAGCCGGGGAAGCCCTGGCTGCCGGCGTTGCCGCCGAAGCCGACGCCGTCGACGTCGTTGTACGAGCCCGGTTCGCCGGCGAAGATCTTGTAGTTCTCGCTGCGGTATTCGCCGCCGAAGGCCACGTTCAGGCCGTCGCCGACCAGGCCGTCGTAGTAGTGGTTCAGGTCGAGGTTGGTGGTCAGCTGCTGGAACGAGAAGCCGCCCGCGTCGAAATGGTCCGGGCTGATGCCCTTGCCGCCGGCCAGCAGGTCCTTGTTGGCGATCGAGGCGTTGATCGTATGGCTGATGTTGTACTTCATCTTGTTGTAGCCATAGGTCTGCGACACGTCCAGGTTCCAGTCGCCCACCATGCTGCGGTGGCCGAGGATGGCGTAGCGGTCGTCGATGTCGGCGTTGATGAACGGGACGAAGCCGTTCGGGTACATCGCGGCCGAGTTGCGGCTCGGGATGTCGTCGGAACCGACGCCGCCGCGCGCGAAGGCGGCGCTGGAGGCGTCGCGGGTCTGGCCGCCGGCGGTGAAGTACAGCTTGCCGGTGCCGACGGTCGGCAGTTCGCCGTTCAGGTAGATGGTCTGGTTCTTGGTCTTGCTGTCGCCGATGATGCGCGGATTGTCGGCGTCGGCGCGGTTGGAGCGGCCACGGTCGAGGTATTCGCCGGTGATGCCAAGCGTGCCGCCGTTGCCGATCTCGAAGCCGCAGTAGGCAGAGGTCAGGTAGTTCTTGCCGTCGCGCTTGGAGTATTCGCTGAAGCCGGCGACCGCTTCGCAGCCCTTGCTTTTCTTCAGGCCGATGTCCATCACGCCGGCGATGGCGTCCGAGCCGTACTGGGCGGCGGCGCCGTCGCGCAGCACCTGCACGTCCTTGATCGCCAGCAGCGGGATGGTGTTCATGTCGGTGCCGGTGTTGCCGCGGTTGCGCGCGCCGAACAGGTTGACCAGCGCGGTGGTGTGGCGGCGCTTGCCGTTGACCAGCACCAGGGTCTGGTCCGAACCGAGGCCGCGCAGCGCGGCCGAATCGACCAGGTCGGCGCCGTCGGAGCCGCTCTGGCGGGTCGAATTGAACGATGGCGAGATATAAGTCAGCGTTTGCGCCAGGTCGAACTGGCCGCCTTGTTCTGTGGACTTGCTCATCGGAATGATATCGACCGGCACCACGGTGTCGGTGGAGGAACTGGTCGCGCGGCGCGAGCCGACGATGCTGACCGACTGGATGGGGGTATCTGGCTTGGCTTCCGGCGCGGACTGCGCGAAGGCGGAGGGTGCGAGGCTCAGGGCGGCTGCGCCGTACAGGCTGAGCAGTACGGCATTACGAAGTGGCGTGGTGGCGAACAAGTTTTCTCTCCCGTGAAAAATTTGATTTTAGTCAAATCGCTCTGACGGAGTGGGGATTCTGACAATTTTGCGGGCAAACTTTATTTATTGTTGTTTTGCCGCGCCATAGTTGCTAGGCGGATGCGTAGTTTTACTTAGGTGCATAGGCGTAGCGTTAGATTGACTTGATATGAAAAGTTGCCATTGTGGCAGGCATCTCGGGGGCGTTCGGCAGTTCGATTGCTTTACCTTGTGCGGCAAGTTTCGATTTTGCGCGATCGAACAGCACTATGGCCTGCTGTGTCGGCAGATGGCGGGACATATACAGGAAGCCATCGACGTGTCGTGGATTGTTGAAGACTGCCAGCGCCCATTTCTGAGTTATTTTGTAGTCGCCCGATCCGGTCAGTCCTGCGTGGCCACCCATTCGCTTGAGTAGCGGACCGGTGAGGTCCATCAGGTCGAGTGTGCCCTTGAAGCGGTGCACCCAGCGTCGGTCTATCTCAGATTGGACGACGGGAAATTCACCGCGAACCGGAACCGCATCGTGCAGTAGCGACTCTGCAAGCGCAACGTCGAAAGAGAGGCTGAGGTAACAGCACTTGTATTCTGGTGAACCTGTACGACAGCCTGGTGCGTCGAAGCGGTTGCCGCCGCTGGCGCCGAAAAAGGGTTCGCCTGTCTGATGCCCTGAGATCCTGACGAGATCGGGAATCGTCATTCGGACAACGGGTAGAGTAGTGTCCGTCGCCAAGGCGCGGTCTGGCAAGGACAGTCGTTTCGCTGCCAATCAAGCCTCTTTGAATGCTTTGGCGGCGGCCAGGACATCCGCAAACTTCCCTTTTCGCAAAGCATCGAGTGGATTCTTTTTACTCAGCGAAAGACGTGGTGTTGTGAAGAATTGCCACTTGCTCGTACCCGGCAGGTGATTGAGTTCCTTGCAAACGGTTTCCAACTGGTCGCGTTCCAGTCCGTGGTCGGCAAAGAAGGCTGGGTACAGCTTGTTACGGCCGCCGGCGTCCAATGAAAACATCCGCAGGTCCCCGACGGCTTTATAGACGGCTTGAGGGGTCACACCCAGGAGTCCCGCGAGCTCCCGGGAATTAACCAGATCCCCGGTTTCGGCCAGGCGCTTGATGGAGGCTTTTTCATTTCTCGCGAGCTGGGTCAAGAACGCAGTATTTGCTTCAGGAGTGACGTTGCGAGCGGGCTGCGCACCAGAGGGCATGAACATACTGAAGATATGTTCGATTTCTTCCTTGGGAACTGGCTTGATGCCAGGTAGCTTTTGAGGTTGCATTGGTACCAGTGGCTGCTTGCGTTCCGCCGGGGCTGTAGTGTTGTGTTTAATCTCGATCAAATAAAAACCATTGCCGATATCGACACCGCGATTGGCGATTGTGTTCAAGGCTTTGACCACCGAGTTGTTGTCCTTTGTGCCCGCTGCCCCCTTCTTTGCTACCTTGCCGATTGCAGCCTTGCTCATGATTGCCTCCATTTTCAAGTCTCATTCTACGTCAAACAACTAAAACAACTAAAACAATCAAATGAGTACGTGCATTGCGACGGAGGGCTGCGCAGGGTGTATGATACTGTATAAAAACACAGTATATCACCATGAATACCATCTTGCCGGCCTACGCAGAGCTGTTCTGCATGACCAATTTCTCCTTTTTGCAAGGCGCGTCCAGCGCCGAGGAATTGGTCGCGCGCGCCGCGCAGCTGGACTATGCCGGCCTGGCCATCACCGACGAATGCTCGCTGGCAGGCGTAGTGCGCGCTCACGCGCAGGCCAGGGACGCCAACCTGCCGCTGCTGATCGGCAGTCATTTCCATCTGAAGAATCCCGACGGCAGCCCGGCGCTGTCGCTGCTGGCGCTGGCGCAGAACCGCGAGGGTTACGGCAATCTTTGCGAGCTCATCACGATAGGGCGCAACCGCGTGGCCAAGGGCAGCTACCTGCTCACGCCGGCCGACCTGGCGGCGCCTCCTCCGGCCTACGCCCACCTGAAGGGCCTGCCCGGGTGCCTGATGATCCTGCTGCCGCATTACCCGGCGTTTCAGCCGGACGATGTCGACCGCCTGCACGCGCAGGCGGCGTGGATGGAGGTCACGTTTCCGGGCCGTAGCTGGATGGGGCTGAACCTGCTGCAGCGCGCGCTGGACGAGGCGCACCGTCTCAGCATCGACGAGGTGGCGCTGCAACACGGCATGCCGGTGGTGGCGCTGGGCCATGTCTGCATGCACGTGCGCTCGCGCAAGCCGCTGCTCGACACCCTGTGTGCGGTGCGGGTCGGCAAGCCGGTGGCCGAGTGCGGCTACGCGCTGGCGCAGAACGCCGAGCAGCACCTGCGCTCGCGGCTGCGGTTGGCCAACCTGTATCCGCCGCAGGCGCTGGCCGAAACGCTCAACATTCTCCAGCAATGCAAGTTCAGCCTGAGCGAGCTGCGCTATGAATACCCGCACGAGCTGGTGCCGCCGGGCCACACGCCGGGCAGCTATCTGCGGCAGGAGGTGTATGCCGGCGCGCAGCGGCGCTTCCCTGCCGGCGTGTCCGCCAAGGTGCGCGGGCAGATCGAGAAGGAGCTGGAGCTGATCGCGGAACTGGAATACGAGCCGTACTTCCTGACGGTCTACGATATCGTCCGCTACGCCCGCTCGCAGGACATCCTGTGCCAGGGCAGGGGATCGGCGGCCAACTCGGTGGTTTGCTACTGCCTCGGCGTGACCGAGGTCGATCCCGAGCGCAGCAACATGCTGACCGGACGTTTCATTTCCCGGGAGCGCAACGAACCGCCCGACATCGACGTCGACTTCGAGCACCAGCGGCGCGAGGAGGTGATCCAGTACATCTACAAAAAATACGGCGCCGACCGCGCCGCGCTGGCGGCCGTGGTCATCAGCTACCGGCCCAAGAGCGCGCTGCGCGACAGCGGCAAGGCGCTGGGCGTGGACCTGGCCATCGTCGAGAAGGTGACCAAGGCCCACCACTGGTTCGACAGCCGCAACGACCTGCTGGGCCGGCTGGCCGAGTGCGGGCTGGATCCGGAATCGCAGCTGGCGCAGCAGTGGGCCGCGCTGGCGATCGCCTTGCTGGGCTTCCCGCGCCACCTGTCGCAGCATCCGGGCGGCTTCGTCATCTCGCACGAAAAATTGTCGCGCCTGGTGCCGATCGAGGCCGCCACGATGGAAGGGCGCTGCGTGATCCAGTGGGACAAGGACGATCTTGAAGAGCTGGGCCTGATGAAGGTGGACGTGCTGGCGCTGGGCATGTTGTCGGCATTGCGGCGCGCGCTGGCGCTGGTGGGCGCGCAGCGCGGCGCGCCGTTCCGGATGCAGGACATCCCCAAGGAGGACAAGGCCACCTACGCCATGATGTGCGAAGCCGACACCATCGGCGTGTTCCAGATCGAGTCGCGCGCGCAGATGAGCATGCTGCCGCGCCTGCGGCCCAAGGAGTTCTACGACCTGGTGATCGAGGTCGCGCTGGTGCGGCCGGGGCCGATCCAGGGCGGCATGGTGCATCCGTATCTGCAGCGGCGCATGAACGCCAAGCTGATCGATTCCCCGCCGGGACTGGATGAAGCGCTCAAGCGCACGCTGGGCGTGCCGATTTTCCAGGAGCAGGTGATGCAGATCGCCGTCATCGCCGCCGGCTTCAGCGAGGGCGAGGCCGACCAGCTGCGGCGCGCGATGGCCGCGTGGAAGCGCAAGGGCGGGGTCGACAAATACCAGCAGCGCATCATGGACGGCATGCGCGAGCGCGGCTACGACGAAGCCTTCGCCGCCGCCATCTGCGAGCAGATCAAGGGCTTCGGCGAATACGGCTTCCCCGAATCGCACGCCGCCAGCTTCGCGCTGCTGACTTATGCCAGTTCCTGGCTCAAGTGCCACGAGCCGGCCGCCTTCCTGTGCGCGCTGCTCAACAGCCAGCCGATGGGTTTCTACAGCCCGTCGCAGCTGGTGCAGGACGCCAAACGCCACGGCGTGCAGGTGCGCGAGATCGACGTCACCGTCAGCGGGTGGGACAGCTCGCTGGAGGAGCGGGTGGGCCAGCGCAACCAACCGGCCGTGCGGCTGGGCTTGTCGCTGATGAAGGGCATGCGGGAGGAGGCGGCCCGGCGCATCGAGCGCGAGCGCGCGCTGCACCCGTTCGCCGGCGTGGCCGACCTGGCGCGGCGCGCCGACCTCGACCGTCACGACCTGCAGGTGCTGGCCGCCGGCAACGCGCTGCAAGCGCTGGCCGGCAACCGGCGGCAAGCGCTGTGGCAGGCGGTCGGCGCCATGCCGGACAAGGATTTGCTGCGCCCCACCACGCCGGTCGAGGACCTGCCCGCGCTCAGGCCGCCGACCGAGGGCGAGGACATCCTGGGCGACTACCGCTCGCACGGGCTGACGCTGGGCCGCCATCCGCTGGCGCTGCTGCGGCCCAAGCTGCTGGAGCACCGCTTCATGCCGGCCGCCACGCTCAACACCTACACCAACGGCATGCTGGCGCGCGCCTGCGGCATGGTCACGGTGCGCCAGCGTCCGGGCACGGCCAAGGGCGTGCTGTTCATCACCATTGAGGATGAGACCGGCAGCGTCAACGTCATCGTCTGGCCGGCGCTGGTCGAGCAACAGCGGCGCGAAGTGCTGGGCGCGCCGCTGCTGGGGGTGTATGGCGTCTGGCAGCAGGAGGGCATCGTGCGCCACCTGGTCGCCAAGCGGCTGGTCGACATGTCCCACCTGCTGGGACGGCTGCCGACCGTCAGCCGCGATTTCTGCTGATCAGCGCCGCAGGCCGGCGCTGCGGTCGGCGTTGGTGCCGTAGTAGGTGTGGATCTGGCTGGCCCAGGTCTGGTTGGCCATGTCGGGCCAGTGGTCGGAATCGAAGCCGGGGGCGCTGTCGATGCGTTCCTTGTCCAGGTTGAGCGTGAAGCGTTTGTTGACCGTGTCCAGCGCCAGCGCCTCCCACGGCACGGCGAACAGTTTCTCGCCCAGCGTGAACACGCCGCCGTGCGACATCACCGCATAGGCGATGCCGCCGGTGCGCATGTCGAGCATGATTTCCTTGATCTCGCCGAGGTGCTCGTTCTTCAGGTTGTGGACGTGGTTGCCGATCAGCGTGTCGGCGCCCATCAGTTCCGGGCCGGGGCCCTTGTGGCCATGGTCGACGTACATGCCCAAGGCATCGAGTTCTTCGTAGTTCATTTTGACCTCCTGGATTATCAATGAGTCATCATTTTTGACCGATCGGACAGGGCGGTCTGTACGGTGCAGCACAGTGACGGTGGATGGGCGCGGCGAGGGGCGGGCACGCCCGGGCGCGGATTTTTCCGGGCAGGAAGGTGAAGAATCGCATCTTTTAGGGTATAATTTCAATTTCCCGCACGTGCCGTTCGGCACCATCTGCAATGACCAAATTTGTCTTCGTCACTGGCGGCGTCGTGTCTTCCCTTGGTAAAGGGATTGCCGCCGCCTCTCTCGCCGCGATCCTCGAATCGCGCGGCCTCAAAGTCACCATGCTCAAGCTCGACCCGTACATCAACGTCGATCCTGGCACGATGAGCCCTATGCAACACGGTGAAGTCTTCGTCACCGACGACGGGGCCGAAACCGACCTCGACCTCGGCCACTACGAGCGCTTCATTTCCACCCGGATGAAAAAGGTGAACAACTTCACCACCGGCCAGATCTACGAATCGGTGATCCGCAAGGAACGCCGCGGCGAGTACCTGGGCAAGACGGTGCAGGTGATCCCGCACATCACCAACGAAATCCAGGACTACATCCGTCGCGGCGCCGAAGGCTACGACGTGGCGCTGTGCGAAATCGGCGGCACCGTGGGCGACATCGAATCGCTGCCGTTCCTGGAGGCCGCGCGTCAGCTGAGCCTGCGCGCCGGCCGCAAGAACACCGCCTTCGTCCACCTGACGCTGGTGCCGTTCATCGCCTCCGCCGGTGAGCTGAAAACCAAGCCGACCCAGCACTCGGTGCAGAAGCTGCGCGAAATCGGCATCTCGCCGAACGCGCTGCTGTGCCGCGCCGACCGCGCCATCCCGGAAGACGAGCGCGCCAAGATCTCGCTGTTCTCGAACATCGAAGAGCAGGCCGTGATCTCCGTGTGGGACGTCGACACCATCTACAAAGTGCCGCAGATGCTGCACGACCAGGGCCTGGACGCGATCATCTGCGAGGCGCTGGACCTGAACCCGGCCCCGGCCGACCTGTCGGTCTGGAGCCGCCTGATCTACACGCTGGAACATCCGAAGACCGAAGTGTCGATCGGCATGGTCGGCAAGTACGTGGAACTGACCGAATCGTACAAGTCGCTGACCGAGGCGCTGCGCCACGCCGGCATCCACAACGAATCCAAGGTCAACATCGAGTACATCGACTCGGAAGAGATCGAAACCACCGGCTGCGCCGCGCTGGGCAAGTACGACGCCATCCTGGTACCGGGCGGCTTCGGCAAGCGCGGCGTGGAAGGCAAGATCATGGCCGCGCAATTCGCCCGCGAGAACAAGATCCCTTACCTGGGCATCTGCCTCGGCATGCAGGTGGCGCTGATCGAATACGCCCGCCACAAGGCCGGCCTGACGCACGCCAACTCCACCGAGTTCGACCTGGAAACCTCGCAGCCCGTGGTCGCCCTGATCGACGAATGGCAAGGCCAGGACGGCAAGGTCGAGAAGCGCGACGAGAACTCCGACATGGGCGGCACCATGCGCCTGGGCGCGCAGACCTGCGCCATCAAGCCGGGCACGCTGGCGTCGGAAATCTACGGCGCCGTGGTCACCGAGCGTCACCGCCATCGCTACGAGGCCAACAACCACTACCTGCCGCGCGTGGAAGCGGCCGGCCTGGTGGTCGCGGCCCGCACCCCGACCGAAGACCTGTGCGAAATCATGGAACTGCCGCGCACCGGCGAGAACGCGCACCCTTGGTACATGGGCGTGCAGTACCACCCTGAATTCAAATCGACCCCGCGTGACGGCCATCCGCTGTTCACGTCCTACATCAAGGCAGCACTGGCCCACAAGGCCGCCGGCGGCAACCGCCTGCACGCTGTCACCGATGCCCTGCAAGGAGATGCAGCATGAAACTGTGCGGATTTGACGTTGGCCTCGACCAGCCGTTCTTCCTGATCGCCGGCACCTGCGTGATCGAATCGCGCCAGATGGCGTTCGACACCGCCGGCGCGCTCAAGGAAATGACGGCCGCGCTGGGCATCCCGTTCATCTACAAGTCCTCGTTCGACAAGGCCAATCGTTCCTCCGGTACCTCGTACCGCGGTCCCGGCCGCGACAAGGGCCTGGAGATCCTGGGCGACGTCAAGCGCGAGCTGGGCGTGCCGGTGCTGACCGACGTGCACTCGATCGACGAAATCGCCGAAGTCTCGGCGGTGGTCGACGTGCTGCAGACCCCGGCCTTCCTGTGCCGCCAGACCGACTTCATCGTCGCCTGCGCGGAATCGGGCCTGCCGGTCAACATCAAGAAGGGCCAGTTCCTCGCCCCGCACGACATGAAGAACGTCATCGACAAAGCCCGCCTGGCCGCCAAGGCCAAGGGCCTGAACGAAGACAACTTCATGGCCTGCGAGCGCGGCGCCTCCTTCGGCTACAACAACCTGGTCTCGGACATGCGTTCGCTGGCCATCATGCGCGAATCGAACTGCCCGGTGGTGTTCGACGCCACCCACTCGGTGCAACTGCCAGGCGGTAACGGCACCTCGTCCGGTGGCATGCGCGAGATGGTGCCCGTGCTGTCGCGCGCGGCCGTGGCCGTGGGCGTGGCCGGCGTCTTCATGGAAACCCATCCCAACCCTGCAGAAGCCCTGTCGGACGGCCCGAACGCCGTGCCGCTGGGTCGCATGAAGGAGTTGCTGTCCACGCTGATCGAGCTGGACCGCATCACCAAGAAAGCCGGCTTCCTCGAAAGCAGCTTCAACTAATGCAGCATACCTGGCGTACGGGTTTCCGTATGAGTGGCGCTCGCGCGCCGGGTACAATCCCCGTTATTTCGTCCGCAACGCGCATCAGAACGCGTAGCGACTTCGCATCGCCTAACTTTGGAGAATGACATGAGTGCTATTGTTGACATCATCGGACGTGAAATCATTGACTCGCGCGGCAATCCTACCGTCGAATGCGACGTGCTGCTGGAATCGGGCGTGATGGGCCGCGCCGCCGTGCCGTCGGGCGCGTCGACCGGTTCGCGCGAAGCGATCGAGCTGCGCGACGGCGATCCGAAGCGTTACTTCGGCAAGGGCGTGCTGCAAGCCTGCGAGAACATCAACACCGAAATCTCGGAAGCCATCATGGGCCTGGACGCCAATGAGCAAGCCTTCCTGGACCGCACCCTGATCGACCTGGACGGCACCGAGAACAAGGCCCGCCTGGGCGCCAACGCCATGCTGGCCGTGTCGATGGCCGTGGCCAAGGCCGCCGCCGAGGAAGCCGGCCTGCCGCTGTACCGCTACTTCGGCGGTTCGGGCGCGATGCAGCTGCCGGTGCCGATGATGAACGTGATCAACGGCGGCGCGCACGCCGACAACAACCTGGACATCCAGGAATTCATGATCATTCCAGTGGGCGCGCCGTCGTTCAAGGAAGCGGTGCGCTACGGCGCCGAAGTGTTCCACACGCTGAAGAAGATCCTGCACAAGAAGGGCCTGAGCACCGCCGTGGGCGACGAGGGCGGTTTCGCGCCATCGCTGGCCAACCATGAGGAAGCGATCAAGCTGATCATCCAGGCGATCGAAGAAGCAGGCTACGAGCCGGGCACCCAGATCGCCATCGGCCTGGACTGCGCCGCCTCCGAGTTCTACAAGGACGGCAAGTACGAGCTGGAAGGCGAGGGCCTGAGCCTGACCGCCACCGAGTTCACCAACCTGCTGGCGACCTGGTGCGACAAGTACCCGATCATCTCGATCGAGGACGCGATGCACGAGGGCGACTGGGACGGCTGGGCGATCCTGACCAAGGAACTGGGCAAGAAGATCCAACTGGTGGGCGACGACCTGTACGTCACCAACACCAAGATCCTGAAGGAAGGCATCTCGAAAGGCATCGCCAACTCCATCCTGATCAAGATCAACCAGATCGGCACCCTGACCGAAACCTTCGCCGCCATCGAAATGGCCAAGCGCGCCGGCTACACCGCCGTGATCTCGCACCGTTCGGGCGAGACCGAGGATTCGACCATCGCCGATATCGCCGTTGGCCTGAACGCCCTGCAGATCAAGACCGGCTCGATGTCGCGTTCGGACCGCATGGCCAAGTACAACCAGCTGCTGCGCATCGAAGAAGACCTGGGCGACATCGCTTCCTACCCTGGCCGCGACGCGTTCTATAATCTGAAGTAATTTAGCAAGCGCGGCCGGACCCGTTCCGGCCGCTGTCGACTCCATGCGTCTGATCACCCTCGCACTGGCAGCCCTGCTGCTGTTGATCCAGTACCCGCTCTGGTTGGGGAAGGGGGGATGGCTGCGCGTGAAGGACTTCGAAGGGCAGGTCGACATCGCCCACAAGAAAAACGCGGAACTGATCGCCCGCAACGCCAAGCTCGACTCCGAAGTGCGCGACCTCAAGGACGGCACCGGCGCGGTGGAGGAGCGTGCTCGCTACGAGCTCAGCATGATCAAGCAAAACGAAATCTTCATCCAGATCGTCGGCAAGGGCCAGGCCGCAGCGCCGCCGCCGCTTGCCCCTAAACCTCCCGAAAACTGATCACCCATGGCGATCCGCGCTGGCATACTGCTGATGTTGGCCACGCTTGCCCCCGTCGCGCACGGCGCCGGCGCCTGCACGCCGTTGCGGGTCGGCTATATGGACCAGAACCGTCCGCCGTACTGGATCGGCGAGGGCGAGCAGGTGCCCGAGCCGCCCGGCGCGGCGGTCGACCTGATCCGCAGCGCCGTCATGGAATCCGGCTTCAACTGTCCGCCCACGCTGGTGCGCCTGCCGGTGGCGCGGCTGCGCGTGGCGCTGGAGGCCGGCGACATCGACATGACGCCGCTGGGCGAGCAGCCCAGCTATGCGCCGTCGATCGCGCTGCCGCGCGACAAGGACGGCAACGTCGACCTCAACCGAGCGCTGCACAACACGCTGGTGGTGCTGGTGCGCGCCAGGGACAAGCTGCCGGCCGGCACCAATCCCGGCGAGTATTTCCGCGGCAAGGTGCTGGGCGCGACGCAGGGCAGCAGTGCCAACGCCCGCCTGCGCGAATCCGGCCTGACCGTGGACGACGGCGCCCGCGACCTGGAGCGCAACATCGAGAAGCTCAAGCTGGGGCGGGTGGACGGCGTAGTGGTCAGCCTGGTCAAGCCGGAGCACCTGGCCGCCACCTTGAAGCGCTATCGCGGCGCGGTGGTGCAGCTGCCGCAGCCGCTGATCAACACGCGGTTGTGGCTGGCCTTCAACGCCAGCTACTACCGCGTCCATCCCGCGCAGGTCGAAGCGCTGTGGAGCTGGCTGGACGCGCACCGGGGCCACCTCGGCACCTTCGTGCAACGATACCGGAAAATAGAGCCATGACAAACCATCTGAACCATGTAAGCGCCATCAGCCTGTTCGTCGAGGACGTGGCGGCGACGAAGGCGTTCTACATCGACGTGTTCGGCGCGCCGGTCGTGTATGAGGACGCGGTATCGGCCGCGCTCAAGTTCGACACGCTGATCGTCAACCTGCTGCACACGGGCAGCGCGCCGGAGATCATTGCACCGGGCGTGGTGGCGCCGCGCGAGGCCGGCTCGCGCTTCCAGCTCAGCATCTGGGTGGCGGACGTGGACGCGGTCTGCGCGCATCTGCAACAGCGCGGCGTGACCCTGCTCGCGGGCCCCGTCAACCGCCCGTGGGGCATGCGCACCGCAAACTTCGTCGACCCTGCCGGCCACAGCTGGGAAGTCGCTCAACAACTGGACTCCTAATATGCTGCATCACATCTCATTCGGCGTGCGCGACCTCGCGCTTGCCGGGGCCTTCTACGACGCCGCGCTGGGCGCGCTCGGCTTCCGCCGTGTGTTCGAGGACGACGAGGCCATCGGCTACGGCCTGGAAGACGACAAGGACCTGCTGTGCCTGAAGCTGCGTCCCGACGCCACGCCGCCTGGCGCCGGCTTCCACATGGCCTTCGCCGCGCCGAGCCGCGCCGCCGTCGACGCCTTCCATGCCGACGCGCTGCGCGTCGGCGGCCGCGACAACGGCGCCCCCGGCCTGCGGCCCGACTACGGCGACCATTACTACGCCGCCTTCCTGGTCGACCCGGACGGCCACCGCATCGAAGCGGTCATCAACGGGAGTCCGCGATGACGGTCAAGCGGATAGCGCTCGCGCTATGGATTTTTTGCTGCGCACACGTGGCGCTTGCCGACGAATTGAGGATCCCCGTTCCTGGTGAAGGATGGACGTTGAAGCTGGATGCGCCTGCCATGAGCGAAGTCCCCGCCGCGCGCGAAGGCCATGTCTATAGCGGTAACGCAGGTAAGCTGAATTTATCTCTGCATGTCAGCAAACCCTTGTGCGAAGGCGGCGACAGCGATGACAACCGCTACAAATGCTTCGTCAAGAAGATGCAGAGCTTTCCTTACATCGTCAGTAACTCGGTCAGGGCTAACACGGTAGCTGGCGGCGTGCAGGTGACCTACTTGATAGAAGTGCCGGTAGGCGAGCGCAAGGTGCGCGCATTTAATCTGTACTACCTGTTTGTCAAGAACGGCAAATGGGCCGACCTGCACGTTTCGCTGGTGCAGCCGTCCAAGGATGAACTGGAATCGGTCTTCAAGCTGATCGAGACGGTCACTGTCATCGACGAGAATCCTTCCTTATGAACCAGCGCCGCGGCGAGCAGGCTTGAGCTAGAATAGGCGCCCACATCGTCAGTCGAGTTTTGGTTTGAGAGTCTTGTTTTTTGCAATAGCGCTGGCGACGGCCGGCATCGCCCACGCCGCCACCGTCGGCCCGCACGCCAAGGGCGATCAGGTTGTACGGGCACAAGTGCTGCTCGACCGCGCGCACTTCTCGTCCGGCGAAATGGACGGCGCCTACGGCAGCAATATGCGCAAGGCCGTCATCGGCTTCCAGAAGCTACACCAGCTGCCGCTGACCGGCGTGGTCGATGCCGCCACCTGGACCGAGCTGGAGCGCGACCAGGCGCCCGTGCTCGACACCTACACCATCACCGCGCAGGACGTCGCCGGCCCGTACACGCCGGTCCCGGCCGGCATGATGGCCAAGGCCAAGCTGCCAGCGCTGGGCTACGCCAGCCTGGCCGAGGCGCTGGGCGAACGCTTTCATTGCAGCCCCGAGCTGCTGCGCCGCCTCAATCCCGGCAAATCGCTGGCGCGTGCCGGCACCCAGCTGACCGTGCCCAACGTGGCCGCCGCCAAGCCGCTGCCGAAGGCCAGCTCCCTCCTGGTCGACGCCCACGATGGCACGTTGACCCTGCTCGACGCGGGCGGCACGCCGTTCGCGCAATTCCCCGCCAGCACCGGCAGCAAGCACGACCCGCTGCCCGAAGGCCGCTGGCAGGTGCGCGGCGTGGCCACCAATCCCGAATACCGCTACAACCCCAAGCTGTTCTGGGACGCCAAGGCCGGCGACGCCAAGGCCCGCATCGCGGCCGGGCCCAACAATCCGGTCGGCGTCGCGTGGATCGAGCTGAGCAAGGAACACTACGGCATCCACGGCACGCCCGAGCCGGGCAAGATCGGCAAGACCCAGTCGCACGGCTGCATCCGCCTCACCAACTGGGACGTGATGGCCGTGGTGCACTCGATCGCGCGCGGCGCCGTGGTGCTGCTGCAATAGTGGTGACATTTCAATAGATTTCTTGCTAGAACTTTTTCGTACAATCGGCGGGTCGATTCTCCATGAGAACACCCATCATGTCGCGGACCCTGCTCACCATCGCCTTGCTGTGCGCCTGCGCCAGCGGCCACGCCCAGATCTACAAATGGGCCGACGCCCAAGGCCGCATCCACTACACCGACAACAAGGACGACGCCGGCGACGCCCCGGTGGCCGAGTTGAAGATGAACGGCGAACCGACCGTGCTGCCGGCCCCGCCCGCAAACGGCCCGACTTGGCAGCAGCGCGCGGCCGAGTTCAAACACCGCCAGCAATACAAGCTGCTGGCCCCCGGCTATCGTCCCCGCAAACAGATCGAGCCGGAGAGGGTGGTTGAACGTCAGTCCTGACAGCATTGGCGCCCGTTGTCGCTTACGTGTTTAAATAGTTGCCCAGATTGGCAAGCGCTGTCTGAGCGGATAGGAAGGGGTCTGGTCCTGTATCGGCCAAGAGTGGCCGCCCATGCTAAAAATAGGGGTTTAAAATAGGTGAAAGTTTGAACGACGCTTTATCGTATTGGTCGCCCATATGTGAATTGGTTTCAAATCTACGTTGTTGGGTTCGCGTCTGCGCAAAGGTTGGCAGTGACTCACAAGAGGGACATTGGGGACAGCTACTCACGATTCCGAGTAGAGGCTATCTTGAGGGGCCAGGAGGCCTCTTTCCGTTCCGCGATATTGAATGGGTTGAGATATCAATGAGTCGGGTCAAAGGCGGCATCGCGGGTCATCCACTGAAATTCATAGACGCAAGGGCCGAAATTCTTGCCCATTTGCGCACGACACAGGTCAGCTGGGAGCTCTGCGACAGCACATGGTCGAACGCAGGAACTTTTGAAGATGAATCTGTTGAAGTGGTCCGGATCGCAGGTTTAATTGGGCATATGCAGGGACCGTAATCGGCCACAAGCGGACCGCCAACAATTTGACTTTGAATTTTTATGCATGACATCGTTGCGGACATTACCTTTCTTGATGATGTACCCGAACCTGTAGTCAACGGGGTAAGGGGCGGGTACGCCCCACATCACAAATTTTCGGAATTGGATTGGCTCGCCAGTGGATTCCACCAGTACCAGGATGAGACTCTTCATTTTCCTGGGGAAACCATCGAAGTGAAAATTCGCTTTGTAAGCTGGGAATACTTACGCGACATCGTCCGGCCAGGTGTGCATTTTGAAGTCCGAGAACTGGACAGGGTTATCGGTACTGGGACCGTAAAAGCAGTAAGGGACGGAGGCTTATAGCGGCCAAGAACTGCTCTTCAAAAATGATATGAACATACTTACTTCGACCGGATGGATTCTCGTGGTACTTGCTGTGGTGACGCTTACCCTGGACGCAATCGCCGTTCGAAAGGTATTCGCCTCGCCGTTCGAAAGGTATTCGCCTCGCCGTTCTACGAACCCACGCAGCGGTGGGCACACGCAGCCTTTATCTTGCTTGTGCCAATAATCGGCGCTTACCTAACTTGGTACTTGGCGCGTGAGCACGTTCCACTCTTTCAATCGCCGCCCGTTGACCAAGTGAAGGATATTGACCCTACCTGCGGGGATATTGATTATCATGGATAAAATTGCCGAGACAGCATACGGCCAGTAGCAATGGGATGGACTCCTCCTCACCTGTCGGCGTCTGAGCGCCTAAACTGGAGTTTCGACACAACCAGTTGAGAGAAGGAGTCCACCATGAAGATTATCCGCGTCGGCGTCGATCTGGCCAAGAGTGTCTTTCAAGTGCACGGGGTTGATCGTTGCGAAAAGGTCGTGTGGCGCAAGAAGCTGGGCCGTGCAGAATGGCTCGGGGCGTTGCTGGAAAAAATTGAGCCGGGCTGCGAAATTGGCATGGAAGCCTGTGGTGGCGCATATCACTGGGCCCGGCAATTGCAGAAGCGAGGCTTCACCGTGAAGCTGATCGCACCGCAATTCGTCAAGCCGTACGTGAAGAGCAACAAGAACGACGCGAACGATGCGGAGGCAATTTGCGAAGCAATGAGTCGTCCGAACATGCGCTTCGTCGCGATCAAATCAGTCGAGCAGCAAGACTTGCAAGCGATACATCGGATCAGGGCTGAGTTGTGTAATCAGCGCAGAGCCAAGGGTAACCAGATTCGCGGCCTATGTTCCGAGTATGGCTTGGTAGCTCCAAGGGAAATGATCCAGTTACGAGCAGCCGTGCCTTGCTGGCTAGAGGATATGGAGAATGGTTTGACGCTACGGTTCCGTCGAATGCTGCGCGGCTTGTGGCTTGATCTCATGAACCTGGAACTCAGAGTTAAAGAATTGGATCAGGAAATTGAAATTGCGGCGGCTACCGATCCGGTCGCCGCCAGGTTGCAGCAGTTGCGGGGCGTCGGCCCGATCATCGCTACAGCGATTGTGGCCAACGTCGGCGACGCAAAACAGTTCAGCAGCGGCAGACAGATGGCCGCATCGTTGGGGCTAACGCCACGGCAGAACAGCTCCGGCGGCAAGGAACGATTGCTGGGTATTACGAAACGCGGCGACGCGCAGTTGCGAACGCTGTTGATTCACGGGGCCCGTTCAGTTTTACGAACGGCGGCCAGCAAGAATGATCGGATGAGTCGCTGGGTAACACACATCGCTCAGACGAGGCACCACAACATCGCGGCGGTCGCGCTGGCCAACAAGACGGCGCGTATCGCCTGGGCGATGATGACCAAGGGCACGGACTACCAGCCTGGTCCAGTGGCAGTTTAAGCAGAGAGCAGCTAGTACGTAAAAAGGAGTATCCAACCACGATTGCGAAACAAGCCGTTGATGGCCAACAGGTCGAACCGGCGCCGGCAGAACCCGAGAATGTCTGTGGCCTACGAGCCCGAAGTAGCGATAGGGAGCCGGCGCGCGAATAGCCCATTATGGTCCTTGCCCGACGACGGGCAAAGCAGTTAGAGACCGAATATATGTGAGCAGTCGTACCTACAAAGTCAAAGACGGAATGTTTGCAAACGAGGAGGAGTCCATATACGGCCATTGAATTTTAAATAATAAAATTACGCAATGAAAAATTACTTTTATGTAATAACATTTTTCGGTTGTGTTATTTTTTTGCACTTTTTCAAAAGTTGGCTGCAAGAATATTGCAACGGACCTCGCTGAGTTGGATGCATAGCGTGGTGTTTGGTATTATTATTGCATTCCTGAAATCAACAAATAATTTCGCAGGCGAATGGTTAGGCATCGGCCTGAGCTACGGATATGCTGCATTTTTTTGGATTATTCGTCACAACAATTATAGGTGGATGGTTTTTTCGACTTCGTGCAACAGCCATTAGCGGCGAAGCGCTTGGGTGGCGCGGCGGTATGCAACTTGCCGCACTGGCTTTTGTTTTAATGATGCTTACTTCGCTGACGATCTCGGTGCTACTGCGTAAATAGCATGACCGTGGCGCTGACGGTCAGAAGCGCCGCCCGACCCTTCTTGTGTGTTAATTTTTCAGGATTTTCAGTGTATCGACGCTTATCAAAAAATCTGGTTGTCATGCTTACGAATTTATTTTTGCTTTCTGGCTTATCTACTTCAGCAATCGCTTCGCCGTTACCTGTTACTGATAAAACTGCGAGGATGATTGGCATTGCTGCCACCGTGCCGGAATCTACCCGACGAGTACTTATAGGTATGGTTTCGTACTGTTCACAGTTTGGTGTGAAATCAACTGATGCGTTCACAGGTGCATTTTCTACCTGGCTGCTACGGCACCAAGAGTATCTTGCGGAAAGTGCTCGCGTTAAGGAGGACCTGATTGCTCTTGTCAAGCAAACAGGAAATCCACCTACCTATCTGAAGGAAATCGAGCAAATGTATATGGTCGGAATCCCGAAGATGGTAGCTGCTAAGATTGCAAGAAATACGAATTCAATCGACGTCCTACCAAACGCAGACGCAAAGGCAAGCCGCTGTATGGCTGATGCGAAAATGATCAATGATGGCCTATGGGATTTGAAAGTAAACCACGCCGATGCCGCTCGGTTTCTCGAGGAACGCTTTCTTATACGGAAAAAATAAGCGGAAACTGGTAGTGCACACCATATATGAAGGAATGGTTTTGGCCGAGATCGGCCAATAACGGACCTTCAACAACTGTCGGAATTTGGATGCCAGAATTTTCATGGGAACCGCTAGATTTTCTTGATGCCTTGGGCGTCGTACCTGTAGGCGAGGAGTATGGCATTTCCTATTGCTATTCCGTCGAACGCTCTCCGTTAAATTTAGCTCTCACCATTTGGCCGATGGCGGGTGACGTGGAACTAGCGATTCGATGTGACGGAGTTGCCGAACCAGTGATATTCTTGAATCTCTTAAGTAGCCCTGGGGCGAGAGTAATCAACGGTAAGGACGGTAAATTCATCGAATTCGCTGCGGCTAATTTATTCGCTGGGCGCTACGATATCACGCGTCCGGCCCCTTACGGTTTCCGTCTCAGGCTGGAACCTAGTTGGCAGGTAACGACATTTAGCTATGACGTGTAGTAGATTTGCTGGTTTGGTAGAGCATCTCGAATTGCATTCTAAACTTTGAGGGACTGCTTCGGGGCGTAAGCGATCTGACTACCTCCGCGCCGCTGCGCTAAAATGACAGCGGGAGGTGCATATGACTATTCATCTTGATCATTTGTTGATACCCGTACGCGACAAGATCGCTGCAGCAAAGCAGCTGGCGGAACTGCTGGGTGTGTCCTGGTCGGCAAATGGCGTCGGCCCGTTCGCACCGGTGTTCGTCAACGACGGCCTGACCATCGACTTCGACCAGTGGCCCGAACCCATCCCGCTACAACACTACTGTTTCCGCGTGGAGCAGGCGGACTTCGACGCCATCCTCGGCCGCATCAAGGCCGCCGGCATTCCCTACCGCAGCTCAGTGCATGCCGAGATCGACTATCAGGTCGGCAGCTACAACGGCGGCAGCATCGTCTACTGGAACGAGCCCGGCGGCCATCAGTGGGAAATCCTGACCGTCAGCTACGCCCGGGCCGACGCGTGAGGTGCGCGCCGCGCGCACCAGCGGCCGCTGCGCAAATGCGCGGCGCCGTGTATGCTTGCGTTCCGACTTCTTGAGGGAGCGCAGGTGAAAACGATAGGGCTGATAGGCGGCATGAGCTGGGAATCGACGGTGCCTTACTACCGTCAGGTCAACGAGACGGTGAAGGAACACCTGGGCGGCCTGCACTCGGCCAAGGTGGTGCTGTACAGCGTCGACTTCCACGAAATCGAGCGCCTGCAGCACGCCGGCGACTGGGGCGCGGCCGGCGCCATGCTGGCCGATGCGGCCCGCTCGCTGCGCGCCGCCGGCGCCGACTTCCTGGTGCTGTGCACCAACACCATGCACAAGGTCGCGCCCGCGATCGAGGCGGCGGTGGACATCCCGCTGTTCCACATCGCCGACCCCACGGCCGCCGCCATCAAGCAGGCCGGCCACACGAAGGTAGGCCTGCTGGGCACGCGCTTCACGATGGAGCAAGCCTTCTACAAGGACCGCCTGCGCGCGCGCCACGGCCTCGACGTGATCGTGCCCGGCCAGCACGACCGCGACATCGTCCACCGCATCATCTACGAAGAGCTGTGCCTGGGCCGCATCGTCGACGCCTCGCGCGACGAGTACCGCCGCATCATCGCCGGCTTGGTGGAGCAGGGCGCACAGGCTATCATCCTGGGTTGTACCGAAATCTCGTTGCTGGTCGCGCCGCAGGATGCGGACGTGCCGCTGTTCGACACCACCGCCATCCACGCGCGCACTGCCGCCGAGTGGGCGCTGGCTTAACTCATTGGAGAAAACATGAAACTGATCGGCATGCTCGATTCACCCTATGTCCGCCGCGTGGCGGTGACCTTGCAACTGATGGGCGTGCGCTTCGAGCACCAGTCGCTGTCGGTGTTCAGCACCTTCGATCAATTCCGCCAGATCAACCCGGTGGTCAAGGCCCCGACCTTCCTGGCCGACGACGGCACCGTGCTGATGGATTCAACGCTGATCGTGCAGTACGCGGAAGCGCTGGCCATGCCGTCCAGCCGCCTGACGCCGTCGATGCCGACCGAGCTGTTGCGCTCGCTGCGCGTGCTGGGCCTGGCGCTGGCCGCCTGCGACAAGGGCGTGCAGCTGGTGTATGAAGGCATGGTGCGCCCGACCGCGCACCAGCCGTGGGCCGAGCGCGTGACCGTGCAGTTGCTGGCGGCGTTCGACGCGCTGGAGGCCGAGCTGCGCGCGCATCCGCTGTCGGTGGCGGCGCTGGACCACGCCGGTGTGATGACCGCCGTGACCTGGCACTTCATGCAGCAGATGCTGCCGCAAGTGGTGGACGCGTCGCGCTATCCGCTGCAAGCCGAGTTCTCGCGCCAGGCCGAAGCGCTGCCGGCCTTCCGCGCCGCGCCGCACGGCGACAGCACGTATGTTGCCTAACTAAGCCGCTTAAACTACCCACTCCAGGAAACCATGCCTATCTCCAGCTACCTCAACACCAGCCCCTACCTTGGCGAGAACATCTACCTGCACGCCTCGGCGCAAGTGATCGGCGACGTGCGCGTCGGCCGCGACAGCTCGATCTGGTGCAACACCGTGCTGCGTGGCGACGTCAACCGCATCGTCGTCGGCGAATGCAGCAACGTGCAGGACTTCGCGATGTGCCACGTCTCGCACAAGCACCCCGGCAAGCCCGAGGGCTCGCCGCTGATCATCGGCGACTACGTCACCATCGGCCACTCGGTGCTGCTGCACGGCTGCACCATCGGTAATGAATGCCTGATCGGCATGGGCACCATCATCATGGACGACGTCGTTGTGCAGGACCGCGTGATGGTCGGCGCCGGCAGCCTGGTCCCGCCGGGCAAGGTGCTGGAGAGCGGCCACCTGTACGTTGGCCGCCCGGCGCAGAAGGTGAGGGCGCTCACCGCCGAGGAAATCGCCTACCTGAAGTACTCGGCGGAGCACTACGTGCGCGTCAAAAACAACTACCTGGCGGGTTGAACGCCTATAGTTTCTGGCTGGCCCAGTAGCCGAAATCGACGTCGATGTTTTCCAGCAGCGCCACGAAGTCCGTGGCCTGGCTGGTCATCAGGTCGGCTGATTGCGAGATGAGATTGCCCTGCTTCTCCAGCAGCTTGGACATGGTGTTGGCCTGCCGCAGCTGCGCGTAGTCCTCGGCCAGGATCGCAAACCCCTTGCGCCAGTTCTGGTTCTGCAGCTGCAGCCGCTGCGCTATCGCCGCCTGCATCTGCGTCAACTCGCTCCACACCGACGGATCCCACAGGCGCGCCGCCAGCGCCATCGACAAGGCGCCATTGTTCATCAGGTGGGTGGTGTCCTTTTGGATCAGCCTTTGCGCGGTCATCGCGTGCGCCAGCGGCGCCACCGTGCTGGTGGCAAACGCGGCCGATTCGGCCACGACGTTCTCGTTTTGGATCGGATTCAGGCTGACAGTGGCGGGAAATTTGTTCATTACGTTCTCCATGAATGCGCTCAAGCGCAAAGTCGGTCCAGCATTTTGTGGATGGCCTTGATCTGCACGGCCTCGCGCGAATAGTAGGGCGACTCGGCATACCGGGTGCTGTATCCCCACCAGTCCCAGCAGCCATCCGGGTTCTGAATCTCGCCGTTGTCCGTGCCTTCGGCCTGCGGATACAGCACGATGATGTCGTTGCTCTCGGCGATGTGGTTGTAGCCGGTGGTGGTGAAGTAGCGGTTGCCGTACGGCGGCTGGTTGGCGATGTCGGCGCGGCCGTTGACGTAGTCGGTGTAGTTGTAGCCTTGCTTGCAGCCGTGCAGGGCGATGTGCACGCGCGGCTCGGCCACTTCCCCCGCCAGCACCTTCGACGGAATGTAGGCGTAGCCGAACTTGCTCATGCTGGCCCACGGCGCGTCGTCGCCCAGGAATTCGGTCTGGTCGAAGCACTGCAACTGTCCGGTGAGCTGCTCGGCGGGCGGCTTCAGCGGGCCGTAGATGTGGCGCAGGATGTCGTGCGATTGCATGAAGCCGCCGTTGTTGATGTACGGCGGCTGGTTGGTCGCCAGCTCCGAATCTTCCGGGTTGTCGGTGATGATGCTGTGCCCGGCGGGGATGTTGTCGTGATAGGCGATGTTCTCCTGCTTCACGCCCAGCATCTCGTAGAACTCGCGGGTGCGCCGCACCACGTCGGAATAGACCACGTCGTCCTCGCTGCCGGTGAAGATGTAGAGCCGGTCGTCGGCCAGGTTGGCGACGTCGTCGATCAGGCCGGCCTGGGCCGTGTCGCGCGCCATGCCCGCCAGCCGTTGCGCATCCGGGCTGGTGGCCGGAATCAACGGGTTCATGCAGATGTACAGCGAGTTCTCGATGCGGGAGTCCTGCGGCGTCACCATGCCGCCGGCCTGGTAGGTCTCGGCGCAGCGGAACGGCCCGCCGGCGATGATGCCGGCCCCCGCGAAGCTGGCCGACCGCGCCAGGTGCAGCTGCACGGTCATGAAGGCGCCGGACGAAAGCCCGGAGATGGAATTTTTCTGCTTCGACGCCGCATATGATCCGAGTTGAACAATTTTGCCACTGGCTACCATCGTGGACCTCCTGTTTGAGCTGGGGATGAATTTTCCGGGGGGAACTGGCTAGAAGCGGTATTCTGCGGGCGCTTCGCGCAAGGCTATTGAGCTTTATCAAGATAAGCGAAGAACAATTAGATGCAAGAAAAATAATTATTCTCCACGACTTGTAAATGAGAATCATTATTGTTAATATGTGTTTTTTGCCAGCAATCGCCGTAGGTCCGAGAGCCAGCCGTCACCTCACTCCTGGAACTCTATGGCCGCTATCACTTCGGGCGCCCGGCATACGGCCGCGCCTTTCATCCTTCACGCCGTCACGCTGGCGGTGCTCACCGCGCTGCTGCCGGCCCATGCCGCCGACGCGCCCGCCACGCCCGCGCTGGGCGAGATCCTGGTCAAGGCCAAACGCGACGACAGCGGCAACACCCGCAACGGCGCCACCACCGTCATCGACGCCGAGCAGATCGGCAAGAACAACGCCATCGACCTGGCCAACCTCGCGCGCTATTCGCCGCTGATCAGCGTGCCGTCCGCCGCCAGCGGCTCCGGCAATATCTGGGATGGCGCCGGCAATACCGGCATCAACATCCGTGGCGCCGAAGGCAACCGCGTCAGCCTGGAGCTGGACGGCATCGCGCTGCCCGACGCCGCGCCCAAGCCGGACGCCAATTCCACCAACGCCTTTGGCATCGGCCGCGACTACTTCGATCCCGAGACCTTCCGCGAAGTACGCATCGGCTCCGGCACCAGCCCGGCCGGCGCCGGCACGCCGGGCATCGGCGGCGCGGTCTCGTTCATCACCAAGACGCCGGAAGAGTACCTGGCCACCCGCAAGCTCTACGCCGACTACAAGTTCGGCTATACCTCCGATCATGCGCAGCGCATGCATGCGGTGACCGCCGCCGCCCAGCTCAGCGATCATTTGCAAGGCCTGATCGTCGGCGTGCACCGCGACGGCGAGCAAGGCAAGAGCAAGGGCGGCACGCCGCAGAACCCCGACGACTGGAGCTCGGACGCCGTATTGGCCAAGCTGAACTGGACGCTGGCGCGCGACCAGAAGCTCAACTTCACCATCGACAACTACAAGGCCCAGCACGACCTGGTGTTCGCCAACAAGCTGGCCGCGTCCTACCCGGAAGGCGCGACGCAGGATGCGCGCACCGAGCGCACCCGCTACAGCATCGAACACCATTACACGCCGGGCGCCGGCCTGCTGTTCGACACGCTGGACACCCGCGCCTACACGCAGAACGCGTCGGTGGTGGACCAGACCCGCGCCAGCTACATCACCGGCGGCCAGCCCTACCTGCGCAACATCTCGACCGGCTTCTACAACAACAGCAAGGGCCTGGCGCTGGACGCCACCAGGCAGCTGGCTCCGCTGAGCATGCTGAGCTACGGCATCAGCTACGAGCAGCAGGAGTCGCGCCGTCCGTGGCTGGAAGACCGCACGGTGATCAAGACCGGCGCGCACCAGGTCACCATGAAGAACCGCATGGCCGACATGGACACCGACAAACTGGCCGCCTACCTGCGCGGCGAGTTCGGCTTCACGCTGCTGGGTCGCCAGGCCACGCTGACGCCGGGCCTGCGCGCCGAGCGCCGCAAGCTCACGCCGAAGAACCTGGCGGCCTACCTGATCGCCGTGCCCAGCGCGGCCAGGGAAATCCGGGAGGAGACCGACTCCTTCCTCACGCCCAGCCTGAACCTGTCGGTCGAACTGGCGCCCGGCTTCAGCACGTACGCGCAGTACAGCCGGGGCACGCGCCTGCCGACGGCGGCCGAGCGCACCGGTACCTACGATTCGTTCAGCTACACGGCGGCCGGCAACGCCTACGCCGTGCTGGGCAATCCCAACCTGCAAAAGGAAACCAGCAACGCGTTTGAAATCGGCGTGAAGGGCGCGCCGGCCAACGGCGTGGAACTGAGCGCGTCGGCGTTCTACACCCGCTACAGCAACCTGATCGAATACGCCGCGCAGCCGCTGGACCCGGTCAACTATCCGACCATCACCTTCGGCCTGTATCGGCCGGAAAACGTCGGCAAGGCCAACACCAAGGGCATCGAAGTCAGCAGCCGTTTCCTGCTGGGCCAGTGGGCCGAGGCGATGAAGGGCTACAGCGTGGCGCTGGCCGGCGGCATCTCGCAGGGCACGGCGGAGAACCGCCTGACCGGCAAGCAGGCCGACCTGCCGTCGATCCAGCCCTACAAGGCCAACGCTACCTTCGCCTATGACGATCCGGCGTTGCGCGGCGGCGCGGCCTTCGTGGTCAGCACCGTGCGCGGCAAGAAGGCGGCCGACGATGTAATCGCCGACGCCAGCGGCGCGCGCTTCGCCGTGCCGGGTTCGACGGTGATGGATCTCACCGCCTACTGGAATATCGGCAAGCACGCCGTGCTCAACGCTGGCATCTACAACCTCGGCGACAAGAAGTACTGGGATTACGCCTCGGCGCGCAGCCTGCCGGCCGGCACCAGCGCCGCGACCCTGGCCGATATCGAACGCTACGTCCGTCCGGGCCGCAACTACGCGGTCAACCTCAAAGTGATCTACTAAGGAGTTCTTATGAAAGCACATCACCGTTTTGCCCTGGCGCTGACCGGCGCCCTGATGCTGGCCAACCTGCCGGGCCACGCCGCCAGCCTGTCCGAGCGCTACGACGCGCTGCGCGCCGAACAACCCAGGCTGCAACTGCGCGACGCCGCCAAGACGCTCAACGTCTCCGAAGCCGAGCTGCTGGCCGCCGGCATCGGCAAGACCGTCACCCGCTTGAAGGAAGGCGAGAACGTGCCGCGCGAAATCATGCGCCGCGCGCTGGACCTGGGCACCGTGCTGGCGCTGACCCGCAACGACAACGGCGTGCTGGAACGCACCGGCGTCGCCACGCGCCTGAAGCCGCAGGAAGAAATCACCGGCCTCGACGCCGACAAGGAAAAGGAACGCGAAGCCCGCCTGCGCAACATCGCCGGCGGCTACCTGGGCGGCGAGATCGACCTGCGCTTCACCTTCAAGAACTGGAAGTACGCGTTCGCCGTGGTCCAGCCTGGCAAGGATGGCGTGGTATCACGCAGCCTGCAATTCTTCGACACCCACGGCAACGCCGCGCACAAGATCTACGTGAAGAGCGACGCCGGCGTGCCGGTGTTCGACAAGCTGGTGGCCGAGTTCCGCAACCCGGTGCAGAGCGCCGAGCTGAACGTGGTGGCCATGCCCGCCAGGGCCGCCGAGAAACCGGACAGCGCCGTCGACGTCAAGGAATTGCAGATGGCCTGGAACGAGCTGAGCGACGTGCACCAGTTCAACCGCCTGCTGAGCGAGTTCGGCGTGTCGCGCGAGCAGGCGATGCGTCTGGCGCCGGCCGGCGCGGTGCAGCGCGTCACGCCGCTGGCGGTGCGCCAGCTGCTGGAGGAGTCGGCCAAGCAGAAGCTGGACATCATGGCCTTCCTCGGCAACGAGTCGACCATCCAGATCTACAGCGGCAAGGTGAGCAAGGTGCAGGAGGCGGGCGGCTGGTTCAATGTGCTGGACCCGGACTTCAACCTGCACCTGCGCGACAACGCCTTCAACAGCGGCTACGTCATCAAGCGCGCCGGCGTGACGTCGGTGGAATTCTTCGACAAGAACGGTGAGCTGGTGGTGAGTTTCTTCGGCGTGCGCGAGCGGAACAAGCCGCAGCCGCAAAGCTGGGTCGACATGACCGCCGCGCTGCCCAAGCCCGACACCATAGCGCGCCGATGATTGCTTTAATACTAATGTTTCGCTATGCTGAGCCCCTCATTGAAAAGGGAGGAATGCCATGTGGACCCATGTATCGAGCATAGAAACCAGCGCATCGCCGGCGGAGGTGTGGGCTAAGTTCGCGGACGTCGTCGGCTGGAAGCGCTGGAACGCCGGCATCGTCAGCATCGAGCTGCACGGCCCCTTCGCCGAAGGCACGCGCTTCACGATGCAGGTGCCGGGCGGCGACACCTTCGTCAGCACCTTGCGGGCGGTGCGCGAGAACGAGGAGTTCACCGACGAAACCGTCATCGACGACAACCGCGTGCTGGTGTTCCACCGCATCGAAGCCTTGCCGTCCGGCGGCAGCCGCATCAGCTACCGCACCGAGATCACGGGGCCGCAGGAAGCCGAGTTCGGCCCGATGGTGGTGGGCGACTTCCCCGACGTGCTGGCCGCGCTGAAGCGCCACCTGGAAATCCCCGCCGCCGAGGAGCGCCTGCGGCTGGCGATGCAGGCCTCGGACGTGCAGGCGCTGGACCGGATCCTGGCGGACGATCTGCTGTTCACCAACCACATGGGCCAGATCGTCAGCAAGCCGCAGGACCTGGAGCTGCACCGCTCCGGCACGATGCGCTTCCGCAGCGTCGAGACGGTCGATTTGCAGGTGCTGGGCAACGCCGCGCTGCCGATGACGTCGATCTGCGTCAAGCTCGACGGCATCTACGGCGGACAGGACTTCGAAGCCCTGCTGCGCTTCACCCGCATCTGGCGGCAGGCGGACGACGGCCAGTGGCAACTGGTCGTCGTCCACAGCAGTCCGGTGCATTAACTTGCAGAGTTAAGGCCGCCTGTTGTTTTTCGTTCGCGTGAAAAGTATCGGTTGATTTTTCGACCCAACGATGTCAGATTGTATAAATTGACAAATACGCACGGAGCGCGAAATGAAATTTCTGCCTGTCGCCGGTTTGTGCTTGTCGGTGTTGCTGGCCTGTCCCGCCGGCGCCGACGAGACCTGCAATTCCCCCTACATGGCCAACCTGATCAAGGGCCAGGAAGACTACGTCCATGTCTGGACGCTGGGCATCAAGGGCATCGGCGACGGCCGGGACAAGCTCGTCACCATCGACGTCAACCCGGCCTCGCCCAGGTACGGCAAGGTGATCAACAAGCTGTCGGTGCAAGGGCACGGCGACGCGCACCACTTCGGCTTCACCGAGGACCGCAAATACCTGTGGGCCGGCCGTCTGGAGGACAGCAAGATTTTCGTGTTCGATGTCGGCACCGATCCGGCCCATCCCAAGCTGGTCAAGACCATCGACAACGTGGCCGCCAAGACCGGCTTCGTCGGCCCGCACACCTTCTACGCGCTGCCGGGCCGGATGCTGGTCGGCTTCCTGTCCAACCCGCGCGACAAGGGCGGCGCCACCGGCATGGCGGTGTACAACAACAAGGGCGACGTGGTCGCCAGCTATCCCAACCCGACCGGCAAGATCGGCGACGTGCAGGGCGACGGCTACGGCTACGACGTGGCGATCAACCCCGCCCGCAACGCCATGCTCACGTCCAGCTTCACCGGCTACGACAACTACCGCACCGACCTGGACAAGCTGATCAAGGATCCGGCGGCCATGCAAAAATTCGGCAACACCATGGTGCTGTGGGACTTCAAGGCCATGCAGCCGCTGCAGATATTCAGCACGCCGGGCGCGCCGCTGGAGGTGCGCTGGTCGCAGGCGCCCGGCGACAACTGGGCGATCACGGCCACCGCGCTGACCTCCAAGCTGTGGCTGGTCCGGCCCGAAGCCAACGGCCGCTGGCAGGCGCGCGACGTCGGGCCGATCGGCGATCCGGCCACCACGCCGCTGCCGGTCGACATGTCGATCACGGCCGATGGCAAGGGCTTGTGGGTCAACACCTTCATGGACGGCAAGACGCGGCTGTTCGACCTGAGCAATCCGGAAGCGCCGCGCCAGGTCTATGAGAAGGTCACCGGCAAGCACGTCAACATGGTCAGCCAGAGCTGGGACGGCAAGCGCCTGTACATCACCACCAGCCTGCTGGAACACTGGGACTTGGGCAACGACGACCACTTCATCAAGCTCTACCACTGGGACGGCCACGAGCTGAGCCAACAATGGAAGATCGATTTCTACAAGGAGAAACTGGGCCGTCCGCACCACATGAAGTTCAGCGCGAAGCCGGCCGCCAATGTGGCGTCATTGCATTGACCGCTGGCCGCTGTTGCCGGTCCTGCTCCTGTTCCTGCTGCTGAGCGGAACGGAGACAGCGCCGCTGGCGGGCGCGGCGCCACAGCCGGTGCCCGCGCCATCGCGGCTGATCGTGCCGGCGGCGGGCAGCTACCGCCTGCCGGTGATACAGCCCGGTCCGCGCGGCATGGTGCTCGACAGCGACGGCCGCGACATGCCGTTGGAACGCTACACCACCGGCCGCGTCACGCTGCTCAGTTTCATGTACACCTATTGCACCGACGCGACCGCGTGCCCGGCGCTGTTCTCCACGTTGAACGCCTTGCGCGAACGGCTGCTCAACGCGCCCGCGCTGGCGCATCGCGTGCGGTTGGTCAGCATGTCGTTCGACCCGGTCAACGATACGCCCGAGGCCATGAAGAACTACGGCGGCGAGCTCGCGCAGCCCAGCCAGTCGCTGCGCTGGCATTTCCTGACATCGCGTTCGGTGGAACGCCTGCAGCCCATCCTCGATGAGCTGGGGCAGAGCACCTCGGTCCAGCTCGACAAGCAGGGCAGGCCGACGCGCCTCTACTACCACCAGGTCAAGCTGTTCCTGTTCGACCAGCGGGGGCGGGTGCGCGAGATCTACAGTCCGGCCTTCCTGCAGCCGGAGCTGATCTACCGCGACATCCAGACCCTGCTGCTTGAGGCCGACACGACGCAAACCCACGCCGCCGTGCCGGACCGGCTACTGCAACGCTAACGGCGCGCTGGCTTAGTAAGCGTAGCTGACGTAGACCGCGCCGGTGGGGCTGGTCTTGCGCTGGGTCAGCGGGCTGCGCGACGCGTCGCGCAGCAGGTGGTTGGCGCCCAGCATCGAGGTTACGCTCCATTTCTGGTCGATCTTGTGCTGCCAGGTCAGCATCAGGTTGGCCTCGTACAGGCCGGACTTGGCCTGGTAGGCCTTGAACTGCGATGCGGCCGCCTGCTTGGCCGTCACACCGTAGTAGGTCTGCGCATATTTGTTGTCGGCGAAGCCCGCCGTCGCGCCCAGCGAAACATGGTCGTTGGGCGCGTCGAGCAGCTGGGCCGTCACGCCGGCGCGGTAGGTCTTGCCGTTCTCGCGCTGCGACAGCGGGATTTCCGCGCCGACGTTGAACTCCAGCATGGACAGCGGCTTGTAGCCCAGGCGCAGGTTGGCGGTGGCGCTGCCCTTGATGTCGCCCATGCCTTTCAGGTCCGCGCTGCCGGTGTTGCCGAAGATGCCCTTCTCGTTCTTTTCCTTGCGCTCGCCGCGGTAGCCCAATGCCGCGCTGTAGGTCAGCGGGGCGGCCTCGCCGCCGTAGCCGATGCCGCGCAGGGTGCTGGCGAAGAAGCCGCTGGCGTGGCTGTAGTCCAGCACCACCACCGGCGCCACGGTGTTCTGCTTGGAGCCGGAGTAGCGCGCGCCGGCCGCCACGCCACCGCCTAGGGTGAACTGGCTGTCGTCGGCCGCCAAGGCCAGGGAGGGGAGCAGCAGGCAAGCCGCCGCAGCGGAGATCAGGCGTAAATTCATGGTCTAGTCCATTCAGAAGTAGCACCGGCGCCACGATGGCCCGGTCGACTGCATGCAGTATGGACAACCGCCATGAAGGCAATCTGAGCCTTTGATGAAGAAAACATGAAGACGGCATCTTTAGCTCATCTTCAGATTCGGATGGTCTAATATCGCTCATGAAAATCCTGTTGATAGAAGACGACCTCGACCTGGGCAACGGCGTGCGCATCGCGCTGTCGGAGCAGGGCATGGAGGTGGTGTGGGTGCGCACCCTGGACGACGCCACGCGCAGCCTGGCGCGCGACGGCTGCGACCTGGTGCTGCTCGACCTGGGCCTGCCCGACGGCGACGGCCTGACCCTGCTGGGCCAGCTGCGCCGCCACCGCGTGCCGGGCGACAGCGGCGGCCTGCCGGTGCTGATCCTGAGCGCGCGCGATACGCTGGACGACCGCCTGTCCGGCCTGGACGGCGGCGCCGACGACTACCTGGTCAAGCCTTTCGTGCTGGCCGAGTTGCTGTCGCGGGTGCGCGCGCTGGCGCGGCGCAGCTACGGTTTCGACGGCGAGACCGTCGAGGTGCGCGGCCTGGTGCTGCACGCGCCCACCCGCCGCGTCAGCGTGGCCGGCCGCACGGTGGAGCTGACGGCCAGCGAATATTCGCTGCTCAAGATGCTGATGATGCGCACCGACCGCGTGCTGACCCGGCGCGTGCTGGAGGAGCAGACCCTGCCCGGCAGCCAGACCAACGCCAGCAACACGCTCGACGTCCACATGGCCAACCTGCGGCGCAAGATCGGCGAAGGCTATATCCGCACCGTGCGCGGCATCGGCTACGTGATCGACCTGCAGGCGCCGGGCGGTGCCGCGTGAACTGGCTGCGGCGCGCGTGGCGCGTGGTGGCCGAGCCGACCCTGGTGCGGCGGCTGATGCTGGTGCAGGTGGCGCTGGTGCTGGTGATGTGGGGCGGCGTGATCGCCATCATCGTCCACAACGGCGGCGACAGTTCCGGCTATCTGAAGTCGAGCAGGAACTTCGAGGCGGTCATCAGCGTGGCCGACAACCTGGCCGGCCAGCCGGCGCGCCAGCGGCAGAGCCTGGCCGTCATCGACAGCGCGCTGCGTGATGATTTCGAATCCAGCGACCTGGGCGAAATCGGGCCGCTCCTGCTGGTCTGGCAGGGCGGCCGGCTGGTCTACCACTCCAAGGGCGCGCCGCCGGACCTGCGCGGCAGCGGCACGGACCAGATGGAAACCCTGTACATCGGCGACAAACGCTACCGCGCCCGCACCGTGCGCTCGCCCACCACGGATACGCAGGTGATGATGGCGGGCCCGGTCGGCGTGCTGAATGTGTTCGTCACGATCAATTCGCGCGGCTACTTTCTGCTGCCGCTGGTGATCAGTTTGCCGCTGCTGCCCCTGCCGGCGTGGTGGTCGATCCGGGTCGCCATGCGGCCGTGGCGGCGGGTGGCGCAGGAGGTGGCCGCGCGCGGCCCGCAGGACTTGACGCCGCTGACGTTCCGGCCGCCGCACCGTGAGCTGGCGGCGATGGTCGACAGTGTCAACGCCTTGCTGCTGCGGGTCAGCCAGAGCGCGCTGCGCGAACGCAGCTTCATCGCCGACGCCGCGCACGAGTTGCGCACGCCGCTGGCGGCCATGCGCGTCAACGCGGAAGCCTTGCAGGGCCAAGCCAACGGCCCGGTGCAGCGCGAGCTGTTGAACGGCATCCTCAGCAGCGGCAATCGCGCCGGCCGGCTGGTGGGGCAGCTGCTGCAACTGATGCGCAGCGACGCCACCGGCAGCGAGCCGCACGCGCCGCTGGCGCTGGACGCCTTGCTGCAGGACCGGCTGGCGGCGCTGTCGGGGCTGGCCTCGCGCAACGGCGTGGAGCTGGAGCTGGCTGCGACCGAGCCGGTGCGCATCATGGGGCAGCGCGAGAGCCTGGTGTCGCTGGTGGACAATCTGGTGGAGAACGCGATCAAGTACAGCCCGCCGCATGGCGTGGTGCGGGTGGGCCTGGCCTGCGCGGCGGGGCGGGCCGTGCTGACGGTGGAGGACCAGGGGCCGGGCATCGCGCCCGAGCTGCGCGAGCGCGTGTTCGACCGCTTCTTCCGCGATCCGCAGCAGACCAAGAGCGGTAGCGGCCTGGGCCTGTCGATCGCCGCCTCGGCGGCGGCCAGCCATGGCGGGACCATCGAACTGAGCGACGCACAGGGCGGCGGCCTGCTGGCCACCGTCCTGCTGCCGCTTGACGTGGTCAGGCCAGCGCCGCCCGGCCCAGCGCCGGGTCGTCGGTGAAGAAGCCGTCCATGCCGGTGGCGATGTAGCGCTTGATCTCGGCGATCGAGCCGGCCTCGTTGCGCGCGGCGTCGCCCGCGTTGTTGCGGAAATCCGCCGCCAGGAAATGGTTCTCCGGCCGGAAGGTCCACGGCTCCACCCGCAGGCCGGCCTTGTGCGCGTCGTCCACCAGCGAGCTAGGCTGGTCCAGGCTGCCGTCCTTCTTCAGCGGGATCAGCGAGCGCGTCGGCGGCGCCACCACGTCGGCGTACTGCGCGATGTCGCGCAGGCCGGCCGGCGTGCACATCTGCGCGAAGGTCAGCGTGCCGCCGGCCTTGGCCACGTCCATCGGCCGCACGTTCTCGCCGATCACCAGCTGCATCAGGCGCAGGTTGGCGCGCTGGCCCAGCTTGCCGCGCATGTATTTCAGGTTGGCCACCTCGAACGACTGGATCTCGACCGGATTGCGGCGCGTGTAGTCGTGCGCGGCCAGGATGGACAGGAAGCGGTCCTCCAGCGGCAGGCCGACGCTGGCGAAGTAGGTCGAGTGCTTGAGCTCCGGCACCAGGCCGATGATGCGCCCGCGCGCCGCCGCCTCGGCCGCCGTGAAGTCGATGATCTCCTCGAACGTCAGCACCTGGAACATGCCGTTGTACTGCACGCTGCCGGGACGGAACTGCGGCAGGCGCTCCACCGCGCGCAGCGTCTTGAGCTCGGCCAGCGTGAAGTCGTCGACGAACCAGCCCTCGTGGGTTTCGCCGTCGATGGTCTTGCGCGTCTTGCGGCTGGCGAATTCGGGATGGTTGGCGACGTCGGTGGTCTCGCTGAGGAAGGCTTCATGGCGCGCGACCAGCACGCCGTCCTTGGTGCTGCATAGGTCCGGCTCGATGTAGTCGGCGCCGTCGGCGATGGCCTTGGCGTACGAGCCCAGCGTGTGTTCGGGACGCAGCGCGCTGGCGCCGCGGTGGCCGAACACCAGCGGCGTCTTCGGCCCCGCGCCGCCCGCGCCGACGCCCGGCATGCCGGACAGGTCCGGCGTAGCCGCCGCCAGCACCGAGCCCGGCAGGATTAACGAAGCGCCGGCGGTCGCCGCCGCCGCTTGAATGAAGCCGCGCCGCGACAGGCGCTTGGGCAAATAAAGATTGTTCATCAGAAGTCAGCCATCAAAGTCAGGAAGCCCTGACGCGGTGCGATCGGGTAGGTATTGTACGTCCCGCTGGCCGCGCCGACCACCACGTTCAGGCTGCCGTCGCGATTGGCCAGGTTGCTGACGTTGAGGCGGTAGCGCGCGTTCTTGATCCAGCTGTTGTTGAGCATCGGCAGCTTGCCCGACACGCCCAGGCTCATCAGGAAGTAGCTCGGCACGTCCAGGTCATTGGTGTAGGTGGCGTAGCGCTTGCCGACGTAGTCGCCGATCAGCTGGAACTCGGTGTCGGCCACGGTCATCGTGGCGACGAACTTGTTCATCCACTCGGGGCTGCCCGGCACCGACTTGCCGGAGGTCGGCACCACGTCCTTGCCGTTGTTGTAGTTGTCCGAGTAGGTCGAGCGGTTGAACGACAGCGCGTCGTAGAACGAGAACATGCGGCCGAAGTGCAGCGTGCCGGAGAGGTCGATGCCGTCGGTCTTGACGCCGCCGACGTTGGCCAGCACCGGATTGCCGCCGATGATGGAGGTGATCACCGGCGTCGGGCTGATGGTCAGCAGGCGGTCCTTGAAGTCCACGTGGTACAGGTTGACCTGGCCGTCGATGGCCTTGAGCGGGCCGAGGTCCAGCTGGTGGCTGGTGCGCAGGCCCAGTTCGTAGGTGATCGAGGTTTCAGGCTTGGCGCTGCTCTTGAACAGGTCGAACGCGGCCTGGCTCGCCAGGCTCCACGGCGAGGCGCCGCCACCGCCGTAGGTGACGAACTGGCGCATATTCTTCTGCACGTTGACGAACATCTGGTCCTGCGGCGTGATGTCCCAGCGCGCGCCCAGCTGCGGCAGGAACCATTTCTTGGTGATGATCTCGCCCACCGGCAGCGCCAGCGAGCCGTTGGCGATGGCGCCCTTGGCCGGCTGCACCGGGAACTGGCCGTCGGCGAACTGCAGGCTGGACTTGAAGCCGGCCTGCAGCGCCAGGTCGTTGCGCACGCGCCATTCGTCCTGCACGTGGATCTGCGCGACCTTGTTGTCGATCTCGCTGCCGTACTGGGTGATCAGCGGATTGCTGGGACGATCGTACGGCGAGCTTGGATGGTTCACGTCCAGCGCGTACCAGCGGCGGTAGGCCGACGAGCGGTTATGCTCCAGCCACAGGCCGCCCTGCAGCTTGTGGTTGCCGAACTCGCTGGTCAGGGTCGACAGCCAGCCGTTGCGGTTGATCGCATATTCGGTGGTGCGGGTGGCGTAGCCGGAGTTGCCGAACACCTGCTTGAGGTTCTGGCCGGGGAAGTAGACCGCGAACAGGCCGGGCAGGCCGGCCACGCCGATCGGGCCGGCCACCACGCCGACGCCGTCGTCGTTGTGGTAGTAGACCTGGTTGGACCAGGTGGTCGAATCGTTGATGTTCAGGTCGTACTTGGCGTAGGTCAGGTAATCCTTGCGCTGGGCGTCGCTGTAGTAGTTGCGGTAGTTGTTGCCATCGGCCGGAGGCGTGGCGCCGGTGGGCGACAGGTAGGCCAGCGCGGCCTGGAAGTCCGGGTAGGTGAACGGACGGGTGTAGGGCTGGAACTTCTCGCTGGCCGAGCGCACGGTGGCGTCCTCGTTCGGTTCGATCTTGTCCGAATAGTTGAAGTACAAGGTCAGCTTGCCGGCGTTGCCCTGGTTGATGTACTTGGCGTTGATCTGGTCGCCGCCCTGGCGGCCGTTGAAGTCCCAGGCCTTCTGCTCGTGATGGATGGCCGAAATGTAGGCGCTGTTGCCGTTGCCGAAATCGCCCGTGTCGTAGCGCAGGAAGGTGCGCGAGGTGCTGTGGCTGCCGACGGTCTGCTGCACGGCCAGGTTGCGGCTGCGCTGCGGATCGCTGGAGAAAGTCTCGATGGTGCCGCCCAGGTTGCTGGTGGAGGCGGTCGACAGATCGCCCGCGCCGGACGACAGGATCACGCTGCCGACGTTCTCGCTGATGACGGCGCGCTGCGGCGACAGGCCGTTGTAGTTGCCGTACTGCTGGTCGCCGAGCGGCACGCCGTCCATGGTGTAGCCCAGCTGCTGGCCGCTGAAGCCGTGCACGAACAGCGACAGGTTTTGTTCATTGTTGCCCCAAGGGTCGGCGGTCTGGAAGCTCACGCCCGGCAGGGTTTCGAGCGCCTTCAGGGGATTAATCCCTGGCAGGATCTTCTGCATATCGCCCTTGGTCAGCGCGACCGAGGAGCGGGTCTTGCGGGTGGCGATTTCGATCGTGGCGACCGGTGCGGCGGCGGCCGCTTCGGCTTCCGTGGCGTGACCGGCGGCCGCGGCGGGCGCATCGGCGGCCATGTCGGCAACGGCGGCGGCGACATTGGCGGCCATCGCCAGCATAGGGAAGCTCAGCGCGGCGAAGCACACTGCGGATAATTTCTTGTTCATGATCAGCCTTGGATACCAGTTGGAGGAAATGTAAACTTTGCGCATGATAGGCACCGAGTGTTACCGGGTGATGACGCCGTGCGCTACACTGCTGGCTGGAAATAACGAGAGGATCGCGATGCGCAAACTTTGGATGCTGGCGCTGGCCCTGCCATTGGCCGGCTGCTACACGGTGAATCAGGCGGGGCTGGGCAACTTCATCACGCAGACGGTACAGCCGGGCATGCCGCTGGAGCAGGCGCTGGTACGCATGCGCGCCGAAGGCTTCTACTGCAACACCAGCACGGCCGGCACGGTAACGATCTGCACCCGCAACCAGGAGCGCCTGCTGCGCGGCTCGTGCGTGGAGCGGGTCGACCTGGTGCGCAGCGCCACCTCGACGCAAACGCTGGGCAAGATCGACGTCATGGAAACCCGTTGCGCAAAACTATGATGGGGTCAAGTCTGACATTCGGACACGGCCTCTGCCGTAGCTGGCGGGTGCCTGCATGACCTCGCCCGTACAGATCGCGCAGATGACCACCGGTCGCCTGCTGCTCAAACGCCCGGCCGCCGGCGATGGCGTCAGGATGCTGGCGTATCGCGAAAGGAACCGCGCCCATCTGGAACCGTGGGAGCCCAAGCGCACCGGCCAGTTCTACACCTTGCAAGCGGTTGAGGAACAGCTCGGCCGGATGGAGCGGCTGATCGAGGAAAGGTCGGCGCTGTTCTGGCTGCTGCAATTTCCCGACAGCGAGGAAGTGGTCGGCGAGTGCGGCTTCACCAATATCGTGCGGGGACCGTTTCAGGCGTGCCACCTGGGCTTCTCGCTGGACAGCCGGCACACGGGCAAGGGCCTGATGCACGAGGCGCTGGCGGCGTCGATCGCATACACGTTCGAAGCGCACGGCCTGCATCGCATCATGGCCAACTATCAGCCCTCCAACACCGACAGCGAGAAACTGCTGCGCCGCCTGGGTTTCGAGCGCGAGGGCCTGGCCAGAAAGTACCTGAAGATAAACGGACGTTGGGCCGACCATGTGCTCACGTCCCTGATTAACCCTGTGGAAGCAAAAGATGATTGATTATTGGGATATCGCGGGCCGGCTCGTGATCGCGCTGCTGTTCGGCTGCATCATCGGCATCGAACGCAATCTGCACGGCAAGCCCACCGGCATGAACACGCTGGGCCTGGTCGCGATGGGCGCGGCGCTTGTGACGATGGCCAGCATGGAGTTCTCACCGCTCGACGGCGCGTACAGCCACGATGCCCTGAGCCGCGCGATCCAGGGCGTAGTGACGGGCATCGGATTTCTTGGGGCCGGTGTGATCGTGTTGAACAACCAGTCATCGAAAGTGAAGGGGCTGACGACGGCCGCGTCGATCTGGATGACGGCGGGCATCGGCATCGTCTGCGGCATGGGCGCGTGGCGCATCGCCGGCATCGGCCTGGGTCTGGTGCTGCTGCTGTTCCTGGTCGGCCATCCGCTGGAGCGCATGCTGCACCGGCGCTGGCTGGGCAAGAGCGAGAACGAGCGGGCTGAAATCAATCTGCACGACGAATAGAAAAAGTGTATCCAAAAATGAAAAAGAAACTTCTCGTTTGTTCCATGCTTTTCCTGGGAGCGTTCCTCACCACCGCCGGCGCGGCGGACTGGTATGCGCCGCAAGAGCCTTTCCGCGTGTATGGCAGCACCTACTACGTCGGCACGGGCGGCATAAGCGCTGTTCTGATCACGTCGCCGTCGGGGCACATCCTGGTCGATGCCGGCGGCCCCGAGGCGGGCGCCCAGGTCGTGGCGCATATCCGCAAGCTGGGCTTCCGGGTCGAAGACATCCGCTACATCCTGAATTCGCACGCCCACCAGGATCATGCCGGCGCCATCGCGGACTTGCAGAAGCTGAGCGGCGCGACGGTGCTGGCCAGCCCGGCCGCCGTCCAGGTGCTCGCAAGCGGCCAGCCGGACCGGGGCGATGCGCAATATCCGAACCTGACGCCCATGGCTTCACTCGCGCCCACGCGCGCGGTGCGTGACGGCGAAATCATCCACCTCGGACCGCTGGCCGTGACCGCGCACTTCACACCGGGACACACCAAGGGCGGAACCAGCTGGGCTTGGAAAGTCGAAGAAAAAGGACGGATCGCGAACGTGGTGTTTGCCGACAGCCTGACCGCGCTGGCCGCCGAAGGACTGCGTTTCAGCGGCAATCCGCTTTACCCGCAGGCGCAGGCCGATGTCGAGCGCTCGTTCGCCACCGTCGAAGCGCTGCCCTGCGACATCCTCGTCTCCGCGCATCCGGAAGCCGGCGGCCTGTGGGAACGCAAGGCTAAACAGGCGGAGCTCGGCGATGCCGCCTTCATCGACACCAAGGCCTGCCGCAACTACGCGGCCAAGGCGCGCGCGACTCTTGCCGAGACGCTCAGTGCCGAGGCGGCGCTCGGCAAGGCCAGCGCACACGCGAGCAGCGCGAGCGCGGAGCAATAAAAAAACGCGCCGGACTTGAACGTCGGGCGCGTTTCTCTGTATGGCGAAGGCGAGGACTTAGTGCTTCACTTCGCCCGCCGGGATCAGCGCCTCGACCGGCGCGTCGGTGGCGAACAGCTGCGCGCAGTCGACCTTGTCGTAGTCGTAGCGCTGGCCGCAGAAGTCGCAGTTGACGCCGACGTGGCCTTGCTCTTCCAGCACGCTGTCGACCTCGGCGCGGCCCAGCATCTTCAGCATGTTGCCGACCTTCTCGCGCGTGCAGGTGCAGTGGAAGGCCGGATGCAGCGGGTCGAACACGCGGATGGTCTCTTCCCAGAACAGGCGCTGCATCAGCACGTCGATGGTGGTCGACAGCAGTTCCTCTTCCTTCAAGGTCGAGCCGAGGATCACGGCGCGGTTCCAGGTTTCCAGCGCTTCGTCCTCGGTCAGCGGCGCCGCTTCGGTCTTGCCGCCGTTGTAGGGCAGCTTCTGCAGCAGCAGGCCGCGCGAGACGTTGTCGTCCGCCGCCAGCCACAGCTTGGTGTCCAGCTGTTCCGAACGCAGCATATAGTTTTCAATCACGGTGCCGACATCGTCGCCGTCCAGCGGCACGATGCCCTGGTACGGCTGCTGGCCCGGCATCTTGTCGGCCGGATCGAGCGTGATGATGAAGCGGCCCTTGCCGTGCGCGTTCAGCAGCGACGGCAGCTTGGCGTCGTCGGCGATCACGGCTTCGGGATCGATCTTGGCGGTGGCGCGCAGATGCAGCTCGGCGTCGCACTCGACCACCAGCAGGCGCACCGGACCGTCGCCATGGATCTGCATGATGATCGAACCGTTGAACTTCAGGTTGGCCGACAGCAGCGCGGCGGCGGCCACCATCTCGCCCAGCAGCTTCTTGACCGGGGCAGGGTAGGCGTGGCGCGACAGCACCTCGCGCCAGGTGGCGGAAATGTCGATGAACTCGCCACGCACGGCGGCGTTGTCGAAGATGAATTTCTGCAGGGTGTCCTGGCCGATGATGGGGGTAATGCTCATGTGTTATCCGATCTTTTTGAGTTGCGTCTTGAACAGTTGGCCGCGCTTGACGTAGCTGTCGGCGCTGGCGAGCAGGCGCGCGGCGTCCTCGTCGGTCAGCGCGCGCACGGCCTTGGCCGGCGAGCCGATGATCAACGAGTTGTCCGGGAATTCCTTGCCCTCGGTGACCAGCGCGCCGGCGCCGACCAGGCAGCCCTTGCCGATCTTCGCGCCGTTGAGGATCACGGCCTGGATGCCGATCAGGGCGCCGTCGCCGATGGTGCAGCCGTGCAGCATGGCCTGGTGGCCGATGGTGACGTTCTTGCCCACGGTGAGCGGATAGCCCATGTCGGTGTGCATGACCGTGCCTTCCTGTACATTGCTGTTTTCGCCGATGGTGATGCGTTCGTTATCGCCGCGCAGCGTCGCACCGAACCAGACCGAAGTGTTGGCGTGCAGGCTGACTTTGCCGATCACTGTGGCAGTGTCGGCAACAAATGACGATGCATCGATCTCGGGCGCATGTTCGCCCAGTTGATATATAGACATTGGAAACCTTAGGTTGAGTGCTGAATACAGCGCTGATGAGCGGTGGGATGGCGCTATTTTACGCTTGAGCGGCTATCGAACGGTCGTGCTATTATTTTACTTCATCGCCAGCAAGCAACCGATATTGCGCCGGCTCACGTAATTTCAAGGACCACCCATGACCTTCACTTCGTCCCGCTCCGAGTTCCTGACCATCCGCGGCCTGCGCTGCCACGTGCGCCACTGGGGGCGGGAGGGCGCCCCCAAGATCTTCATGCTGCACGGCTGGATGGACGTGGGCGCCTCGTTCCAGTTCGTGGTGGACGCCCTGAAAGGGGACTGGCACGTGATCGCGCCGGACTGGCGCGGCTTCGGCCTGTCGCAGCGCTGCGGCACCGACACCTACTGGTTCCCCGACTACCTGGCCGACCTCGACGCCATCCTGCGCCACTACTCGCCGGATCAGGCGGTCAACCTGCTGGGCCACAGCATGGGCGGCAACGTGGTCGGCATCTACGCCGGCGCGCGGCCGGAGCGTGTCCGCAAGCTGATCAACCTGGAGGGCGGCGGCCTGCGCTCCAGCAAGCCGGAGCAGGCGCCCGGCCGCTACGCCAAGTGGATGGACGCGCTGCTGGAGCAGCCCGAGCTGCGCAACTATCCGACGCAGGCCGCCGTCGCCGCACGGCTGCAAAAGACCAATCCGCGCCTGAGCGACGAGCGCGCCGCCTTCCTGGCGCAGCACTGGTCGGCGCAGAACGACGCAGGAGAGTGGGAGATCCTCGGAGATCCCGCCCATAAGCAGCCGGGCCCGCTGCCTTACCACGTCGAGGACATCATGGCGTGCTGGAGCGCGATCAGCGCGCCGGTGCTGTGGGTCGAGGCGGACCAGACCAATATGTGGACCTGGATGGGCGGCGAGCTGGAAGGGCGTGCCGAGCTGGTGCGCCGCCTCGGCTTTTTGCGCGACGTTGAATGCAAGGTGCTGGCCGATGCGGGCCACATGCTGCATCACGACCAGCCGGAGGAACTGGCGCACCTGATCGAGGCCTTCCTGGCGCGCTAGAACGAAACGCTTGCCAAGGCCTGGCGCTTTTGGCATGATTGAACGCATGAACTCCCATCCGACCATCCAGCCAACCCGCCGCCACGTCGCTACCGACGCTGGTGCCGCCGCGTTGGCCGGTCGGAGCCTGTCCGCCGTCTCCATTATTCGAATTATTCAGGGTCGCTGAGCTGCGGCTGCGCCGGTGCTCGGCGCCCCCAGCCTCCACGCGGCCATGCCGCATTCCCTCGAATATTCTATGGAGCTGCACCATGACACCATCCTATCCCTCGCTGGCCGAAGTCCGCGACACCGCCCGCCGCCTGCAAGGCAAAATCCTTGAGACGCCCGTGTGGCGCTGGCAGACCGGCGTGGCCGAAGAACAGTTCGCCGGCGGCGAGGTCTGGCTCAAGCTGGAACTGTTCCAGAAGACCGGCACCTTCAAGCTGCGCGGCGCCCTCAACTGCATCGAAGCGCTGGATGAGGCGGCGCGGCGGCGCGGCATCGTCGCCGTCAGCGCCGGCAACCACGCGATCGCCGCAGCCTACGCCGCGCGGCTGGCCGGGTGCGGCGCCAAGGTGGTGATGCCACAGCACGCCAGCCCGGCCCGCATTGCCGCCTGCCGCGAATGGGGCGCCGAAGTGCTGCTGATGCCCGACGTACACCAGGCTTTCGCGCGCGGCCGCGAGATCGAGCGCGACGAAATGCGCACCATGCTGCATCCGTACGAAGGGCCGCTGACGGCGCAAGGCACGGCGACGGTCGGCCTGGAGCTGATGGCGCAGGTGCCGCAACTGGACGCGGTGGTGGTGCCGGTGGGAGGCGGCGGCCTGTGTGCGGGCATCGCCGCCGCCGTCAAGCAGATCAATCCGGCCTGCGCGGTGTATGGCGCGGAACCGTTCGGCGCCGACGCGCTGTACCGCAGCTTCGCCTCGGGCCGGCCGGAGGCCCTGGAGCGGGTGGACACCGTGGCCGACAGCCTGGGTGCGCCGTACGCGATGCCCTACAGCTTCGGCGTGTGCCGCCGCTTCGTCGACGAGGTGGTGCGGGTGACAGACGACGAGATCTGCCTGGCGATGCTGAACCTGTTCCGCGATGCCAAGCTGGTGGCCGAGCCGGCCGCTGCGGTGGCGACCGCCGCGCTGTTCGGGCCGCTGCGCGAGCGGCTGGCGGGCAAGCGCGTGGGCCTGCTGGTGTGCGGTTCGAACATCGATCCGGTGCGCTTCGCCGAGCTGCTGGCGCGCGGCGCGCGCATTCGCGGCACGGCCATGGATGGACTTTGCTCAGGCAGCGTACAATGAAGCCTTCATTGCCGTAATTATTGAGCCATATGTTGAAAGTCGATCTGCACTGCCATTCCAACGTTTCCGACGGCGTCCTCGCGCCGGCCGCCGTGGCGCAGCACGCGCGCAAGGCGGGGGTGGACGTGTGGGCGCTGACCGACCACGACGAAGTGGGCGGCATCCCCGCCGCCCGCGCCGCCGCGCAGGAGCAGGGCATGCGTTTCGTCACCGGGGTCGAGATATCGATCACCTGGGCCAACGAAACCGTGCACATCGTCGGCCTGCAGATCGATGAGAACAACGCCGGGCTGGTCAACGGCCTGGCCTGCACCCGCTCCGGCCGCGACAACCGTGGCCGCGAGATCGCCAACCAGCTGGCCAAGGTCGGCATCGAGGGCGCCTATGAAGGCGCGCTCAAGTACGTCGGCAATCCCGACCTGATGTCGCGCACGCACTTTGCGCGCTATCTGGTGGAGATCGGCGTGTGCGCCAATATTCCCGAAGTGTTCAAGAAATATCTGTCCGAAGGCAAGCCGGGCTACGTGCCGCATTGCTGGGCCAGCCTGGCCGACTCGGTCAACTGGATACGCGGCGCGGGTGGCATCGCCGTGATCGCCCATCCGGGCCGCTACAGGTTCAGCCAGCTGGCGCAAGGGCAGCTGTTCGACGAGTTCAAGCAGCTGGGCGGCGCGGCCATCGAGGTAGTCACCGGCAGCCATACGCCGGAGCAGTACCCGATCTACGCGCAGCTGGCCAACAGCTATGGCTTCCTGGCCTCGCGCGGCACCGACTTCCACGCGCCGGGCGAATCCCGCGTCGATTTCGCGCTGCTGCCGCCTCTGCCGGCCAACGTCACCCCGGTCTGGCACGACTGGTTCTGAACGGTTAATTACCGCGCCGATTACCGGCGCCTTGTAATAGCTTGTATCTTGAATTCGCGTTTGCACGGTCATACCTTATTATTTGGGCAAATTACTGTCCGTACCGGAGACCTCCAATGAAACGCATCGTCCTGTTTATCGCCACCAACCTCGCCGTGATGCTGGTGCTGTCCGTCGTGCTGTCGCTGCTGGGCATCGGCCGTCCGGGATCGGGCAACACGCTGCAGCTGGGCAGCCTGCTGGCGTTCTCGCTGGTGGTTGGCTTTACCGGCGCGATCTTTTCCCTGCTGATCAGCAAGCCGATGGCCAAGTGGTCTACCGGCGCCCGCGTGATCGCCACGCCGTCGTCCTCGACCGAGCTGTGGCTGGTCAACACGGTCAAGGCGCTGTCCGAGCGCGCCGGCATCGCCATGCCGGAAGTGGCGGTCTACGACGGCGAACCGAACGCCTTCGCCACCGGCGCCTTCAAGAATTCGGCGCTGGTGGCGGTCTCCACCGGCCTGCTGGCGAACATGAACCGCGACGAGGTGGAGGCCGTGCTGGGCCACGAAGTCGCCCACATCGCCAACGGCGACATGGTGACCATGACCCTGATCCAGGGCGTGGTCAACACCTTCGTGGTGTTCCTGGCGCGGGTGGTGGGCTTCTTCGTCGACAACGTGCTGCTGAAGAATAACGACAACGAACGGCGCGGCCCCGGCATCGGCTACATGGTGACGGTGTTTGTGTGCGAGATCATCTTCGGCCTGGCCGCCTCGCTGATCGTGGCCTGGTTCTCGCGCCAGCGCGAATTCCGCGCCGACGCCGGTTCCGCCAGGCTGCTGGGCAGCAGCGTGCCGATGCAGCACGCGCTGGCGCGCCTGAACGGCATGGAGCCGGGTGCCTTGCCGCAGTCGATCGCGGCGGCCGGCATCACCGCCGCCGGTGGCTGGACCGCGCTGTTTTCCACCCATCCCCCTTTCGAGCAGCGTATTGCCGCCTTGCGTAGCGTACAATCTCAACCGTGATTAACAGCGGCCGGGACCATGCACCGGCAGCGCCCATATGAGTCAATTTTTCCAGGTCCATCCCGTCAATCCGCAGCCGCGCCTGATCAAGCAGGCGGCGCAGATCGTGCACGACGGCGGCATCGTCGCCGTGCCGACGGATTCCTGTTACGCCCTGGTCTGCCATCTGGACGACAAGGCGGCGGTCGAGCGCCTGCGGCGCATTCGCGGCATCGATGAAAAGCACCACCTGACCCTGCTGTGCCGCGACCTGAGCGAGATCGGCGTCTACGCGCGGGTCGACAACCGCCAGTTCCGCCTGCTCAAGGCGGCTACGCCGGGGCCGTTCACCTTCATCCTGGAAGCGACCAAGTGCGTGCCGCGCCGGCTCAGCCATCCGTCGCGCAAGACCATCGGCCTGCGGGTGCCGGAGGACGCCATCGTCCACGCGCTGCTGGAGGAGTTGCAACAACCGCTGCTGGGCACCACCCTGATCATGCCGGGCGAGACCGACGCGCTGAACGACGCCGACGCCATCTGCGAGCGGCTGGGCAAGCAGATCGAGCTGGTCATCGACGGTGGCGCCTGCAGTCTGGAGCCGACCACGGTGATCGACCTCAGCGGTTCGGGCGCCGAGCTGGTGCGCCAGGGCAGGGGCGACGCGGCCATGTTCGGCCTGTAAGCCTGGCCTAAGCCTGGGCTGTCACTGTCAGGCTTTTAACTGGGCAAGCGCGCCGGCCCTCGACGGCGCAGCAAGAGCACGCTCCGGCCTCTGGTAAAATCCCCTCATGAACGAAACCGATAGTATTGTCCAGACCATCGCGGTCTACCTGATCCCTGTTCTTTTTGCAATTTCCCTGCATGAAGCCGCACACGGATACGTCGCCCGTTATTTCGGCGACCCCACCGCAGCCAACGAAGGCCGCCTGAGTCTCAATCCGCTGCGCCACATCGATCCGTTCGGCACGGTGATCCTGCCGTTGATCCTGAGCCTGCTGCACCTGCCCGCGCTCGGCTACGCCAAGCCGGTTCCGGTCGACTACGGCCGCCTGCGCAATCCGAAAAAGCAGATGGCCCTGGTGGCGGCGGCCGGCCCGGCGGCCAACTTCGCCATGGGCCTGGGCTGGATGGCGCTGTGGGTGGTGCTGACCTATGCGCTGGGCATCCCGCAGGACGACTTCTTCATCGAGATGAGCAAGGCCGGCATTGGCGTCAACTCGGCCATGTGCGTCTTCAACCTGATTCCGCTGCCACCGCTGGATGGCGGCCGTATCGTCACCGGCATCCTGCCGCAGGCGCTGGCGCGCAAGTACGCGCAAATCGAACGTTATGGCGTGTACGTGTTCATCGGCCTGATCCTGATGATGCAGTTCGGTATGCTGACCGGTTTCCTGATTGGCGGCATGCATATTTTGCAGAGCATGTTCCATGTGCTGTTGTATCCCCTTATTTTCCTTCTGAGCTGAGCGACTATGTATCCCGATCGTGTTGTATCCGGCATGCGCCCGACTGGCTCCATGCACCTGGGCCACTACCACGGCGCCTTGAAGAACTGGATCAAGATGCAGTCCGAGCTGCCGTGCCTGTTCTTCGTGGCCGACTGGCACGCGCTGACCACACACTACGACGACCCGACCATCATCGAGCGCAGCACCTGGGACATGCTGGTCGACTGGCTGGCCGCCGGCGTCGACCCGTCGCAGTCCACGCTGTTCATCCAGTCCCGCGTGCCCGAGCATGCCGAGCTGCACCTGCTGCTGTCGATGGCCACGCCGCTCGGCTGGCTGGAGCGCGTGCCGACCTACAAGGACCAGATCGAAAACCTGTCCAACAAGGACCTGGCCACCTACGGCTTCCTCGGCTACCCGCTGCTGCAGGCGGCCGACGTGCTGATCTACCGCGCCAGCCAGGTGCCGGTGGGCGACGACCAGGTGCCGCACATCGAGATGATGCGCGAAATCGCGCGGCGCTTTAACCACCTGTACGGCAAGGAAAAAGGCTTCGAGGAAAAGGCGCAGGACGCCGTCAAGAAGCTGGGCAGCAAGCGCGCCAAGCTCTACAACGAACTGCGCACCGAATACCAGCAGGATGGCAAGGAAGAGGCGCTGGAGCAGGCCAAGGCCATGCTGGACGACGCCCAGAGCCTGTCGATGGGCGACCGAGAGCGCCTGTTCGGCTACCTGGAAGGCAGCCGCAAGCTGATCCTGGTCGAGCCGCAGGCCCGCCTGACGGCCGCGTCGCGCCTGCCGGGCCTGGACGGCCGCAAGATGTCCAAGAGCTACGGCAATTCCATCGCCTTGCGCGAGGACAAGGCCACGGTGGAAAAGAAGATCCGCACCATGCCGACCGACCCGGCCCGCGTGCGCCGCACCGACGCCGGCGATCCGGCCCGCTGCCCGGTCTGGCAATTCCATCAGGTGTATTCCGACAACGCGACCCAGGAATGGGTGGTAAAAGGATGTAAATCCGCCGGCATCGGCTGCATCGAGTGCAAACAGCCGGTAATCGACGCCATCATCAAGGAACAGGAGCCCATGCACGAGCGCGCCCAGCAGTATCTGGACGACCCGTCGCTGGTGCGCGCCATCGTCGCCGACGGCAACGACGCGGCCCGCAAGATGGCGCTGGAAACCATGCGCGACGTGCGCGAAGCCATGGGGCTGGCGTACTCATGAGCGACGTCGTCTCCCCCTGGGTGCAACGCTACGCCCCGCTGATCCCGGGCGGCGAAGTGCTGGACCTCGCCTGCGGCAGCGGACGCCATGCGCGTCACCTGGCCTCGCTGGGCCACGCCGTCGTCGCGGTGGACCGCGATCCCGAGGCGCTGGCCGCCGCGGCCGGGCCTGAAATCACCACCACCGCCATCGACCTGGAGGAGGCGGGCGCCGTCTGGCCCTTCGGTCCGGAGCGATTCGCCGGCATCGTGGTCACAAACTACCTGCATCGGCCGCTAACTGCGGACATGCTGGCCAGCCTGGCGCCGAACGGCGTGCTGATCTACGAAACCTTCGCGGATGGCAACGCACAGTTCGGCAAGCCGTCGAACCCGGCCTTTTTGCTGCAGGCCGGCGAACTGCTGGACTGGGCGCGCAACCACGGCTTGCGCGTGGTGGCCTTCGAGGACGGCGTCATCGACACGCCAAAAGCTGCCATGGTGCAACGTCTATGCGCCGTGAAGCCTGATTTCCCGCGTGTGGCGGCGCTTTTACCGCCATTTTGAGGGCCGATTTGTCGCCCTGAATGCACCATATGGGCAGGCTATCGTCTACAATCGTTGTTTTATACTTTATGCAGGCAGTGGTTACCTATGATTAAGGGCAGCATAGTAGCAATCGTCACCCCGATGAACGCAGACGGCAGTCTGGACTTCGAGGGTCTGAATCAGCTGATCGACTGGCACATCGCCGAAGGTACGGACAGCATCGTCATCGCCGGCACCACCGGCGAATCGGCCACCGTGAGCGTGGAAGAGCACTGCGCGCTGATCAAGGCGACGGTTGCCCACGCCAAGGGCCGCATCCCCATCATCGCCGGCGCCGGCGCCAACTCGACCGCCGAGGCGATCAAGCTGACCCGCTTCGCCAAGGAAGCCGGTGCGGACGCCACGCTGCAAGTGGTTCCCTACTACAACCGTCCTACCCAGGAAGGCATGTACCAGCACTTCAAGGCCATCGCCGAGGCGGTGGACCTGCCGGTCATCCTGTACAACGTGCCGGGCCGCACCGTTGCCGACATGAGCAACGAGACCATCCTGCGCCTGGCAAAAATCCCGAACATCGTCGGCGTCAAGGACGCGACCGGCAACATCGGCCGCGGCTACGACCTGCTGCGCCTGGCGCCGAAATCGTTCGCCGTTTACTCCGGCGACGACCCGACCGCGATGGCCCTGATGCTGGCCGGCGGCGCCGGCAACATCTCCGTCACCGCCAACGTCGCCCCGCGCGACATGGCCGACATGTGCGAAGCGGCGATCGCCGGCAACCTCGCCAAGGCTGTCGAGCTGAACAATAAAATGTTCCCGCTGCACCAGAAACTGTTCATCGAGCCGAATCCGGTGCCGGTCAAATGGGCGCTGGCGGAAATGGGCAAAATGCCAGCCGGCATCCGCCTGCCGCTGGTGCCGCTGGCGGCCGAATGCCACGACGCGGTACGCGCGGCCCTGCGAGAAGCCGGCGTACTGTAAAAACCTTAGCCACAAGCCCCGACTTCGGTTCGGATCATCCCTGATTTGCTGCTTTTCAGCTTCTTAAACAGTAACGACATGACTATTCGCAAGACAGCTTCTATTTCCTCGCAGCGCGCCGTTGTAGTCGGCGCATTGATGGCCAGTTTGACCGGTTGCGGCATGATCAGCTCCGTGGTCGGCAACGATAAGGTGGACTACAAGTCCGCCAAGAAGGCCAGCACGCTGGACGTGCCGCCGGATCTGACGCAATTGCAGAAAGATAACCGCTACTCGCTGCCGGACTCGAACAACGGCATCGCCACCGCCTCGGGCTACAACGCCTCCAAGGGCATCGTCACCGGCCCGGCCGCCATCATGCCGGGCACGCCGGCCGCCGGTACCGTGGTGCCGACCAGCATCAACGACATCAAGGTCGAGCGCGACGGCAACCAGCGCTGGCTGGTGATCAAGCAGACGCCTGAGCAACTGTGGCCGCAGCTGAAGCAATTCTGGGAAGATTCGGGTTTCGTGCTGGCCAAGGAAAACGCCACCGCCGGTACCATGGAAACCGAATGGAACGAAAACCGCGCGAAGATTCCGCAGGATTTCATCCGCAACACCATCGGCAAGGTGTTTGACTCGGTCTATTCCAGCGGCGAGCGCGACAAGTTCCGCACCCGCATCGAACGCCGCGCCGACGGCGCCAGCGAGATCTACATCAGCCATCGCGGTGCCCAGGAAGTGGTCACCGGCGCCCAAAAGGAATCGACCACCTGGATGCCGCGTCCCAACGATCCGGGCCTGGAAGCTGAATTCCTGGCGCGCCTGATGACCAAGCTGGGCAACGGCTCGGAAGTGGCGCAAGCCAAGTCCGCCGTCGATACCGCGATTGTGCAGCCGCAGCATGCGTCGCTGGTGGGCGCGGGCGCCGACCGCGCCGTGCAGGTGGACGAGGGCTTCGACCGCGCTTGGCGCCGTGTGGGCCTGGCGCTGGACCGCGCCGGTTTCACGGTCGAAGACCGCGACCGCACCCAGGGCACCTACTTTGTCCGCTACGTCGACGACGCCGCCGAAACCAAGGGCTTCTTCGGCAAGCTGTTCAGCTGGGGTTCTTCGTCGGAAGCCGATAAGGAAGCGCAGCGCTACCGCATTTCGGTGAAAGCCGGCGCGGGCAATAGCAGCACCGTTACCGTGTTGAGCAATGCCGGCAAAGCGGAAGCCACCCCGGTCGCCGAAAAGATCCTGACCCTGCTGCACGAGCAATTGAAATAAGTTAATCGGGCAATAAAAAACCCGCCAGCTTGAACGCGCTTAAGATCGCGTTCGGGCTGGCGGGTTTTTTTATATCCGCATCCAAATGGAACTTTCCCCTTGGATGCAAAAGCATCAGGCGTAAAAAAACCGGCCCGAAGGCCGGCTTTTCCGCAAGCTGATTACTTCGAAGCAGCAGGAGCAGCAGCAGCCGAAGCGGCTGGAGCAGCAGCAGCGTCCGAAGCGGCAGGAGCAGCAGCAGCTGGAGCAGCAGCGTCAGCAGCTGGAGCAGGTGCTGGAGCAGCAGCAGGAGCAGCGGCTTCTGGAGCAGCTACTGGAGCTGGAGCAGCAGGAGCTTCTTCTTTTTTCGAGCAAGCAGCCAGAGCAACAGCCAGCAGGGAAACGATCAGCAGGGATTTTTTCATGGGGTTTTCCTTAATTAATTCAAAATTAAACACAATTGTTGCGATTAATAATTACCGGTAATTATCGCTCATTAGGTCGTCTTCGAAGGCTTTCGTACCGGAAATGGTGCCTGCCAGACAACGGAAACTTCCTAACCGAATATTATAGCGATTTTTAGTGCGTCGCAATAGGAGAAACAGCCGTTTCCACAACTATTTTGCGATATCGCAACTTTTCCGTTTCGACTCTACTTTAGCAGATTCGCCACAGAATACCAGTGTTCGCATCGAACACCGGCATTTTACCTTGAACTGGATCATAATCCAGTTGAGTTTGCGAACAAACCGGGCGTTGATTCTAACCAAATCGTAATAAAACGGTCACCACTGGTTTGGGTATCTTCCGGCCCGTCAAAAACTGCTTCGCCACGGAAATGATTCGCGTGAAATCGCCGCACGATATGGCGCTCGTCGGCGATGCAGAAAGAGTCCGTCAACTGGCGCAATTGCTGGCTGGTGCGGCGCACCTCCACCAGATGGCTGTAATCCTTGATCAAGCGCAGAAAGCGCGGCGCGTCGCGCTCGATGTGATGGCCGTCGTGCCCGGCCAGTTGCAGCTGGCCGCCATTGTGCAGGAATCGGCGCAGCAGGGCGTCGGTGGCGCTGCTGCCCAGCTCCCAGATGGCGAAATCCGGGTCGAACAGCGTCAGCGTGCGCTCGGCGCGGGTGAAGCAGCTGGCCAGGTGCTCAAGAAATTCCGCCCTGGTGGTGAATGGAAAACTCTGCCTGTCCATGCCGCCTCCCTGTGATTAGCCCAACTCGATCCAGCCGTCCTGGTACCAGGTGTACAAGGCGTCCATGACGTCGTCCGACGCCTGGGTGACTTCCGCGCCGGTCAGCGCGCGGTTGTTGGCCAGCAGCTCCAGCGTGATCTTGTCGGCGCGGCTGACGCCGAACGATTCGCCGTTGATGAACACGTGCTTGCCTCGGTACAGCATTTGCGACTTGCGCGACAGCGACAGGCCCTTTTTCGCCACCGCTTCGCCGAACTTGCCGAACGTCAGCGGCTTGGCCGGGCCGGTGAAGAACACATTGTGCTTGGGCTCGGACATGTACTCGCCCAGGAAGATGGTGATGTCTTCCTCGGTGAAGCTGACCTTGTTGATCTCCGCGGCGATCGTGTTCAGCATGTCGCGCGGGATCTCGGCCGGTTTGGAGGTCGCCTCCAGCTCCGGATCGCCGTAGCGGCCCGGCAGGTCGATCGAATCGGCCATGAACTGCAGGAAGGCCTCGCCCAGCTCCTGGTAGGACGGCGAACGGAAGCCGATCGAATAGGTCTGGCAATCGCCGATGGCGACGCCGTCGTGCGCGTAGTGCGGCGGCAGGTACAGCATGTCGCCCGGATTGAGCACGAACTCCTCTTGCGGCTTGAAATTGGCCAGGATCTTCAGCGGCAGGCCCTCGACCAGGCTCAGGTCCTTCTGCGGGCCGATTTGCCAGCGGCGCTGCCCCTGCGCCTGCAGCAGGAACACGTCGTAGGAATCGAAGTGCGGACCGACGCCGCCGCCGTCGGTGGCGAAGCTGACCATCAGGTCGTCCAGGCGCGCGTCCGGCAGGAAGCGGAACTGGCGCAGCAGCGCGTCGGCCTTGGCGTCGAACAGGTTGACGCCCTGGACCAGCACGGTCCATTCCTTCTGGTCCATCGGCGGCAGGCCTTCCAGCGGGCCGTGCTGCATATTCCACTGGCCGTCGACGTTGGTCACCAGGCGCGATTCCGCGTGGTTGGTCGAGGCCAGCTTGGTCAGCGCCTCCATGCTCAGCAGCGGCTTGAAGCCGGGGATGGCGTTACGGATCAGCAGGGGCTTTTTGTGCCAGTAGTCGCGCAGGAACTGCGCCGGCGTGATGTCGCCGAGGAGAGGTAATTTTTTCATGCGCTCATTATAACCATCGCCGCGCCGATTGTCGGGCCGGCGGCGGCCGGGCAGGCGATCCAAGGTATAATTCCGGGGCTTATATACAGAAAGGAATTACAAAATGAAGATTGCCAAGAACACGGTCGTGACTGTGAATTACAAGCTGTCCGATGCCCAGGACAATCTGATCGAAGACGGCCGTCAGCCTATGGTCTACCTGCACGGCGGCTACGAGAACACCCTGCCGAAGATCGAAGAAGAACTGGACGGCAAGGAAGCCGGCTACTCCACGATCCTGCAGATCGAACCGGAAGATGCGTTCGGCGACTACGACGCCGCGCTGGTCAAGGTCGAGCCGCGCAACCGCCTGCCGGAGCCACTGGAAGTGGGCATGCAGTTCGAAGGCATGCCGGATGGCGACGATGGCGAAGAAGCGATGATCTTCACCGTCACCGATATCGCTGACGACAAAGTGGTCCTGGACGGCAATCACCCGCTGGCCGGCATGGCGCTGCGCTTCTCGTTGAACGTGGCCGAAGTGCGTGAAGCCACGGACGAAGAAATCGCCCACGGCCACGTGCACGGCGCCCACGGCCACCACCACGGTGACGAGGACGACGAAGGCGAAGACGGCGATCACGTCGCCATCCACCCGATCCACTAAGTGGTTACTGCGTCGCCTCGGCGGCGCCGCCCTTGAGCGTGAACAGGGCGGCGCTGCCGGGCGCGACGCGCACCTCGGCCCATTCCGCGGCCAGGCTCAGATGTCCCACATTGCCGCGCCAGACGATGGACGGCTCGGTCCCGGCGCCGCCCTGGGTGTCGACCAGCAGCACCTTCCCTTTGAATTTTTCCGACATCGCCCGTATCTGCCGGCGCGGTTCGGCGAAGCCATCCTGTTTCGATTGGAAACTCGGCAGCAGCGAGAAGCCTTGCTCCGCCTGCACGCCGACATCGCCGTCCGAGAACAGCACCAGCCCCTGCATCTTCTGCCGCTCCGCCAGCGTGAACAGGCGATGCAGCCAGGCGCGGTTGGCCACCAGGCGGTCCTCGTACTCGCTGTTGCGGCCGGCCTCGGCGCGGAAGTGGTTGTTGTTGGCCGGCAGATTGATGGTGGCGAACAGCACCTTGCCGTATTCCCAGTGCGCGTTCTCCGCGTAGCTGCGGAACTTGGCGCTGGCCGACAAGCGCGTCAGCGGCAGGCGGCGCTCGCCCAGCGACTCGCCGTCGGCGTAGAACAGTTCGCGCAGGCGGTTCAGGCGCTCGATCGCGTTCGAGCGGCCGATGGAATTGACGCAGCCGCTCCAGTCGCTGCCGGCCAGCGAGACGATCATCGGCGCCGCCGCGTCGTTCAGCAGCGCGCGGCGCTGGGCATACAGCCTGTCGCTGCAAGGCTCCGTGCTGGCCTTGATGCCGGTGGCGACGATGAAGGCCGGCGCCACCTGTGTGACATCGGCGATGGCGCGCTTGAGCACCGATTCATCCGGGCCGCTCTTGAACGAATGGCCGATCACGCCGAACTGGAAGCCGCGCGTCGCCGGCTGCGCGGCCTGCGCCGTCTGCATTGGGCACGCGGCCAGCACGGCAAGCGTAACCAGCGCGACCAGCGCTGCCGCACCGGCGGTATCGGGCGCGCAGGCCGCGATTGCGGCGCGATGGCGCAACGGCGCAGCGGCGGTGGCCGGACCAGGGACGCGCAGCTGCATCATGCCTGCGCCGTCTCCGTCAGGCGCTTGAGCTGATACAGGCGTTCCAGCGCTTCGCGCGGGGTCAGCGCATCGGGATCGAGATCGTCGAGCGCATCGAGCAGTTCGCGCATCGCCGGGCTGGCCGTTGCGGGCGCGTTGTGCGCCGGCGCGTCGAGCAGCTCGTCGTCCGCATCGGCGGTCGGCGCGGCGAACAGGTCCAGCTGCGGCGTGGCGTCCAGCGCCTGCGCCTCCAGCCGCGCCAGATGCTTGCGCGCGGCCTTGATCACCGGCTGCGGCACGCCGGCCAGCTGCGCCACCTGCAAGCCGTAGCTCTGCGACGCCGGACCATCCTGCACCGCGTGCAGGAACACGATGCTGTCCTTGTGCTCGACCGCCGACAGGTGCACGTTGGCCGCCGTCGGATGGCTCTCCGGCAGCTGCGTCAGTTCGAAGTAGTGGGTGGCGAACAGCGAGAAGCTGCGGCTGGTGTCGATCAGGTGGCGCGCGATGGCCCACGCCAGCGCCAGGCCGTCGAAGGTCGAGGTGCCGCGTCCCACTTCATCCATCAGCACCAGCGAATGCTCGGTGGCGCCGTTCAGGATGGCGGCCGATTCTGTCATCTCCACCATGAAGGTCGAACGGCCGCCGGCCAGGTCGTCGGTGGCGCCGATGCGGGTGAAGATGCGGTCGATCGGACCGATGGTCGCGCTGGCGGCCGGCACGTAGCTGCCCACGTAGGCCAAGAGCGTGATCAGCGCCACCTGGCGCATGAAGGTCGATTTACCGCCCATGTTGGGGCCGGTGATCAGCAGCAGGCGGCGGTCCTCGACGAAGCGGCAATCGTTGGCGATGAAGCGCTCGATCTGGTTCTCCACCACCGGATGGCGGCCCTCGGCGATGTTGATGCACGGCGTATCGACCAGCTGCGGCGCGCACCAGTTGTGGCGCAGCGCGTGGTCGGTCAGCGAGGTCAGGGCGTCGAGCTGCGCCAGCGCCTTCGAAATCGTCTGCAACGTGCCGATGTACGGCGCCAGGTCGCCCAGCAGCTGGTCGTACAGCATCTTCTCGCGCGCCAGCGCCTTGTCCTGCGCCGACAGCGCCTTGTCCTCGAACGCCTTCAATTCCGGCGTGATGTAGCGCTCCGCGTTCTTCAACGTCTGGCGGCGGCGGTAGTCGTCCGGCACCTTGGTGGTCTGGCCGTGCGTGACCTCGATGTAGAAGCCGTGCACCTTGTTGTACTCCACGCGCAGGTTGGCGATGCCGGTGCGGGCGCGCTCGCGCGTTTCGAGATCGACCAGGAACTGGCCGGCGTTCTCCGACAGCGCGCGCAGCTCGTCGAGCTCCGCGTCGAAGCCGCGCGCGAACACGCCGCCGTCGCGCACCATCGCGGCCGGCTCCAACGCCACCGCGCGTTGCAGCAGGTCGAGGCAGGCGGCCGGCGTGGCCATGTCGCCATGAACGGAGGCCAGCAGGCCGTCCGGATCGGTCAGCGCGCGCTGCATCGCCTGGCGCAGCGACGGCAGCTGCTGCAAGCCGTCGCGCAGGCTGGCCAGGTCGCGCGGACGCGCCGACAGCAGCGCGATGCGGGTGGTGATGCGTTCGATGTCCGGCACCTGCGCCAGCGTGTGCGACAGCGCGCCGGTGGCGTCGGCGTGGCCCAGCGCGGCGATGGCCTCGTGGCGCGAGCGGGCGATGGCCTGGTCGCGGCGCGCGTGGTGCAGCCAGTGGCGCAGCAGGCGCGAACCCATCGCGGTGCGGCAGTGGTCCAGCAGCGAGAACAGGGTCGGCGACTCCTGGCCGCGGATGGTCTCGGTCAGCTCCAGGTTGCGGCGGGTGGCGGCGTCGAGGCCGATGAATTCGTTCTCGGTCTCGGTGGCCAGCGAGCGCACGTGCTGCAGGCCGCGTCCCTGCGTCGATTGCGCGTAGCGCAGCAGCGCGCCGGCCGCGCCGAACGCCGCGCCCAGGCCGTCGGCGCCGAAGCCGGTCAGCGTCGCCACGCCGAGCTGGTCGAGCAGCGACTTGTGGCCGCTGACCACGTCGAAGTGCCAGTCCGGCACGCGGTTGACGTGGCAGTGGACGGCTTCCTCGAACAGGTCGGCGTTATCGCCGCGCAGCACCTCGGCCGGCGCGATGCGCTCCAGCTCCTGCTGCATGCGGGCGGTGACGGTGCGGGTGTCGCCGGAGAACTCCATCAGCTTCAACGCGCCGCTGGCCAGCGACAGCCACGCCAGGCCGGCCGTGGCCACCTTGCGCTGGCTGATGATGCACATCGCCAGCAGCGGGCGTTCGGCCTTTTCCGGCAGCAGGTCGGCGTCGGTCAGCGTGCCCGGCGTGACCACGCGCATCACCTTGCGCTCGACCGGGCCCTTGCTGGTGGCCGGGTCGCCGATCTGCTCGCAGATCGCGCAGGACTCGCCGATCTTGACCAGCTTGGCCAGATAACCTTCGAGCGAATGGAACGGCACGCCGCACATCTTGATCGGCTGGCCGCCCGAGCTGCCGCGCGCCGTCAGCGTGATGCCCAAGATACGCGCCGCCTTTTCCGCATCCGTGTGGAACAGCTCATAAAAGTCGCCCATGCGGTAGAACACCAGCATGTCCGGGTATTCGGCCTTGATGCTCAGGTACTGAGCCATCATCGGAGTGACTTTTTCGGTAGGGCTGTTCTTGACGGCGGCGGCGTTGATTTCGGTCGGGACGGTGGTCATTGGTTCTTTTTCGGCGGTGCGATGAGTCTGGTTTTGCAGGGGCGAAAACGGCCCCGGCGCTTAACCCATCATTCTACCGCTTTCGGGCGCGCCGCCCCAAAGATTGTGTGTGCGAACAGACCGGCCCTTGGCCACGGAACGACGCCGTTTCTGACAATTTGTAATGCTTCGGCCATGTTGGCGTCATGTTGCTGCGGTAGACTAACGGCCGCGAGGGCGGGAAGCTCCGCGGAGACTGCAAAGGACAGATATGCGCTTGCTCGTGGTGGAGGATGAACAAAAGGCCGGGGAGTATCTCCAGAAGGGCCTTACCGAGTCCGGCTTTGTGGTGGACTGGGCCAACAACGGGCCGGAAGGCTTGCATGCGGCGACCACCAGCCACTACGACCTGATCGTGCTCGATGTCATGCTGCCCGGTATGGACGGCTGGCAAATCGTCACGGAACTGCGCAAGACGGTCGATACGCCGGTGCTGTTCCTGACCGCGCGCGACGCGCTGAACGACCGCATCAAGGGCCTGGAGCTGGGCGCCGACGACTACCTGGTCAAGCCGTTCGCCTTCGCCGAGCTGCTGGTCCGGATTCGCACCTTGCTGCGGCGCGGGCCGATCAAGGAGCCCGAGCTGTTCCAGATCGCCGACCTGGAACTGGACGTGCCCAAGCGCCGTGTCACCCGCGCCGGCCAGCGTATCGATCTCACGGCGAAGGAATTCGCCTTGCTGCACCTGATGTCCAAGCGCGTGGGCCAGGTGCTGTCCCGGCCATTGATCGCCTCGCAGGTCTGGGACATGAATTTCGACAGCGACACCAATGTGGTGGACGTGGCGGTGCGCCGGCTGCGCGCCAAAATCGACGATCCCTACACGGTCAAGCTGATCCACACCATCCGCAGCATGGGATACGTGCTGGAAGACCGCGGATGAACAGGCCGGGGTATTCGCTGACCGCGCAGCTGGGCGCGTTGTTCGCCATTGTCGCGGTCATCGTTTTCTCTGCGGTCGGCTTCTATCTCTACCGAGCGCTGGCCGTCCAGCTTCAAGAGCGGGATGAGGCGGAACTCGTGGAGCGCGTGCTGCAGCTGCGCCATTTGCTCGCTGAAACCTCGGATGCCGGTTCCATACAACGCGAGCCGCACCGCTTCCTCGATGCTGTCGATGTCAGCCACGGACTTTTCCTGGTCATCCAGACTCCTGGCGGACAGGTGCTGGTCAAGAATACGGCGGAACGCGGCTTTGCGTTGCCCGGAGGCGCCGTGGCAGCCGATGCGACACCGTCCACCGGCGATACCCGCCACATGATCGCGGCCGATGGCGCTGCGTTGCAAGTATTGACTGCGATGGGCCGGGTCGGTACCAGCGGCGATGTCGTGCACATTTCGGTGGCATGCACCGCCCATGAACGCCAGCAGGTGCTCCGGGCCTACCGCTTGAAAGTCTGGATCGCGGCGATCGCCGGCGCCATGTTGACCGCCGCGACAGGGTATTTTCTGGTGCACCGGGGCTTGGCGCGCGTACGCGCGCTGGCCGCGCAGGCGCAGGAGGTCACGGCGCGCAACCTCGACAAGCGGCTGGACGCCGACGCCGCGCCCGCCGAGTTGCGCCTGCTGGCGGATTCCTTCAACCTGGTACTGGACCGCTTGCAAAACAGCTTCAACAACCTGTCGCAATTCGCCGATGACCTGGCGCATGACTTGCGCACGCCCTTGAACAATCTGATGGTGCAGACCGAGGTGGTGTTTTCGCAGCCGCGCGATATCGAGGAGTACCAGAATTTATTGTCCTCCAACCATGAGGAATTCGGCAGGCTGGCCAGAATGGTGGAAAGCATGCTGTTCCTGGCGCGCGCGGATCACGACCAGGTCGCCCTCAGCACCGAACGTCTGGATGCCGCCGAGGAGCTAGGCAAGGTCGCCGAATACTTCGAAGGATTGGCGTCCGAGGCCGATGTCAGGCTGACGATAGCGGCGCAGGGGGAGGTCTGGGCTGACGGACTTCTGTTGCGCAGGGCGGTCAGCAACCTGGTGGCCAATGCCGTGCGCTACACACCGCCAGGCTGCGACATCGTGCTGGCGGCTGCAAGCAGCGGCGCCGGCACGACGATTTCCGTGACCAATTCCGGCCCCGGGATCGATCCAGCGCACCTGCCACGGGTGTTCGACCGCTTCTACCGCTCCGATCAATCGCGCTCCTCGCAATCGAGCTCGGCTGGCCTGGGCCTGGCCATCGTGAAGTCGATCATGGCGCTGCATGGCGGGCACGCGAGCGCGACGAGCGAACTCAATGGCAAGACGCGCTTCGCCTTGTTCTTTCCAGGGCCTGCAATGTAAATGTAATTTTTCGGTCATGCGGGTGTGCGAGTTGGCTCCTTAGAATAGCCTCATCGACTTCACAACACACCACCTCGAAAGGGTAAGCATGAAAAACGTCAAAGCCACTATCGCCTCCATCATCTTCGCCGCCGCCATGGCGCCGTTGGCCGGCATGGCACACCAGGACAACGCCGTGGCCGGTCCGGCGCTCGGCCGCGCGGCGCCGGCGCAAGCGGCCACGCGCACGATCGTGATCTCGGCCGCCACCAAGTTCATCAACGTTGAAAACGGCGATGTGGTGACGATCGATGTGGACGGCAAATCGTTCACCTGGCAGTTCGACACGCTGCGCGACAGCGACCGCTTCGCACTCGCCGCGATCGCGCCGGCCGGCATCAACACGCATGGCGTGTGGGTCTACGTCGCGCCAAATCCGCTGTACGTGAACTGAGGCTGGTTCAACGTTGCGGTCACGGCTCGCAAGCGGTCCGGTTTAAACCTGAAAGGAAATATCGTGAAACACCTGAATAAACTCATCCTGGCCGCCGCCGTCGCCATGTCTTTCGGTTCGGCGTCGCTGGCTCACGCACAGCAGGCGGCACACGCCCAGATGGCGATGAGCGAAGGCGAAATCAAAAAAGTGGATCGGGAAGCCGGCAAGCTGACCATCAAGCACGGCGAACTCAAGAACCTGGGCATGCCGGGCATGACGATGATGTTCAAAGTCCAGGAACCGGCCATGCTGGATCAGGTCAAGCAGGGCGACAAGGTGCATTTCGTTGCCGACAAGGTCAACGGAGCGCTCACGGTCACCGCTATCGATGTTGTTAAATAACCCAAGGGAGCACGCGTATGAAAGCACTGTATAACACCATCGCCGCAGCGACCGTTGCCGCCGCCGTCCTGGCCAGCCCTATGGCGATGGCGCACGCGACGCTGAAAAGCTCCGACCCGGCCGCGGGCTCGATCGTCGACGCGGCGCCGAAGGCAATCGCGCTCACCTTCAATGAAAAAATCGAACCGGCATTCAGCAACATCACTGTCGCGGACGGCGCGGGTAAAGAGCTGGCGACCGGGAAAGCCACGGTGGACGAGGCCGATCCCGCCATCCTGCGTCTCTCTGTGGCTGGCCTGTCGGCGGGAACCTATACGGTCAGCTGGGCCGTTGCGGGGCATGACGGCCATCGTCGCAAGGGCGACTTCAAGTTTACGGTGAAATGAACGCTTAAATTCTGGAGAAACAAATGAAGAGTATTGGTGCCGCGATTTCACTCGCTTTATGTACTTCGATGTTGTCGCTGGCCGCGGCAGCTGCAAGCGACGACCAGATGCAAGGCGCCGCGCATCGGCATGGCGCTCACGATCATGGCGCATCTCTGGTCGGAAAATCGGGGGACCCAGCCATGGTGACACGGACTGTCGTGGTCGACATGAACGACACGATGCGGTTTTCGCCGTCGACCATCACGGTCAAACAAGGCGAGGTGGTACGGTTTGTGGTGAAGAATTCGGGGAAGCTGAAGCATGAGATGGTAATTGGCTCTGCCAGCGAACTGAAGGAACATGCGCAAATGATGATGAAGTTTCCGGAAATGGAGCACGCCGAGGCCAATCAGGTGACCCTCGCGCCAGGCATGAGCGGCAATCTGGTCTGGCAGTTCGACAGCGCCGGAAAAGTCGAGTTCGCCTGTTTGCAACCGGGGCATTTTGAAGCCGGGATGAAGGGCATCGTGGCGGTTGAAGGGAAAATGTAGTCTTAGTTTTTTTGCGAACGCTCAGCCGGCCCGCGAGCGTCACCTGTCTTTTTGGCGTTTTCGGCTGTGCTACTGGTGAAGTGGCGCGGCCGTCTTTGGTGGCGTACACTGGACCAACCAAAATGAGTGTCGAAGACGCGTTGAGAACCGCAGTGGCGAAAGCCCGCGCAGGGCGGGACGGCTTTTTGGACTATGCGTTTGATACGCCGGAAGGCGAGGTAAGGGTTTTGGCTGAGGTCGTTCTGGAAAAAGATACGATCGTTTGCAGAGATCTCTGCGTCTATCCAGCATTCGACCCGCCCGGCATAAAAAAATCGACAATTACGAAAGAGTTGCTTGCTCAATTTCGCGCCTTGCTGAAAGCTGGCAATGCGCTTGGATATGATGCAATGACTGTGCTTGGAAAACGCACTGCTGGTAGTAGTTCTGCGAATGTAGGAAAGATCGTGGATATCAGACGTAGGAGGAGGAAATGAACAAATCTGAACTTGGTGCCGAGCTCGTAAAATCGAAATGGCAACAGGCCAATGATGTTGAGCGAGAAGAGGTCCTGTTGGAGCTGAAGCGGCGAGGATTGTCTATTAGCGATGCAATTCTGGCGCTGCGGAACTCCGGATTTTATTCGCTTGGGGAGGCGAAGGAATATATCTCCACCAGCCCTGCATGGCAGGCTGAAGTCGAAAACGGAAAAGCCCTGCATGAGATAGCCTGGCAAGTCCTTGATGACTTCGTCGCGTCCCAACGCTACAAGCCATGATGCTCCCTGGCGTCCTTCCAGCTTGCGGGGTAATATTGCAGAAATAGTCAGAGGACGTGCAATGGATAAATTGAAGGCGATGCAAATTTTCGTCAAGGTCGTGGACAAGAAAAGCCTGACGGTCGCAGCGCAGAACTCCAATCTATCCGTGTCGATGGTCAGCAACTACCTCAAGTATCTCGAGGAGGACCTGGGCACCGCGCTGGTGGCCCGCACCACCCGCAACCTGTCGATCACCGATTTCGGCACCTACTATTACGGCGTCTGCCAGAACGTGCTGGCGATGATCCGGGAGAGCGGGGAGGTCGCCTCCAATTTCAGCGTCAATCCCGAAGGCACGCTGAACCTGACGGCACCCCGCACCTTCGGCGTCGCCGCGCTGCTGCCGCGGCTGGGCGAGTTCTACGCGCAGTACCCGAAGATCCGCGTCGACGTCTCGATCAGCGACGACATCGTCGACATGACCACGACCGACTACGACGCCGCCATCCGGCTCGGCCCTCTGTCCGATTCGAACCTGGTGGCGCGGCCGTTGCGGCCGTATTCCGTGGTGCTGTGCACCTCGCCCGATTACCTGGCCGGCCATCCGCCGCCATCCACGCCCGGGGACCTGGCTCGGCATCCGTGCATCGCCACCTATTTCGATCACAAGACCGTCTGGAACCGCCTGCAAACCACGTGGGAATTCATCGGCGGCGACGGCGCCATCCACAAGGTCGACGTCCCGTTCAAGATGCAGGTGAACGATGCGCAGGGCGCCTGCGCGCTGGTCCTGAAAGGCGCCGGCATCGCGCTGATACCGGAACTGCTGGCGCAACCATGGCTGCAAAGCGGCCAGCTGGTGCGCCTGCTGCCGGACTACCGCGTGCCCGACCGCGCCATGCACCTGGTCTACCGGAAAATGGACCACATGCCATCGACGCTGAAGGCCCTGGTCAAATTTCTGCTCGACGAATTTTCCTGACACCCGGCGCCACGATCAACGCGCCGACGGCCAGCGCGGCGATCGAGCACAGCAGCGCAGGGACCATGCCGCCGGCCAGGCGCGCGGCCGTGACGTCGCCGACCATCAAGCCCATCGTGGCGACGCCGATCAAGCCGCCGATCTGGCGCGAGGCGTTCAGCACGCCGGACGCGACGCCGATGTAGCGCTGCTCGGTTGACGACACCATCGCATTGGTCAGCGCCGGCACCGCCAGTCCGATGCCCAGCCCGGCCACGATGAACTGAACGCCGATGTGCGCGTAGTGCCCGTCGCCGACAAACGGCAGCATCGCCAGGTAGCCCAGCGCGGCCAGCGAGATGCCGGACACGAGCACCGTCCTGTGGCCATGCCGCACCATCAGTTTTCCGCACAACAGGTTGGCGGCCATGATGGAGCCGGTCATCGGCAGGAAGGCCAGGCCGGTGTCGAGCGGCGAGTAGGCCCACGCATATTGAAAGAACAGGCTGAACAAAAAGATCTGTCCATAGAACGCGAAGTTGACCAGTATGCCCGCCAGCGCCGACGAGGCGAAATGGCCGGTCCTGAACAGGTGCAGCGGCAGCATGGGCTGTGCCATGTTCTTCTCGGTCGCGACAAACGCCGCGCCGGACAACAGGAACACCATCATCCCGCCCACCACCAGCGGCGAATAGGGACCGGACGCATTCACCTGTATCAAGGCCAGCGTGAAGCCGCCCAGCGCCAGGGCGGCCAGCAGCTGTCCCGGAATATCGATCGCGCGGGCGGCCGTGCTGGCGGCGTCCTTCACCCAGCGCCAGGCGATCAGGCTGCCGAGCAGCGCGATGGGCACGTTGACGTAGAAGATCGATCGCCAGCCGGTCAGCGAGATCAGCACGCCGCCGAACACCGGGCCGAGCGCCAGCGCCATGCCGCCCGCCGCGGCCCACAGGCTGATCGCCCGGCTGCGCGCGTCCTTGTCCGGGAAGGTCTGGTTGACGATGGCCAGCGAGGCCGGCACCACCAGCGCCGCGCCCAGGCCTTGCAGCAGGCGGTAGACGATCAGCGCGGCCAGGCTGCCGGCGACGCCGCACAGCAGGGAGGCCAGCGCGAACAACACGAAGCCGGTGAGGAAGACCTTGCGCGGACCGAAGCGGTCGCCCAGCGCGCCCGCCGTCAGCAGGAAGGCGGCGAAGGTCAGCGTGTAGCCGCTGACCACCCATTCAAGATGCGACATGGTGCCGGTGAATTCGGCGCGCAGGCTGCGCAGCGCGACGTTGACCACGCTGACATCGAGTATGACGATGACGAAGGCGAGGCAGGATGACAGGAGCGCGAGGCGCTTCCCGGTTGGCGTGGACATGATGAGTTCTCCTGTTGCGTGAGGCAAGGCGTCGATCGTAGTGCCTGCTCGATCGCGCCGTAAAGAACTCATCCCTGAAAACAGTTTGCAGCGGCGTTAAACAATCGCGGAGCGCGGGCCCTTATCGTTTCACCGCCGGCCGCCGCGCAGCAGGAACACGCCGTACAGGCAAAGCGGCAGCACCGCCAGCACCGCCGCGAATGGCAGCACCGAACCCTCGCCGGTGCCGGCCGCCGCCAGCGCCGACGTCACCAGGGCGAAGTCCCACACGCCGTGCACCACCACCATCGGCCACACCGAACGCGTGCGCAGGCAAATGGCGGCGTAGCCCACGCCCTGCAGGGAGGCCGCGAGCGACTGCCACAGCGCGCCGCCGAAGTCGCCGCTGGCCCAGCCATTGACGGTGTGGACCACGCCGAACAACAGCGACGAGACCAGCACGGCGGGCCAGACCGGGTGCCGGTCCAGCAGGCCTTGCAGCAATACCGACCGGAACATCAGCTCTTCCGACACCGCCACCAGCGCGGTATTGCAGCCGACGACCAGCAGCACTTTCGCCGGCGGCCATCCGTCCGCCCACGCCACAAGCAGCATCAGCAGCGAAAAGAGCAGGGGCGGCAAGACCAGCCGCAGCGATTTCCACGATTCGGGAGCATGCAGGCCGGCGGCGCGGCGGTCGATCGAAGCCAGCGCCACCCCCAACGCAAACAAGGCCGCCAACACCCACGCGGGGCCGATGCCGCCGGCCACCGATTCAACCAACGATAGCTGGCTGCGGCCGAGCAATCTGCCGGTGCCCAATGTCAGGCCCAGCCAAACCGTCAGCGCAACCAGCGCCAGCGGCAAAGTAATGTGGAGTCGTTTCATGCCCATGTTTTCTTTGTTTATTTGTGAAGCAATAATACAGGAGTGCAATGCCCTTCGCTTTCCCCGTCTTGTCTAACATACAAATCAAAGCTGTGTATTAAAGACAACAGTGATTTTTTGCGTTTGTGGCTGAAACGCTCACGGTTGCTGGCCGCAAGAAAAAAAATGCCCGCGAACTGTTGTGACAACAAGTTAATTAAGTAATACTTAAATTGAAACTTTTGCATGTCTTGTTCGCAACACATGAATGTTTCACTGGGCATATTTCACAGGGAAAACGGACCTTTCGTATCAACAATAACATTAAGGGTATAGCAGGCATGAAACTTTCAGTGAACCCGTCACCGACTCCCCGCCTCAAAAAGGCGAGGGCAACGCTGCGTCCCACCGCTGGACGCATGTTAATTGCTTTCATGGCATTGGGCTGGACCATCTCCAGTTCCGCCGCCGTCATCGCCACGGACGCGCCGACCCCGAGCCATCCGACCGGCGACTTCTGGCAGGACGTCGGCCCCGCAGGCGGACGCAGCGCGCAAGCGGCCGGCACGTCCGGCCCGCGTCGCTTCCACGCCGCCACCCTGAACCGCAACGGCCTGAGGCAGCTGGCCCAGTCGGCGCCGCTGGAGCGCACCGACGCCGCCGCCGTCAGCCCGCTGATCATTTCGCTGCCGCACCCGGACGGCGGCTACCAGCGCTTCGCCATCGTCGATTCGCCGATCATGGAAGCGGGCCTGGCCGCCAAGCACCCCGAAATCAAGACCTACGCCGGCAAGGGCATCGACGATCCGAACGCCAGCCTGCGCATGGACATCACGCCGCTGGGTCTGCACGCCTCGGTACGCACGCCGGCCGGCGCCTGGTATGTCGATCCGCAGACCGCGCTGGACGACAGCGTCTACAACAGCTATCACAGCCGCGACCTGGCCAACAGCCACGGCGCGCTGCGCGAAGCGCCGCTGACCGAGGCGCAGATCGCGCTGTCGCAGGGCTTCTACCACGCCGACGACAAGGTCGAAGTGCGCGGCGCCGGCTTCACGCCGGGCGCCTCGGTCACGGTCTCGGTGCGCAACGAGGGCGACAGCGCCACGCGCCAGAGCGTGGTCGTCACCGCCGACGCCGAAGGCGTGATCAACACCACGCTGGTGGCCGACCCGTCGCGCAACACCGGCGCCTTCGAAGTGAGCGCCACCGACGGCAAGTCGACCAGCACCGTGGCCTACCACGTGGTGGACGACCAGGTCGTGGCCGGCCCGACCTCGGGCAACCAGCTGCGCACCTACCGCCTGGCGCTGGTCACCGATCCGTCCTACGCCACCTATTTCGGCGGCCCGGCCAACGTCACGGCGGCCAAGGTCACGCTGATCAACCGCGTCACCCAGGTCTACGAGGACGAGACCGCGATCCGCCTCATGCTGATCAATAACACCGACGCGCTGAACCTGGACACCGCCGCGCAAATGACCGGCGCCAACGGTCCCTGCGGCGGCGCGGCCTGCTTCACGGCTGAACAGGCGAGCACCTGCGGCAGCGGCACGCTGTCGCGCAACCGCGTGGTGGCGGGCCTGCTGGCCGGGGCCGGCAACTTCGATGTCGGCCACATCGCGCTCGGCCTTAACGGCGGCGGCATCGCCAGCCTGGGCGTGGTCGGCGGCAGCGGCAAGGCGCAGGGCTGCACCGGCATCCCCACCCCGGTCGGCGACTTCTACGCGGTCGATTACGTGGCGCACGAAATGGGCCACCAGTTCTCCGGCAACCACACCTTCAACGGCGTGATCAGCAATTGCTCGGGCGGCAACCGCAACGCCGGCACCTCGGTGGAGCCGGGCAGCGGCTCGTCGATCATGGCCTACGCCGGCATCTGCGGCACCGACAACCTGCAGACCCACAGTGACGCCTATTGGTCGCAGCGCAGCTTCGATGAAATCGTCACCTACACCTCCGGCGCGGAAACCAACGTCAACGAAGTGCAGATGGTGGCGCTGACCAACTTCGGCGGCACCCAGCAGTTCAAGCTGCGCTACAACGGCCACGACTCGGCGCCCATCGTCCGCGGCGGCAACTTCAACGCCGGCGGCATCAAGAACGCTATCCAGGGCATCAGCGGCTGGCCCGCGGGCGGCACCGTGTCCGTCACCGCGGTCAGCGACAACGCCGTCACGCTGACCTTCAACGGCGCGCTGGCCGGCACCAAGGTGCCGCTGCTGCAGCTGGTCGATTGCAGCGGCGGTTGCAGCGGCTATGTCGGCGAGGTCGTTTCCGGCGGGTCCACCACCCGTCGCGGCGCCTTGTCGTTCACCGGCAATACCACGCCGGTGGTGACGGTGCCGACCGGCTACACCATCCCGGTCCGCACGCCGTTCGCGCTGACCGGCAGCGCCACCGACGGCGAGGGCGACACCCTGACCTACATGTGGGAGCAGAACGACCGCGCCAACGGCAACGGCACCGGCTTGATCAGCAACGACAAGACCAACGGGCCGCTGTTCCGCCAGTTCGGCGTGCGCGCCGTGGTCAGCAACGACGACACCATCAAGTACGGCTCGCCGGGCGAGAACCACGTCAGCACCGATCCGACCCGCGTGTTCCCGGACATGGCGCAGATCCTGGCCAACAACACCAACGCCGAAACCGGCAGCTGCCCGGCCGCCGCGGCGACGCCGACCCCGGCCGACATCGAGTGCTTCTCGGAGTTCCTGCCGACGGCCGACTACGTGGGCTTCAGCGCCAACGCCAATCCGGCCTCGCTGAACTTCCGCCTGACGGCGCGTGACGGTCGTGGCGGCGTGGGCAACGCCAGCACCAGGCTGGTATTGGCGCCCAACGCCGGTCCCTTCCTGGTGACGTCGCCGAACACGGCGGTCTCGCTGGACGCCGGCTCGACCCAGACCGTGACCTGGAGCGTGGCCAACACCAATGTGGCGCCGGTCAACACCGCCAACGTGAAGATCACGCTGTCCACCGACGGCGGCAAGACCTATCCGTACACGCTGGCGGCCAGCACGCCCAACACCGGCAGCAAGGCGGTCGCGCTGCCGATGGTGGGCAGCGCCACGGCGCGCATCAAGGTGGAAGCGGTCGACAACATCTTCTTCGATGTGTCGAACGCCAACTTCACGATCCGCCTGGTGGGCGACGTCAACGGCGACGGCGCGGTCAACTGCGACGACCTGGCCATCATCAAGGCCGCGCTGGGCAAGCGCACCGGCCAGGCCGGCTTCGACGCGCGCGCCGACCTGAACAAGGATGGCGTGGTGGACGCGCGCGACCTGTCGGCCGAGACGCAACGCATACCGGGCGGTTGCCGCCTGTAAGCCACCCCACAATTGAAGCCCGTCGGGCAAAAGGAAAAAACAATATGTTGAGTTTGAAAAAATGGAAATACCAGGCCGGCGCCGCGTTGCTGGCCGCCGCCTTCGCCGCGCCGTCGGCCTACGCCGCCGACCCGGTGCTGAGCATCGTCGCCGCGCCGTCCAGCGGCGTGGTGGGCTCGACCATCGACCTGGACATCCGCATCGCCGGCGTCACGGACCTGTATGGCTACAACTTCTCGCTGGTGTTCAATCCGGCCTACCTGCAAGTGGCTGGCAGCAGCGAAGGCGCCTTCCTGGGTTCGGACGGCGGCGCCACCGACTTCGGCGTGGTCGATGCGACCGGCACGCCGGGGCTGGTGTCCTATGTGTATGGCAGCAAGTTCGGCCAGGTGCCGGGCGTGAGCGGCGGCGGCAGCCTGGCGCACCTGAAGTTCAATGTGATCGGCGCCGGCACCAGCACGCTGAGCTTCACCGACGCCTTGTTCCTGAACTCCAGCCTGGCGGACATCACCACGCAACTGGGGACGCAGACGCTGGTCACGACCGCCGTGCCGGAACCGTCGGCCTACCTGATGCTGGGTGTCGGCCTGGCCGGCCTGGCGGCGTTGCGCCGCCGTAAAGCCGGCTGATGTTTCACCGCGCTGCCGCCTCGCGCGGCAGCGCGGCCAAAAATATTTAAAAAAATTTAAAAATATTTGTCGATTTGATGCGTGCTGCTTCGTCGTGGAGGTAGAGTGAGCGTTTCACTCGGTCCTACTTTCACTTAAAGGAGAGCATCATGACTGCAAAAGTAAATCCTATCCCGGAAGGCATGCACAGCGTCACCCCGCACCTGGTCGTCGACGGTGCGGCGGACGCCATCGAGTTCTATAAAAAAGCGTTCAATGCCGTCGAGACCGCGCGCATCCCCGGCCAGGAAGGCAAGCTGATACACGCTGCCGTCCGCATCGGCGACTCCACCGTCATGCTGGTGGACGAGTTCCGCGACTTTGGCAACCTCGGCCCCAAGGCGCTCAAGGGCAGCCCGGTCACGCTGCACATCTACGTGCCCGACGTCGACGCCACCTACGCCCAGGCGATCGCCGCCGGCGCCACCGAGAAGATGCCGCCGGCCGACATGTTCTGGGGCGACCGCTACGGCCAGGTCACCGATCCCTTCGGCCACGTCTGGTCGATCGCCACCCACACCAGGGACATGACGCGCGAGGAAATGGACGCGGCCATGAAGCAACAAATGCCCGATTGCGGCTGAGCGGAGAACACTATGCGTTTCATGATTATCGTTAAAGCCACCGAGGATTCCGAAGCGGGCAAGATGCCGAGCACCGAGCTGCTGACGGCGATGGGCAAGTTCAACGAGGAACTGGTGAGCGCCGGCGTGCTGCTGGCCGGCGAGGGCGTGCATCCCAGCTCCAAGGGCGCGCGCATCCGCTACGAGGGCAGCAAGCGCACCGTCATCGACGGCCCGTTCGCCGAAACCAAGGAGCTGATCGCCGGTTTCTGGCTGCTGCAGGTGAAGTCGAAGGAGGAGGCCATCGAGTGGATGAAGCGCTGCCCGAATCCGTTCGACACGCCGTCGGAAATCGAAATCCGCCAGGTGTTCGAGATGGAGGATTTCGGCGCCGCCGCCACGCCGGAGCTGGTCGCGCAGGAAGAAGCCTTGCGCGCCCGCCTGTGATGCTGCTACCTTAGCGGAAAAAAGGAGCTAGCGATGGAATACATGGTACTGCGCCGCGCCAACCAGAGCACCGAACGCGGCCAACAGCCGCCGGCGCTGGAGCCGGGAACTTTTCTCAAGCCCAGCACGGAGGCGGTGCGGCTGCTGCGGCGCGACGGCGTCTGGAGCCAGCAGCACGGGCCGTTCGCGCCCCGCGAGCTGGTGGCCGGCTTCACCTTGATCGAGGCGGCGTCGAAGGAGGACGCCATCGAGCAGGTGCGCTGGTGGCCGCTGTTCGACAGCGGCGCCGTGTATGAAATCCGCGACGCGGGCTGCCCCGGCAACTGCGTCGGCTTCGACGAACGCGGCACGGCGGCGGGCACCATCCCGCGCCGCGACGAGGCGCTCACGCGCTACGTGGTCTTCATCCGCTCCGACGACGACGCCGAGGCCAACGCGGTGCCGCCGCCGGAAGTGATCGACGTGATGAACGCCTACAACGAGGCCGGCGTGCGGCAGGGCGTGCTGCTGGCGGGCGAGGGCCTGAAGGCCAGCGCCTCCGCCACCCGCGTCCACTTCGCCAATTCGAAGACCTCGGTGGTCGACGGCCCGTTCACCGAAGTCAAGGAACTGATCGCCGGCTACTGGATGCTGCAGGCGGCCTCGCTGGACGACGCCATCGCCTGGGCCAAGACCTACCCCTATCCCAGCCCCGGCGACCTGACGCTGGAGATCCGCGAAGCCTGCGAGCGCATCGCCCACCAGGAATTCACCCCCGAGATGCGCGCCGCCGAGGAACGCCTGCGCGCCGAACTGCTGGAGGCCGGCCTGCGCGACGCCTTCAGGAAGAAAGCCCGTGGCGGCTGACGTCCACAAGATCGTCGAGGCGGTATGGCGGATGGAGTCCGCCAAGATCATCGCCGTGCTGGCGCGCATGCTGCGCGACGTCGGCCAGGCCGAGGAGCTGGCGCAGGACGCGCTGGTGATGGCGCTGGAGCGCTGGCCCGACACCGGCGTGCCGGACCAGCCAGCCGCGTGGCTGACCACCGTCGCCAGGAACCGCGCGCTGGACGTGCTGCGCCGCCGCCAGCTGCACCAGGAAAAGGAAGGGGAGCTCACCTACGAGATCGAAGGCGTGCTGCAGGACGCCGCGCCCAACCTCGACGCGGCCGTGGCCGACGCGCTGGAGAACGACATCGGCGACGACCTGCTGCGGCTGGTGTTCGTGGCCTGCCATCCGGTGCTGCCGACCGACGGCCGGGTGGCGCTGACCTTGCGCATGCTGGGCGGCCTGGGCACCGGCGAGATCGCCCGCGCCTTCCTGGTGCCGGAGGCGACGGTGGCGCAGCGCATCGTGCGCGCCAAGCGCACGCTGGCCGAGGCCAAGGTGCCGTTCGAGGCGCCGCGCGCGCACGAGCTGGCCGAGCGGCTGGCGTCGGTGCTGCAGGTGGTCTACCTGATCTACAACGAAGGCTATTCCGCCAGCGCCGGCGCCGACTGGATGCGGCCGGCGCTGTGCGAGGAGGCGCTGCGGCTGGGCCGCATCCTGGCCGAGCTGGCGCCGGACGAGCCGGAGGTGCACGGCCTGGTGGCGCTGATGGAGATCCAGTCCTCGCGCGCCCGCGCCCGGGTCGGCCCCAAGGGCGAGCCCATCCTGCTGCTGGAGCAGGACCGCGCGCGCTGGGACCAGTTGCTGATACGGCGCGGCCTGGCGGCGCTGGAGCGCGCCGAGCGCACCGGGCGCGGGCTGGGTTCCTACGGCGTGCAGGCGGCCATCGCGGCCTGCCATGCGCGCGCGCGGCTCGCGGCCGACACCGACTGGCAGCGCATCGCCGCGCTGTACGACGCGCTGGCGCAGCTGACGCCGTCGCCGGTGGTGGAACTGAACCGCGCGGTGGCGCTGGCCATGGCCTTCGGACCGGAGGCGGGGCTGGAGGTGGTGGATGGCTTGATGGATGTGGCGGCGCTGAAGCACTACCATCTGCTGCCGAGCGTGCGCGGCGATTTCCTGTCCAAGCTGGGCCGGCATGACGAGGCGCGCCGTGAATTCGAACGGGCCGCGCAGCTGACGCGGAACGAGCGCGAACGCGCGCTGCTGCTGGCGCGCGCCGCGGCCCAATAGGAAGGCGTCATGAAAAAGCCCCCAAGGCGCTGTGGCCGTGGGGGCTTTTTAGTCATGCAACGCGACGAACTTAGAATGCGTAGGTCGCGCTCACGTAGGCGGTCGCGCCGTGCGGATCGTAGTAGGTCGGATCGTAACCAGCCTGGAAGTAGTTACCCAGGGTGATCGCCTCAGGCGGTTTGCGGTTGAACAGGTTCTTCACGCCGCCGCGCAGGTTCAGACCCTTGACCAGGCCGGAGTAGGACACTTGCGCATCCCAGGTCGAGAACGCGCCGATGTGCACCGCGTCGGTGCCGGTGGCCGAGTCGGCCCGCGCCGCGTCGTAGTAGCCGGACTGGAAGTTCTGGGTCAGGTCGGCGCCCCAGTTCTTGTATTTCCAGTCCAGGGTCAGCTGGTGCTTCCAGCGGAAGATGATGCCGCCGGCGCTGACCGCGTTCAGCGGCGCGCCTTTGTCGTCGATCGTGTGCGCCACGCTAGGCTGAACGGTGCCGTCCGGCAGGGTCTGGTCGAACTTGCTGGTGTAGGTGCCGTTCAGGTGCGTGTTGAAGGTGCCGTAGTTGTCGGTCTTGGCGATGCGCCAGCGGGCGTCCAGGTCCAGGCCTTCGGTTTTCATGCCGCCGGCGTTCAGGTTGGTCGCCGTGATCTGGGAAATGGCGCCCGAGCCGTCGCGCTGCACCAGGCCGGTGTACAGCGGGTTGCCGGCAAACGCCTGCTTCACGATCAGCTGGGAATCCAGCGTGGTGATCAGGTTGCTGACGTTGATTTTCCAGTAGTCCAGCGCGAACGACAGGCCGGGCACCGGATCGATCACCAGGCCCACCGACGTTTGCTCGGACTTCTCCGGTTTCAGCTGCGTATTGCCGCCCGTCAGAACGGTGTACTGGCCGGAGGTCTTGGTGCCCGGGTCGGTGAAGGTCGCGCTGGTGGCGAAGGTCTGCGGGTTGAACAATTCCGGCAGCGCCGCCTCGCGGAAGCCGCGGCCGTACGAGGCGCGCACCAGCAGTTGCGACAGCGGTTGATAGCGCAGGCTCAGCTTCGGATTGGTCGAGGTCGCGGTCGGGAATTTGTCGGTGCGTACCGCCAGGTCGCCCTCCAGCTCTTTCAGGATCGGCACGTTCAATTCCGCGAACAGCGCCGACGAGTGACGCGATGCCGACAGCGGCAGCGCCTGGGCGCCGTAGCCGGCGATGTCGCCCGACTGGAACGCCGCGCTCGGGTTCAGGTTCAGGTTCTCGTTGCTGATCGAGCCGCCCACCGCGAACTTGGCCATGCCGGCCGGCAGCTGGTACAGGTCGCCGGAGACGCGCGCATGCAGAGCGTCGTTGCTCAGCTGCGAATTGATCATCGGGCCGTTGTAATTGGTGGCCCGGATTTGCGCGGCCAGCGCCGGCGTCTGGGTTGCCGCGTACGGGTTGAAGGCGTTGTTATTGCTTAACAACTTGGCCAGCGCCAGTTGCGACTGGTAGCCGTCCTGCGTGGTTTCGCTCACGTCGCTGACGTTGTGGACATAGGCGACGTCGTAGTCGTAGCCCTTGAACTCGCCGCGCATGCCGATCACGAGGTGCGACAGCTTGGCCAGGTCTTCGTGGCGGCGATTGCCGCCGTCGAAGGCGCGGTAGCTGACGGTGACCGGTTTGCCGGCCTGGTCGGTGTCGGCCAGGAAGCTGGTCGGGTAGTAGGGGCTGCTTGGCGACAGGATGATGGCCGGATAGACGTCGGCCTTCTGGAACGCCAGGTCGTCCTTCAGGAAGTTGGTGTTGTACGGCGATGGCTGGGCCAGGGTGATGGTCTTCTGCTGCGAGTGGAAGCCTTCCATATAGGCTTCGACGTTGTTGTTGAGCTTGAAGCGCAGGCTGGCCGCCACGTTGGCGCGCTTGACTTCCGGCATCAGCGCGACCAGCGGCGCGGGGTTGTAGCGGCAGCTGCCGGTGATGGCGTTGTAGGTGCTGCCGTTCTGGGCGCAGTTGGCGCCGTTGTTGTCGCTCAGCGGATTGCCCAGCGGGTCGCCGATCGATTTCAGGCGGTGCGGAATCACGCCGCTGGCGTTGGGGTCGGTATAGGGATCGAAGGTGTTGATGTTGCCGCTGTTGGTGGCGCTCGCTTCACGCAGGCCGTTGTCGTTCCACGACTTGGTGGCGTACTTGCGCTGGCTGCCGAGGATCTGCTTGTCCTTGCCGACGTCGGCCGACACGGTGACGTTGTAGCGGTCGGTGTCGAAATCGCCCCAGCCGGCGATGATCGACGCCTTGGTGTTGCCGCCGCCGCCGTCCTTGGTGCCGCTGCCGTAGCCGCTCACTTCGACGCCGTTGAAGTTGTTGCGAAGGATGAAGTTGATCACGCCGGCGATGGCGTCGGAACCATACACGCCGGAGGCGCCATCCTTCAGCAGCTCGACGTGGTCGACCGAGGCCAGCGGGATGGCGTTGATGTCGACCGTGGTGCCGTCGGTGGCGTAGTTGGCGAGGCGGCGGCCGTTGACCAGGATCAGCGTCTTGCTGCCGCCGATGCCGCGCAGACTGGCCGAGGACAGGCCGTAGGTCGACGCGCCGACGCCCTGGGCCGCGTTGACGGCGCCGACCTGGGCGTTCGCGCTGATCGAGCTGAGCAGCTGTTCGGTCGAGGTGACCCCCATTTTCTGGATGTCTTCGCGGGTGACGGTCTGTACCGGCAACGCGCCTTCGGCCTGGGCCCGTTTGATCGACGAACCGGTGATTTCAACGCGCTGCATCGGCGCGTCGGCGGCGGTCTGCGCCTGGGCCAGGGCGGCGCCACCCAGTCCCAGCATCACGGATCCCGAGAACATCAGGCGCAGCGAGCGCGCCAGCATTTTTTCTGTAGTCATTTTGGATTCCAAATTTAATAAATAAGACGGCGGCATACCCTTGAAGGCGTCCATGGCGACTCTGCGATGTATAGACAGGCGGAGTCGATCGACATGACAACATGGGGGCGAAAGTGATGTCAACGACAATGTTTCGATTTGCAATTAAAACAACAGTTACAAATTGAAATGCCATAAAAAAAAGAAAATTTAATAAGTTTTTAAGTATTGGGGTGTAACGGCCGGGCAAAAAAAAGCTGGCCCCCACGGGAGTGAGGGGCCAGCCAACCTTGGTATCTCTACCTCTTCACACACTACGCCTTACAGCTTGGCGCGCAGGCCCAGGTAGAAAGTGCGGCCGTTCGAGTAAAACGCACGCGGCTGGTCGGGCGTCTCCGCGTACATCTTGATGGTAGTGTTGGTCAGGTTCAGTGCGTCGAAGGTGATGGTCAGCTGCTCGTTGATCTTGTAGTTCAACGAGGCGGCCAGGTTGCCCGCGCCCTTGACGTGCTGGCTGGCGCCGCGGTCCACGCCGGCCTTGTAGCTGGAGCGGTAGTTGTACGCCAGGCGCGCGCTGAACCTGGCGTCCTCGTAGAAGCCGGTGATGTTGTAGGTGCTCTTCGAGGAGTTCAGCAGCTCGCTGCCGTCGGCCAGCTTGCCGTCCGCGTAGGTGTAGTTGGCCAGCACGCCGAAGCTGTTGAACAGCGGCTGCTGGTAGCTCAGCTCCACGCCCTTGTTCTTGCCGCTGGTGGTGTACGGCGAGGTGATCTGGTACTCCGTCATCTTGCCCTGCTTGTTGTTGAAGAAGGTGCCCACGCTGCCGCCCTGCGCCACCACCGACACCAGGTCCATGTAGAACAGGCCGGCCGACAGCGAGGACTTCGGCGCGAAGTACCATTCGGCGCTCACTTCGGCGTTGTTGGAACGGACCGGATCGAGCTTGACGTTGCCGCCGGACGCGCTGAGCGCATCGTCGTTCAGCGACACCGAGCCGCCCAGCGCGCTGTAGTCGGGACGCGAGATCGCCCGCGCCAGCGCGCCGCGCACCACCAGGTCCTGGTTCACGTCGACCTTGATGTTGGCGCTTGGCAGCACGTCGTTGTAGGTGCGCTCGAAGGTGGTCGGCGTGTAGTCGCCGAAGGCCGAGCCCTTGATCGGGTTGGTGCCGCCGGACAGGTTGACGATCGAAGTCTGCCTGGTGCGTACGCCGCGCAGGCCGACGTTGCCGCTCCAGCTGTCGCCGGCCAGGTTGGCCATGCCGTACAGCGCGGTGGTCTTCTCGTTGACCTTGAACTCGTCCTGCCAGTTGTGGCGCGCCACGAAGTCGATCACGCGGTTGCCCGGCACCGCGCCCCAGGCGCCCAGCGCCGCGCCGTCGTAGCGGAAGTAGGCCGACGACAGGCCGCCGCCCAGGTTGGAGGCGAAGTCGCCCGGATACTGCTGGCCGCTCCAGGCCGGGCCGGGATTGCTGCCGCCCAGCGGGCCCAGCTTCGATTCCAGCGGGTGCTCGGCGCTGCGCTTGTGGTCGGTGGCGCGCACGCCGAACTTGACCGAGTCGAGCACGCCCTGGCTGATGCGCAGCTCGCCGTCCAGCTGGGCGTAGCGTTCCTTGTCGATCGACTGCGATTCGCCGCCGCCGGCCCAGGCTGTGCTGCCGGGCTTGGTGGTCACGCCGCCGGGGTAGGAGACGCTGGCCGGGCTCAGGCCGTTCAACTGGAAGGTCATGCCGCCGCTGACGTTGTTCTGGTAGTAGACGTCGCCGTGGTCCCAGCCCTCGCCGTGGGTCACGCCGGCCTTGCCGCTGAAGGTCAGGTCCTGCGTGGCGCGGTAGCGGAAGTTGAAGTCGACGTAGTAGGCCTCGCCGCCGGCGTCCGGGCGGTAGATGTTGTCGACCTCGCCCGAGTTGCTGGCGAACGAGGCGCCGGTGATGGTGCCGCCCTTGGTGCTGACGTTGGTCGGCACCAGGTTGTCGCGGTTGAAGGAGTTGCCGGGCGCGGCCAGCCAGTTGGTGTTCTGGTGCGGCGCGTCCAGCTTGGAGTAGAAGCCGTTCAGGTCCAGCGTCAGCTCCTTCGACGGCTTGAACTCGGCGTCGAAGGCGCCGCCCTCACGCTTCTTCTTCTGCTCGAACAGCGAGGCGCCGATGAAGGTCGGCACGTACAGGCCTGCCAGCGCCGGATTGGCCTTGGCGGCCGCGCTGTTCTTGCCCACCGTGACATAGCCCAGCACTTCCTGGCCGTCGCGGCGCACCGTGGTCTTTTCGGAGAAGGCCTGCACCAGCACGCCGGCGGTGTTGCTGTCGTTCTTCCACGCGAACAGGCCGGAGAACTGCGGCTCGGTCTTCTTGGCCAGGTCGTTGTACACCGCCTGCACCGACGCCTCCAGCGTCAGCGCCTTCTTGAATTCGAGCGGACGGCGGGTGATGACGTCGATCGCGCCGGACACGCCGCCCTCGACCAGGTCGGCGGTCTGCGACTTGTGCACCACGACCGAGCTGACCAGCTCGGAAGGCAGCAGCGAGAAGCTGCTGGAGCGGCCGACGTTGCCGCCGAACTGGTTCAGCACGAACCAGTCGCCGGTGCTGATGGCGTGGCCGTTGAACAGGGTTTGCTGCAGGGAGGGGCTGGTGCCGCGCAGGCTGACGCGGTCGTTCTCGCCGAAGCCGCCTTCGCCGCCGGCCGACGACTGGATGTTCACGCCGGGCAGGCGCTGGATGGCGTCGGCCACGTTCTTGTCGGGCATCTTGCCGATGTCTTCGGCGGTCACCACCTCGACCACGGAATCGGCATTGCGTTTTTGCTTGAGCGATTGTTCCAGGGCGGCGCGGACGCCCGAGACGGTCACCACCGCCGGTGCGTCGCCGGCTTGGGTGGTCTGGGCCATCGCCGGCGTGGCGAAGGCGATCATCATGCCGACCGCCGCAGCGATCGGGGTCAGGCCGGTGCGGGCCGCTGTGCTGCTTGTTGCGTGCTGTTGAAACGTCATTGCAAATCTCCAGTATGGCCCATGTGGACCTGTTCACTTCTTGTGACGATGAATCTCTCGCAAGATTCCCCCTTGTAAACCAAACAACAAAACCAGTTCGATGCCAATATACTGTAAACAATGATACCAAAGCGCTACCAGTTGCAAAAAAATATAGTGATGTGGTGTTTTTTAGACAAAAAATTGCTTAATATTCACCTGTTTGGTGCAAAATATTGAAATTACATCAATATTACGTCGAAATTTTGGTACTAAATTGGTGCTATACTGTGGCGGAGGGGTATCGTATGATGACGTTGACCAACATCGTGAAGGTGCTTGGCGAGAGCAGCAGCCTGCCGCTGTATCACCAGTTGCAGCGCGCCTTGCGCGAGGCCATCGCCCAGCGCGTGCTGCTGCCGGACGACGCGCTGCCGCCCGAGCGCAAGCTGGCCAGCGACCTGAACGTGTCGCGGCTGACGGTGCGCAAGGCGCTCGACGGGCTGGTGGCGGAGGGCTTGCTGGTGCGGCGCCCCGGCTCGGGCAACTTCATCAACCACAGCCGCATCGAGCAGAATTTTTCCAAGCTCAGTTCATTTTCCGAGGACATGCGCGCGCGCGGGCGCCAGCCCGGCAGCACCTGGCTGCACCGCGCCAGCGGCATCGCCACCTGCGAGGAGGCGGTGCGGCTGCGCCTGAGTCCGGGCGAGGCGGTATATCGCTTCCACCGCGTCCGCTACGCCGACGGCACGCCGATGTGCGTGGAATACGCGACCGTGCCGGGCGGTTGCCTGCCGTCGCTGGAGGCGGTGGATAAATCGATGTACGAGGCGCTGAACCGCTGCGGCAACCGGCCGGTGCGGGCGCTGCAGCGGTTGTCGGCGCTGCTGCTCGACGCCGAGCAGGCGCGCCTGCTGGACGCCAGCGAGGCCGATGCGGGCCTGGCGGTCGAACGGCTGGGCTTCCTGGCCGACGGCCGGGTGGTGGAGTTTTGCCGCTCGTATTTTCGCGGCGACGCCTACGACTTCGTGGCGGAGCTCAGCTCGGTCTGAAACCAGGCCAGCGCCTCTTCCCACAGCGGCTGCGCCTGGGCCTTGAAGTAGCCCATGTGGCCGATGGGGCCGAAGCCGGCCCGCGCCGGATCGATGTCGACGGCGGTGACGGCGGCGTTGCGGTAGCCGGCCATGAAGGCGTCGCGCGAGGCCGGGCCGGCCCACAGGTCGTCCACCGAGTTGGCCGCCAGCACCGGCATGCGCACCCGGTCGTAGCTGTCGCGGATGCCGCTCATCGCCGGATCGTCGAAGAAGTAGTGCGGGTAGCGGCACCAGCGTTTCCACTGGTGGTAGACGGTCAGCGGCAGGTCCTCGCCCATGCCCAGCTTGCTCCACGCCAGATAACCCTTCCAGCGCGTCAGCAGCGGGCCGAACAGGTTCCAGGTGAGCCAGACCTTGGCGCGCTCCAGCGGCGGCATCCAGCCGTGCCAGCCGGCGCTGACGCCGAACAGGTAGCAGGCCGCGACCTTGTGCTGGTTGGGCAGCAGCCCCAGCGCGTGGCCGCCGTAGGAATGGCCGACCAGCAGCAGCGGCAGTTCGTCGCTGTCCATGTGCTCGACGGCGGCGGCCAGGTCGAGCCGGCCCCAGTCCAGGAGGTCCACCTCGAAGCCCTTGAGCGTGGCCGGGCGCGACAGGCCGATGCCGCGGTAGTCCAGCGTCAGCACGCGGTAGCCGCGCGCGGCCGCGAACTCGGCGAAGCGGCGGTAGAAGCCCTGCGGCACGCCGGTGGCGCTGGCCACGACCAGGTGGGCGTGCGGCTCGCCGGCGGCGGGGTAGAGCGTGGCGACGACCGGGTAGCCGTCGGCGGCCTCGAGGGTGATCACTTGCTTGGTCATGGTGGTCTCCATGGGGGCGCTGGTCCTCTCGGGCCGGCCCGCTTAGGCCAGCGTGGCTTCGAGGATCTTGACCAGCGCCTCGATGCCGTCGGCGTCGGTCTGGTCGAAGCGGTTCGGCAGAGGGCTGTCGAGGTCGAACACGCCGACGATCGCGCCGTCGGCGCCGCGCACCGGCACCACCAGCTCGGAGCGCGAGTTGACGTCGCAGGCGATGTGGCCGGGGAAGGCGTGCACGTCCGGCACGACGATGGACTTGCCCTCCACCACGGTGGTGCCGCAGACGCCGCGGCCTTTCTTGATGCGGATGCAGGCCGGCTTGCCCTGGAACGGTCCGAGCACCAGTTCCTCGCCCTTGAGGAAGTAGAAGCCGGCCCAGTTCAGGCCCGGCATGCTGTTGAAGACCAGCGAGCTGAAGTTGGCGGTGTTGGCGATCAAATCGCTTTCGCCGTGGACCAGGCCGGTCAGTTGCGAGCGCAGGTCGTCGAACATGGCGCGCTTGGCTTCGGGAGTGTCGGTGCCGTAGGCGGTGTCGCTGAGGGTGAAAGTCATGATGTCTTTGGATGGAAAAATGAGCCAGGACGGTATGGTAGCCGTTTCCGCGCCCGGCCGCAGCGCTTCAGCCCAGCGTCTCGGCCGCCAGGCGCCGCAGCAGGGCCTCGGCCGGGTGGCCGTCGGCGACGATCAGGCCCAGGCCGGCGGCCAGCTCGTCGCCCTCCTTGAGCTTGCGGTAGGCCACGCCCGTCCGGCTGATCGCCGCGAACGAGGTGGGCAGCAGCGCCATGCCCTTGCCGGCCGCGACGTCGCTGAGCAGCACGTGATGGTCGTGCGGCTCCAGCAGGAAGCGCGGCGCGAAGCCGTGCTTGCGGAACACGGCGTGGCTGTGGTCGAAGAAGGCCGGCTGGCGCGCCCGCTCGAACCAGTACACCGGCTGGTCCTGCAGGTCGGCCAGCGACAGGCTGCGGCGCCTGGCCAGCGGGTGGCGGCTCGACAGCGCGACCAGCGTCGGCTGCTTGCCCAGCGGCTGCACCGGCAGGTCGAAGGTCTTGGTCGGCCGCGCGATGATGGCCGCGTCCCGCCCCCGCGCGCGCAGGCGGGCGACCAGCCGCGGCGCGCGGTCGCCCAGCGTCTCCAGCGCGCCGCCGCCGAGCGCGGCCGGGATGCCGTCGGTGAAGGCGCGGTACAGGTCGGACTCCATCGACGACGTCATGCCCAGCCGCAGCCGCATGGCCGGCTGGCGCGTTTGCAGCGCCTGCTCGGCCTCGTCCAGCAGGGCCAGGATGCGCAGCGCGCGCGGCAGCAGCTCGGCGGCGGCCGGCGTCAGCGCCACGTGCTGCGTGTCGCGCTCGAACAGCTTGACGCCCAGCCGCTCCTCCAGCTGGCGCACGGCGCGGCTCAGCGGCGGCTGCGTCATGTGCAGCTGCTCGGCGGCCTGGCGGAAGTTCAGGCACTGGGCCACGGCCACGAACATTTGCAATGCATGGGTATCGAGTGTTCTCATGATACTGAAAAGGTATCACGATTTTGCACATTCCGCACGCCGCCGACGCCGGCTAGACTCGGCGCCATCAACCAACAACGGAGGTCGGCATGAAGAAATTATCGTTATCGGGTATCGGTCTGGGCTGCATGGGCATGTCGGAATTCTACGGCGCCACCGACGAGGCGCAGTCGCTGGCGACGCTGGAGGCCGCCTACGAGGCTGGCGTCACGCTGTACGATACGGCGGATTCCTACGGCGCCGGCCACAACGAGGAGCTGCTGGGCCGCTTCCTGCAGGGCAAGCGCGAGCATGTGACGCTGGCCACCAAGTTCGGCCTGGTGCGCAAGGCCGGCAACTACGAGCGCCGCATCGACAATTCGCCGGCCTACATCCGCGAGGCGTGCGAGGCCTCGCTGCGCCGGCTGAACGTCGAGCATATCGATTTATACTATATGCACCGTTTGAACCTGGCCGAGACGCCGCTGGAGGAATCGATGGAGGCGCTGGCGCGCCTGGTCCGCGAGGGCAAGATCGGCGCCATCGGCCTGTGCGAAGTGTCGCCGGCCACCTTGCGGCGCGCCGCCGCCGTGCATCCGGTGGCCGCCGTGCAAAGCGAATACTCGCTGTGGACGCGCGATCCGGAGGACGGCGTGCTGCAGGCCTGCCGCGAGGTGGGCGCCGCGTTCTGCGCCTACAGCCCGCTGGGGCGCGGCTTCCTGACCGGCAAGGTGGCGCCGCTGGAGGAGGGCGACTTCCGCAAGCTCAGCCCGCGCTTCGCCGAGGACAACATGGCGGCCAACCAGCGCATCGTCGACATCGTGCGCGAGCTCGCCGCCGCCAAGGGCTGCACGCCGGCCCAGCTGGCGCTGGCGTGGCTGCTGGCGCAGGACGTGGTGCCCATCCCCGGCACCAAGCGCATCCCCTACCTGCTGGAGAACCTGGGCGCGCTGCAGGTGCGGCTGAGCGGCGCGGAGCTGGCGCGCATCGGCGCGGCGCTGCCGCCCGGCATGGCGGCCGGCGAACGCTATCCGCAGGAAGGCATGAAAGGCCTCAACTCCTAGCCGTTTTCCGTGACTGTCCTACGCTCGTTCTAGGCAGCCTCCGATGGCGCGCGCGCGCCGCTCGCGATACTCTGGAGGGCAGTGCGTTGCGGCCGGTACGGCGCGCGTGTTTGTTGACCATCGAAAATGGATTCCATATGTCGACCAGAAAAAAGAACGCCGTCCTACCGCGTCAGGGGAAACAGAGCACATCGTCCAAGGGAGAAAACGCAGTGCCATACGGGTCGCCAAGGCTGTCGCCGGAAATCGAGGCGATGCTGATGGTGGGCGAGGAACACGTCATCATCAATCAGGAGGTGAACCACAACAACGGCTTCATGGCGGAACTGATCGATTCCATCTGAACGGCGGCGCACGTGTGAGGGACATTCAGTTAGCCATGCCTACCGGTACACGGAATGGTCCTACGCGGCTGCCTGCACGCGTCCTATATTGTGTGGCTGGGCCGTGAACTACGATGGCTGCTCCTGTGCGACAAGCAGGATCGGACAGCAGTAGAACTCAAGGAGACTATCATGGCCACATCCAATCAGGACCACGACCAGGGCGGCAAGCAGGGCGATAAATCCGGCAGCCAGCAGAAGGACACCAGCAAGCGCGGCTTCGCTTCGATGGACCCGGAACAGCAACGTGAGATCGCGGCGGAAGGCGGCCGCGCGGCCCACGAGAAAGGCACGGCGCACGAATTCACTTCGGAGGAGGCGCGCCGGGCCGGCAGCATGAGCCACAAGAACGACACCCGCAGCAGCCAGAGCAGCACGCCCGCATCGTCCAAGGGCGGCAAGGAGGACGAGGAGGACGGCAAGGGCGGCCGCAGCGGTTCCAGCCGCTCGGGATCGTCGGGCAGCTCGGGCTCCAAGTCCTAGGCGTGCCGGGCGCGTAAGCGCCGACAGTTCAACAACCCGCCGGCCCGGACGCGTTGGCAGCGCGCCTGGTGCCGGCGGGCTTTTCGTGCGCGCGAGGATCACAGGCAGATCGTCGTGTGCCGGCCCATCTGCAGCGGCGTGCGGCCGCTGATGGCTGTGCGGGCCAGCTGCAACAGCTGCTTCATCTTGCCGGCGCCGGCGTCCCAGTACTCGGCGGTCTGCACGCGCACCCGTATCAGCGCCAGGTGCGGATCATCCAGGCCGCCGGGAAACCAGCCGCGGACCGTCGGGTGCCACAGCTCGCGCGCCTTGGCGCGGTCCTTCAACATGCAGGCGTGGCCGGACACCGACAGGTACAGGTTCTCCTTCGGATTGGAAAAACTGATGTTGACGTCGGGGTGCCGCTGCAGGTCGGCGGTGAAGTCGGCGTCGTCCGCCGTGAAGAACCAGAGATTGCCTTCGTTGTCGATCTGCTGCGTGGGCAGCGGGCGGCAGGTAAGCACGTTCTGGTCGCCGGAGGTGGTGAACATGCCGACCGGCACATCCTTGATCCGCGCCGCGAGGGCGTGGATCTGTTCCTGATTGTAGAGCGGCATGATGCGCCTCCATGATAGTGGACGGTTCCCCCACCATAGCCGTCCCCGCGCGGGCGCACCGTGCGTGACTTCACGTTGTTTTACATTAGCGATACATGCTGGCAATTGACTTTGCAAATGATAATCATTATCATCTAAAATTATTCCAACGAAGAAGGACAGTCCTTGAGCGCCCAAGCCGCAGCCTCCGCCCGTAACGCCAGCCGTGCCGTATGGCTCAAGCATCTGCATCAATGGCACTGGGTCAGTTCGGCGATGTGCCTGTTGGGCATGTTTTTGTTCGCCATCACCGGCATCACGCTGAACCACGCGTCGCAGATCGAGTCCAAGCCGTCCGTGGTGCGCCGGCAGGCCACCGCGCCGGCCGCGCTGACCGCGCAGCTGCGCGCCTACGCCGCCGGCCACGATGGCGCCAGGGAACCCTTGCCGGCCGCCGCCGAGCAATGGCTGCGCGACACGTGGAAGGTGCAGGCCGGCGGCCGCGTGGCCGAATGGGCCGCCGACGAGGTCTACCTGCCGCTGCCCAAGGCCGGCGGCGACGCCTGGGTACGCATCGCGCTGGAGGACGGCGCGGCCGAATTCGAGAACACCGACCGCGGCTGGATCTCATGGCTCAACGACGTGCACAAGGGCCGCAACACCGGCACGGCCTGGAACTGGTTCATCGACATCTTCGCCGGCGCCTGCCTGGTGTTCTGCATCACCGGCCTGCTGATTTTGAAATTCCACGCGGCCAACCGGCCGTTCACCTGGCCGATGGTGGGCCTGGGCATCTTGATCCCGTTTGTTATCGCACTGCTGTTCATTCATTAATCTCACGACAGGTTCTCCATGAAACTACGCTATTCCATCGCCCTCGGCCTGCCGCTGGCCAGCGCCACGGCCATGGGCGCCGAGCTCGCGCTCAAGCTCGAAGTGCCGCAACTGAACGTGGCCGAATACCACCGCCCCTACATCGCCGCGTGGCTGGAAAACGCCGACCAGAAAGTGGTGGCCAACCTGGCCGTGCTGTACGACGTCAAGAAGAAGGACAACGCCGGCACCAAGTGGCTCAAGGATGTCCGCCAGTGGTGGCGCAAGAGCGGCCGCGACCTGGAGATGCCGATGGACGGCGTGAGCGGCGCGACCCGGGCGCCGGGCGAGCAGTCGCTGACCTTCCCGGGCGCCAAGGCCGCGCTGGACAAGCTGCCGGCCGGCCAGTACACGCTGGTGGTGGAGGCGGCGCGCGAAGCCGGCGGCCGCGAGGCGGTCAAGGTGCCGCTGCAATGGCCGCCGAAGTCGGTGCAGAACGTGAGCGGCCAGGGCAAGGAAGAACTGGGCGCCGTGGTGGTTCAACTCAAACCTTAAGGCATGGCCATGAAACTGTATAAATCGTTTATCGCATTGGCGCTGGCCGGCCTGTCGCTGGGCGCGCAGGCGCACAAGCCGTGGCTGCTGCCGTCGTCCACCATCGTCGAAGGCAAGGAAGCCTGGGTGACGGTGGATGCCGCCATCTCCGAAGGCTTGTTCGACATCGACCACCAGCCGCTCAAGCTGGACGGCATCGTCATCACCGGCCCGGACGGCGGCAAGCTGAACATGGAAAACGTCAGCAACGGCAAGCTGCGCAACACCTTCGATCTCAAGCTGCCCAAGCCGGGCACCTACCGCATCGCGCTGGTGTCGCAGGGCGTGATGGGCAGCTACAAGAACAAGGATGGCGAGATGAAGCGCTTCCGCGGCAGCGAGGAATCGCTGGCCAAGGATGTGCCGGCCGACGCGAGCGACGTCAAGCTGACGCGCATGCAGAGCCGGCTGGAGACCTTCGTCTCCACCGGCACGCCGGACATGGCGGTGTTCAAGCCGACCGGCGTGGGCCTGGAGCTGGTGCCGGTGACGCATCCGAACGACATGCGCGCGGGCGAGAAGGCCACCTGGCGCTTCCTGTTGGACGGCAAGCCGGCGGCCAACCAGGGCTTCAGCCTGATCCCGGGCGGCGTGCGCTATCGCGGCACGCTGGGCGAGCTGCGCAAGAACACCGACGCCAACGGCGAAGCCACGTTCGAGCTGCCGGCGGCGGGCATGTACCTGGTCAGCAGCGCCTGGCCGGCGGCCGCGCCGCAGGTGCCGGGCCAGCCGCCGCAGATGCCGCCGCGCCGCGTCAGCTACGCGGCGACGGTGGAAATCCTGCCGCAATAAGGCGCGTACGCTCACCATGCGCCGGGTCTTGCTGCCTCATGTCGTGTCCGAAGATGCGCCGCCAGCCGGCGGCGTGATCCGCGATTTCGCCGGCCACAGCATGGGCACCAGCTGGTCGGTGCGGCTGGTGGCGGCGCCGGACGACCCCTGCGCCCATGTGGAGCAAGGCTTGCAGCAACAGCTCGATGCCGTGGTGGCCGAGATGAGCCACTGGGAAATCGATTCCGACCTGTGCCGTTTCAACCGCGCGGAGGCAGGCAGCTGGCAGCAGCTGCCGCCAGCGTTTTTCGATGTGCTGTCGTTCGCGCTGGACGTGGCCCGCGAGTCCGGCCGCGCCTACGATCCCTGCGCCGGCGCGCTGGTCAACCTGTGGGGCTTCGGCCCGCACGGCAGGTTCGGCCAGCCGGATTTCGTGCCGCCGTCGGCCGCGCAGATCGGCGCGGCGTTGGCGTTGCCGCCTGCGCTGCTGGACCGTGAAGGCCGCCGCGCCTGGCAGCCGGGCGGCGTGCAGCTCGACCTGTCGGCCGTGGCCAAGGGCTACAGCGTGGACCGGCTGGTCTACCACCTGAAGTCGCAAGGCTACGCGCACTGCCTGGTCGAAGTCGGCGGCGAGCTGCGCGGCGCCGGCGTCAAGCCGGACGGCCAGCCGTGGTGGGTGGCGCTGGAGCAGGTGGGCGACGCTGTTGCTCAGCAGCCGGACCAGCTGGTGCTGGCGCTGCATGGCTTGTCGGTGGCGACCTCGGGCGACTACCGCCGCTATTTCGAGCTGGACGGACGGCGCTACTCCCACACCATCGACCCGCGCAACGGCATGCCGATCGCCAACGACCTGGCCTCCGTCACCGTCGTGCATCCGCAATGCATGGCCGCCGACGCCTGGTCCACCGCGCTGACGGTGCTGGGCTGCGAGCACGGCCTGCGACTGGCCGAGCGGCAGGGCCTGGCCGCGCGCTTCGTTGCCCGCCAGGCGGACGGCGGTTTTATCGAACACATGAGTACCCATTTACACAGCATGCTCGACGAATGATCTGGACCAACGACCCCACCCGATTGATGCTGGCAGCCAGCCTGGCGATGAGCTACGCGCTGGTCTGCCTGGCGCCTTGGCTGCGCACGCGCCGCAAGCGCCTGGCCGCGCGGCGCGCCAAGGCCGAGGCGGCCGCCAACCCGGGCTGGATCGTGGCCTACGCCAGCCAGACCGGCAACGCCGAGGAACTGGCCGGCCAGACGCTGGCGACGCTGCGGCTGGCCGGCATCCCGGCGCAGCTGAGCGAGCTGTCCGAGCTGCGGGCGGACGACCTGCAACGCGCCGAGCGCATCCTGTTCCTGGTCAGCACCTACGGCGAGGGCGACGCGCCGGACGCCGCCGCCGCCTTCGCCGGCCGCCTGATGACCGATGGCCTGGCGCTGCCGCAATTGCACTACGCCGTGCTGGCGCTGGGCGACAGCGCCTACGCCCAGTTCTGCGGCTTCGGCCGCGCGCTGGACCAGTGGCTGCAGGCGCAGGGCGCGCAAAGCCTGTTCCCGCGCATCGAGGTGAACCGCAGTTCGGCCGAGGCCATCGGCGCCTGGCGCCAGCAGCTCAGCCATCTGGCCGGCACCAGCGACGCGCCGGACTGGAGCGCACCGGCCTTCGAGTCCTGGCGACTGGCCGAACGCGTGCTGCTCAATCCGGGCAGCGCCGGCGCGCCGCTCTACCACCTGGAGCTGGAGCCCGCGAACGGCGCGCTGCCGGCCTGGGAATCGGGCGACCTGGTGCAGGTGTGCGCGCCAGCCGATCCGGAACGCGCCCGCGAATACTCGATCGCCTCGATCCCGGCCGACGGCCGCGTGCACCTGCTGGTGCGCCTGCACACGCACGCGGATGGCAGCCACGGCGCCGCCTCCGGCTGGCTGACCCTGCAGGCCGGGCCCGGCCAGATCATCCAGCTGCGCCTGCGCCAGCATCGCCGTTTCCGGCTGGAGGACAACGCGCAGCGCCCGCTGATCCTGATCGGCAACGGCAGCGGCATCGCCGGCCTGCGGGGCCACCTGAAGGCTCGCACCGCATCGGGACGGGCCCGCAACTGGCTGCTGTTCGGCGAGCGCAACGCCGCGCACGACGCCCACTATCGCGACGAACTGGCGACCTGGCAGCTGCACGGCAAACTGGAGCAGCTGGACCTGGTGTATTCGCGCGACCAGCCGCGGCGCCGCTACGTGCAGCACAGCCTGGCCGAGCAGGCGGACGCGGTGCGCGCCTGGGTCGCGGCCGGCGCCGCCATCTACGTGTGCGGCAGCCTGGACGGCATGGCGGCCGGCGTCGACGCCGCCCTGGCCGCCGCGCTGGGCCGCGAGGCGCTGGACCAGCTGGCCGCCGCCGGCCGCTACCGGCGCGACGTTTATTGACGTTTTATTACAACGCACCGCGATGGTGCGAATTTGAACGTTCTGTGAATATCAAAATATTACGTTTTATACATATATTATTGAGAAAATATGGAAATTTAATTTTGCCATAAGCCGCGCAGGGCAAACTTGTGAGGTTTGTTCTAATTTTGCTTCAACCATGTATCAAAATGTAGCGGCAGGCCCGATAATTCCGTTATCGAAGAGCAATGTTTGGTCACTTCGACTCCCTGACTTTCGGTGCATCTTCGGTTTGCAGTCGTAACACAGCGGTATGGCATTGCTCTCGGTTTTTACGTTTTTAATCGGGAGTTTGTATGGTATTGCAAGAAAAAATCGGCGTGCGCTCCGTGCGTATCGCCCTGAGCGTGCTGACCGGTACGGTACTGATCGCTGGCCAGGCCTTCGCAGACGAGGCTATCCAGAAAGTTGAAATCACCGGCTCGAGCATCAAGCGCATCGCCGTCGAAGGCGCGTTGCCAGTGCAGCGCCTGTCGCAGGAACAAATCGCCAAGACCGGCGCCACCACCGTCGCCGACCTGATCCAATCGCTGCCTGCGATGCAGGGCTTCAGCATCGCCGCCACCGCCGCCGGCTCCAACTCGGGCGGCATCGTGTCCGCCTCGATTCACAACATCGGCGAGAGCTACACCCTGGTCCTGCTGGACGGCCGCCGCATCGCGCCGACCGGCTCGGGCAGCACCATCAACCTGAACTCGATCCCGATGAGCGCGGTCGAGCGCGTCGAGATCCTGACCGACGGCGCCTCCGCCCTGTACGGCTCGGACGCGATCGCCGGCGTGATCAACTTCATCCTGAAGAAAAACGCCCAGGGCGGCACCGTCGACGCCACCTGGTCGCAGCCGACCAGCGGCCGTCCGGGCCAGTCGTACAACACCAGCCTGACCTACGGCTTCGGCGACCTGCAGGAAGACCGCTTCAACATCCTGGCGACCTACCGCCACGACGAGCAGAGCCCGGTCAAGGCCACCGACCGCTCGTTCGCGTCGACCTCGTACATCCCGTTCAACTACAACGGCCACAACTACATCTACGACCGCACCAGCCCTGCGGCCGCGCCGGCCAACGTCGGCGTGACCTTCAACAAGGGCCTGGCGCCGATCGGCTTCAGCCCCTACCTGGCGCAGAACGGCAGCTGCCCGAAGCAGACCTACGTGAGCCTGAACAACACGGCCGACACCCGCAACTGCTCGTTCGACTCCACCCCGGCGGTGGAAATCTCGCCGCAGAACAAGCGTGACAGCTTCTTCTCCAAGGCCCAGTACAAGGCCAGCGACGACATCACCGTGTTCGCCGAAATGGCGCTGTCGCGCCTGGACCTGACCGCGCGCATCGCGCAGAACATCGCGCCGTTCACCATCGCGCCCGGTTCGGACCGCTACAACACCTACGTGCTGCCATACCTGACGCCTGAGCAGGCGGCCAACGTCAAGCAGGTGTCGGGCAGCTACCGCACCTACGACTGGGGCACCCGCGACAGCCAGACCGTGACCGACGCCCAGCACCTGGTCATCGGCGCGGACGGCGAGATCGGCGCCTGGAGCTTCGGCACCGGCCTGACCTGGTCGCGCAACAAGCTCGACGAGCGCTATGTCGGCGGCTACGCGCTGACCAAGGAATTCAAGGACATGTTGGCCACCAACGCCTTCAATCCGTTCGCGCCGATCGGCAACCAGAGCGACGCCACCAAGGCGCAGATCGCCAACTCGATCTTCCACGGTTCGATCCGCGAAGCGTCGACCACGCTCAAGGGCGTGGACGCGCACGGTTCGCGCGAAGTGTTCACGCTGCCGGGCGGCGCCGCCAACCTGGGTATCGGCGCCGACTACCGCGAGTACGCCTACCAGCAGACCCCGTCGGCCGCCGCGGCCAGCGGCATGGTCTACAACCTGAGTTCGCCAGCCGCGTACGACATGAAGCGCGCCTCGTACGGCGTATTCGGCGAGCTGCTGGCGCCGGTGACCAAGGAGCTGGAAGTGACCCTGGCCGGCCGCTACGACAGCATCGACGGCGTCGACAACCTGCTGGCGCACCGCAAGATGGGCGAGACCCAGTCGGCCAGCACCTACAAGGTGTCGGCCCGCTGGCAGCCTGCCAAGACGTTGCTGTTCCGCGGCTCCTACGGCACCGGCTTCAAGGCGCCGAGCATGCTCGACATCGGCCAGCCGCTGGTCAGCGCCGGCGTGACCGCCAACAGCTACGCCTGCCCGTTCCCGGGCACCGACATGTGCCGTCCTGGCAATGTGCAGTACAACGTGCTGTCCGGCGGCAACGAGCAGTTGAAGCCTGAGCGTTCCAAGCAGTACTCGATCGGTTTCCGCGTCGAGCCGAGCCCGTCGTTCTCGTTCGGCGCCGACCTGTGGGACGTGAAGATCACCGACGCCGTGTCGTCGATCAGCGAGCAGCAGATCTTCGCCAACCCGGCCAAGTTCCGCGACCTGTTCAGCACCTTCACCGAGCCGTCGACCGGCAACACCTACTGGGCGATGAAGCGTCTGTCGATCAACATCGGCAAGACCCACAACCAGGGTATCGACTATGACCTGGTGGGCCGCCAGAAGTTCTCGTTCGGCCAGCTGACCGCCAACCTGAACGGCACCTACCTGATGAAGTCGGACTACACCCGTCCGGGCACCGACGGCGACTGGACCAGCGACCTGAACTTCTTCGGCGTCGACAACAGCGTCGCCTTCCGCCACATCGTGCGCGCCGGGCTGACGCTGGACACCGGCAAGCTGAGCAACACGCTGAGCGCCAACTACCGCAACGGCTACCGCGACGCGCAAGCGACCGTGCGCAACGTCGACAGCGGCAAGGACGAGAGCATCCGTCTGTGGGTGCCGTCGTACCTGACGTTCGACTGGCAGGGCAAGCTGACGCTGACCAAGACCGCCTCGATCCGCATGGGCGTGAAGAACCTGCTGGACCGCGAACCGCCGCTGTCGCTGCGCGCCTCGTCGGGCCACCAGGTCGGCTTCGATCCGCGCTACACCGACCAGATCGGCCGCACGGTCTACCTGACCGGCACGCTGGCGTTCTAAGTTGCTGAAGTAAGTGGGAAAGCCCTGACCGGTTGTTGTGGTCAGGGCTTTTTTTTATTCGGCGTTCGCCTGTTCGAGGCCGCGCGCCAGGCTGGAGATGCTGGGGTTGTCGATGAACACGCAGCGCTTGCCGTTGCGCTTGCAGTAGTCCTTGACCCGCCAGTAGGCGCTGTGGCTGATGCAGCCGGTCTGGCAGATCACCAGGTCGGCCGCGGCCAGGCTGGCGTCGAGGCGGTTGGCGTTGTCCTCCAGGCCGCCGTCGTGGTGGGCGAACTGCGCGCCTTCGCGCTCGATCAGCTCGCGATAGGTGGCGACGTTGCCGCTGCGTCCGCCCACGCACAGCACCGCGCGGTCGTTCAAGCTCAGCGGCATCCGCATCACGTGCTCGACGACCTGGCGCGTTTCCTCCGGCGCCGGCGCCGGGTCGGCCGCCGTGCGCGCCTTCGCCAGGTCCAGCTTCAGCTCGGCGATCTGGTTGCGCATGCCGCGTTCGCGTTCCTCCATCTGCATCAGCCGCTCGGCCAGCCGGGCGCGGCTCTCCAGGCCGGGGATGGATTCGCGCAACTGTTCCAGCTCGGCCCTGAGCGAATCGATCATGCTGTCCTTGCCGACCGACTGCGCGCGCAGCTGCATCAGCTGCGCCGCGTGCCGTTCGCCGTCCGCGCTCTTGTCGGCCAGCAGGGCGGCGGCGCGCTGCTGGGCCTTGGACAGCTCGTGCGCCAGGCGCGCGTTGTCGGCCAGCGTGGCGTTGAACTTGTTGATGTCGGCGCGCACGCAGGCGCCGGCCTGGTGCTGCACCATGTGCAGGTCGCGGCACATCTGTTCTTCCAGCTCGGCGTTGCAGCGCGGATGCGTCAGGCCGGCCCAGAAGGCGCCGGCGACGTCGCCGTTGGCCACGGCCGCGCGCCACAGCGCGGCCACGTCGGCGGTGCTCCTGGCGGCGCGAAAGCGCAGCAGCACGGCGGCGTAGCGGCGCTCGAGCTCCTTTTGCAGCGCCTCCGACAGGCGGTTGCGGCTGCCGCACTCGGTGACGGCGCCGACATGCACCTCGTAATCGTCGGCCAGCACCTTGCCCGACGTGACCTTGTCCACCAGCTTGCGCAGCACGCCCAGCGGGAAGCCGACGCCGACCAGCGGGCAGTGGCAGGCATGGCCGAGCTCCCACAGCCGGCGGCGGCGCGAGGCGTGGGCCTGGTCCAGCGCCTGCGCCACATTGACGATGACGGGCTTGACCACCTGCTGTTCGGCGCGGCGCGGCGGCGCCAGCGCGCCGGCCACCTGCGGCATGGCGGCGGCGATGATGGCCGCCAGCGGATCGTGTTTTTCGCACATGGGCGCGCTCCCTACGCGGCGGCCGGCGCGGTGCGGGCGCGCGCCATGATGCGGCTGAGGAAGTTGCTTTTTTCCTGGGCGTGCAGGTTGCGCTCGACCACGGCGGCCCACTGCTCGGACAGCTGCTGGCAGGTGGCGCTGAGCACCGGCGCCAGCTCGGGCAGGCCGGCCAGCGCCTTCAGGTGGCGTTCGATCACCGAGGCCAGCTTGACGCAGCCGCCGGCGTCGTCGCTGCCGGCGGTGTAGTGCGACATCAGATGCAGCACGGCGGACAGCATCAGTTCTGGATTGTGTCCGCCGTGCGACGGGGCGAGGAAAATCGGATTGCTACGGTCTATGGCCATCAAACGCTCCTGGGATCGGTGGAGAGTCTGGCTGGCTACGGCTGGCTACTCGGGGAGGGGGAGGGCGCGCTGGCGCCCTGGTTCACGCACAGTGAACGGTGTCCGTCATGCGGTCAGGATCAGCTTGTTGAGCTGGGTGATGCGCAGGCGGTAGATGCGGCCCGAATGTTCGATCTCGACTTCGCGGCCATCGCCCATCAGGCTGGCGCTGGTGATGCGCTTGGTCGGCACGGCGGCCGGCGCGGCCACGACGGCGGCGGCGTGGATGGCGGGTGGGGTGGCTGGCAGGGTCGTGCTCATCTTCGGGGCTCCTTAATAAGAATGATTCGTATTTGCATTCATTATTGTGGAAGCACGGAAGGAATGCAAGCGTTATTTAGGAGTTATTGACCGCGGGGCCGGCGCGGACAAAAAAAGGCCCGGCTGGAGAAACCGGGCCCAAGCTGGGTACGGGAGGTGGTTACAGCGCGGCCAGCAACTGGGCGGGCGCGACGTTGTCTTCGCCCTTGGCCTTGGCGGCGGCCTGTTGCTTGGCGCGGGTGCGCGAGGGCGGCAGGCGGCGCAGGGTTTTGAGCGCCTCCGGATCCTTGATGCCGATGGTGCGCTGGTCCACGCTGATCAGGCCGATCTCGTTGAAGGCCGACAGCGTGCGGCTGACCGTCTCCAGCGTCAGGCCCAGGTAGCTGCCGATCTCGTGGCGCGTCATGCGCAGGTTGAACAGCTTGCTGGAATAGCCCATCTGGGCGAAGCGCTCGGCCAGGGACACCAGGAAGCGCGCCACGCGCGCCTCGGCGCTGAGCGCGCCCAGCATGCCGATCATGGCCTGCTCGCGCACCAGCTCGCGGCTCATGACGCCGTACATCATGTTTTCCAGCTCCAGGTGGATGCGGCCCAGCGCGGTCAGCTTCTTGAACGGCAGCAGGATCAGGTCGCAGTCGGACAATGCCACGGCCTCGGAGGAATAATGGCGGGTGTGGATGCCGTCCACGCCCAGCATGTCGCCCTTCATCGGGAAGCTGAGCACCTGCTCGTTGCCGAACTCGTCGATGAGCACCGTCTTCAGGAAGCCGGAGTTGACGATGTACAGCGTGTCGAACGGCTGGCCGATGGTGTGGATGCGCTGGCCGGTCTTGAACTGCACGTGCTGGAACAGCAGCTCCTCGTTGCTGATCGAGCAGGCCGCCGGGATGTGCAGCAGGTCGCAGACTTCCTTCAGGTTGGACCAGAGCCGCCCCTGGCGCTGACGGCCCGCCTCCATCGAGGAGGACTGCATCGTGGCAGTGGTGGCCGGGCGAATTTCAGACGCTTGCATAGACAGCATGTTGATCTCCTGTGTACAGGGTACGGCTTTGAGAAAGGACGGGAACTGGACGAGGCCGCGCTGCTTGGTTTCCTGTTCTGGTGTGGCACGGCATCATGCTGCGATGTGTAGCCATGCAGCATGAATCGTATGGTTTCAGTATGCCAACGCGGGGGGGAGATAGATATCAGCAATGGCTGAATCTGCGCGTAGGAGGGAGCGCAGCATTGTAGGAGTTGTCCTAATGGCGGACGGCCGGATCAGGTCTTGAAGGGAGATAACAAACGGTGCGCGACGGCATATTGCACCATTTCTGAGAGGGAACTCATGCCCATTTTCTGCATGATGCGGGTTTTGTGGGTGCTGACGGTCTTGACGCTAAGATGCAAGCTGTTGGCGATTTCCGTGATCGATTTTCCGGCCACGAGTAGCGAAAAAACCTCAAATTCGCGGTCCGACAGCTGTTTATGCAACAGGCTCTCGTTGGGCATCATGATGTTGAGCGCCAGTTGCTCGGCCACCTCGGTGCTGATGTAGGGGCGGCCGGAGGCGACCTTGCGGATCGCGCCGACCAGCTGGGTGCCGGCGCTCTCCTTGGTCAGGTAGCCCTGGGCGCCGGCGCGGATGGCGCGCACCGCGTACTGTTCCTCCTCGTGCATGGTGAGGATCAGGATGGCGAGCTTGGGCGCCTCCGCCTTGATCTGGCGGATCAGGTCGACCCCGCTGCGGCCGGGCATGGACAAGTCCAGCAGCAGCAAGTCGAACCCGCCCTGGCGCACGTGGCCCAGCACTTCGAAGCCGTCGATGGCCTCGCCTACGATGTCGATGTCGGGCGCGCCGTCGAGGATGCGCTTGAGACCCTCGCGCATGATGGTGTGGTCGTCGGCGATGACAATTCGGATCATAGAGATGCTTAAAAAAAGTGACTAAAAGTAAGTTTTATTATTTTTGAACTAATCTTGTGATCTTACTATAAAAAAGCATCAATCCCGCTTTTTATTTGCTGCCGGGTTCCTTGATCAGGCGGTGCACCAGCACCGGTGTTTTCGCATGCGACAACACCTTGTTGGTCACACTGCCCAGCAACAGCTGGCCCCAGCCGCTGCGGCCGTGCGACCCCATGAAGATCAGGTCGCAATGGTGTTTTTCCGCCACATCGACGATCTTCAGCGCCGCGCTTTCCGCGAACGCGGTCAGCGCCTCGCACGGCACGCCGCGCTTGGCGCAGGAATCGACCACGTCCTGCGTGTGCTCCTTGCCGGCGCGCAGCATCGCGGCGCGGTATTCGTCCTCGCTGGGGTAGCTGGGCGGGATGATCTCGACATAGATCGGGTACTGGTATTCCGGCGCCACGAACAGCACCAGCACCTCGGCCTTCATCTGCTCGGCGAAGGCCACCCCGGCGCAGGCGGTTTTGCTGGAAACGGCGGAACCGTCGGTGGTGATCAGGATTTTGCGGTACATGATGAACCTCCTTTTAAAACCAGCTGGCTGCTCTTAATTGTAGTCCCGATTTACATTATTGTTAGTATGGAAAGACTTGATGCTTATCAAATAAAAGCGCTTTACGCTGGGACGCGCTTGTGGCCTTTCCTACTTTTTACCTGCTTTTTTTGCACGGTGGCACTACTTTTGTGTCTCAAAGCGTGTTTTGTCTATCTAACCAATGTTAGTATCACCAAATACAACGGAACTTGGCTTGGACCCGGAGCGCAGGGCAGGCGACCCCACTCTGGGATTGAATAATCTGGCTGTGCCCTGATACACTCGGGTAAGTGCGTTATATTGCCGAGCGTCATCACAAGCAAGCAATTTTAGGGCAGCAATTTTACAAATTATGGAGAAGCAGGGATTATGACCAACGCCGCTGACGATTTCGACGCACTATTTGACGAGGTGTCTGCCCAGAGCAAGACCGCAGCGCCTGCTCCAGCGCCTGCTGCCGCTGCGGAAGACGATTTGGAAAGCCTGTTCGACGAAGTGGCGTCGGCCCGTCCGGCGGACGTGGTGGCAGCCGCCCCCGCGCCGGCTCCCTCAGCCGCCTTGGCCGCCGCGGCCGATGGCGCGGTCGACGGCGAAGACAAGCCCATGTTCGAACGCCTGGGCGGCATCGTGCGCCTGCTGCACGATTCGCTGCGCGAACTGGGCTACGACAAGGCGCTGACCGAAGCGTCGTCGCAGATCAACGATGCCCAGGACCGCCTCGAATACGTCGCCACCCTGACCGAACAAGCCGCCAACAAGGTGCTCAACACCCTGGACGAGGGCATGCCGGAGCAGGACACGCTGTCGAAGAAATCCAAGGAAATGGAAACCCGCTGGGCCGACCTGTTCGCCGGCAAGCTGAGCCTGGACCAGTTCAAGCAACTGGCCGGCGACTCGCAGGCGTTCGCCGTGGCCGTGTCGGCCGCCACCGAGGCCGAGAAGGCCCGCCTGCTGGAGATCATGATGGCCCAGGACTTCCAGGACATCACCGGCCAGCTGATCAAGAAAGTCGTGAACATCACCAAGACGGTGGAGCACGAACTGGCAGAACTGCTGCGCGACAACGCGCCGCCGGCGGTACGCGAGAAAATCGCGCAAAAAGAGGTGAGCCTGATGCAAGGCCCTTCGGCTCCGGCCGTTGCCCTGAACCAGGACAATGTCGACGACCTGCTTGCTGATCTGGGATTCTAATGGACGATATGCTCAAGGATTTCGTCGTCGAGGCGATGGATCTTGCGGTCAACGTTGAAGAGCATCTGCTGCGGCTCGAACGCGACCCGGACAATAAGGAAACGCTCAACGCGGTGTTCCGCTCCTTCCACACCATCAAGGGCGGGGCCGGTTTCATGGGCCTGCCGGCGCTGGTGGCGGCCTGCCACCTGACCGAGAACCTGTTCGACGCGCTGCGCACCGGCGCCGCGCCGGTGACGCCGATCGCGATCGAGGCGGCGCTGCAGGCGTCGGGCTTCGTGGCCGACCAGCTCGCTGAGCTGAGCAACGGCGCCGAGCCGGACAGCCTGCCGGCCATGCCCAAGGATCTGGAAGTCATCCTGACCGACGCCATCGAAGGCAAGACCACGGCCGCGCCGCCTAAAGCCGCCGCGCCAGCCCCGGCCCCGGCCGCCGCTGCGCCGGTTGCGGCCGCTGCGGCAGCGCCTGCCGCCGCGCCATCCGCCGACGGCCTGGACTGGGAAGGCATGTACGAAGCCGTGATGCCGCCCGGTAGCTACACCAAGCCTGCGGCCGCCGCGCCGGCCGCGTCGGCGCCGATCCCGGCCGCCGAGCTGGCCGCCGTCGTGGCCGCCGTGCAGGTCGCCAACCCGGCCACGTCGCCGGCCAAGCGCGAAGCGGCCGAGAAGCGCGAAGAGCGTCCGCACGCCGCGCCGGCCAAGGAGGAATCGATCCGGGTCGACGCCGTCAAGCTGGACGCGCTGCTGGAAGTGGCCGGCGAATCGGTGCAGGCCGCCAACCAGGCCGCCGTGCTGCTGGAACGCCTGTTGCAGTTCAAGTTCGAGGGCCAGGCCCAGACGCTGATGGCGACGCTGGCCGAAACGCTGGAACGCGCCTCGCGCTACTCCACCGAGCTGCAGCGCGCCACCTTGGCGACCCGCATGCAGCCGGTCGGCCGCCTGTTCCAGAAGTTCCCGCGCCTGGTGCGCGAGCTGGCCAAGGACCTGGGCAAGGACGTCGAGCTGACCATCGAAGGCGCGGAGACCGAAGTCGACCGCGTGGTGGTGGACAGCCTGTACGATCCGCTGGTGCACATGCTGCGCAACTCGCTGGACCACGGCGTCGAATCGCCGGAAGACCGGCTGGCGGCGGGCAAGCCGGCCAAGTCGTATATCTCGCTCAAAGCATGGCAGGAAGCAAATAGCGTTATGATTGTGCTTCAGGACGACGGCAAGGGCATGGATCCGGTGGTGCTGCGCACCAAGGCCCAGCAAAAAGGCCTGATCTCCGAATCGGTGCAGCTGACCAACGACGAATGCTTCCAGCTGGTATTCTTGCCGGGCTTCTCGACCAAGGAAGTCGCGTCCAGCGTGTCCGGGCGCGGCGTCGGCATGGACGTGGTGAAGACCGCCGTGGAGAAGAACCGCGGCGCCATCCACATCGAATCGTCGCTGGGCAAGGGCACCAAGTTCGCCATCCGCCTGCCGATCGAGCTGTCGATCGTGCCGACCATGCTGGTGTCGACCTCGGGCGCCGCGCTGGCGCTGCCGATGGCCGTGGTGCAGCGCGTGGTCGAGCTGCCGGAAGTGTTCATGGAAGTGGGCGGCGCGCCGGTGCTGAAGGACCAGGGGCGTCCGCTGCCGGTCCGTTCGCTGGCCGATTCGCTGGGCTACGAGAGCTGCCGCGAGAAGGTGGGGATTGTTGTCGCCGCGCCACAGCCGTACATCCTGGCGGTGGAAGCGGTCGACGGCACGGCCGACCTGGTGATTAAACCGATGACCGCGATTAGCGTCGAGGGCATCACCGGCACCGCGCGTTCGGCCGAAGGCGAACTGGTGCTAGTGGTGGGCCTATCGTTCCTAATGGACGGATGTCGAGGTAGTGTACGCATGGCGGCTTAGTCTCAGCACTGGGCCAGATAGACCAAAAGCCTGCGTCCACGCAGGCTTTTTTTTATTCGCATTTTTATACGCAATACAAGATTTTTCAAAAGGAGTCATAAAAAGTGTATCGGTAGGCGGAACCGCATCGGCTCACGAGGCCGGACAGCGGCGGCCGCTACCGCATTGCACAATATGGCATAATCGAAGTGGATCACTCACACAGGCAGTAGCAGTACTCATAAATCATGATGAAGACGCTTTACGACAAACTCTGGGAATCCCACGTGGTGAAGGCCGAGGAAGACGGCACCACCATCCTCTACATCGACCGCCACCTGGTGCACGAAGTCACCAGCCCGCAGGCCTTCGACGGCCTGCGCGCCGCCGGCCGCGCGCCGTGGCGCGTGTCCGCCAACCTGGCGGTGGCCGACCACAACGTGCCGACCACCGGCCGCGCCGACGGCATCGCCGACCCGGTCTCGCGCCTGCAGGTCGAAACGCTGGACAAGAACGCCAAGTCCTACGGCCTGACGTACTTCAACATGAACGACAAGCGCCAGGGCATCGTCCACGTGATCGGGCCGGAGCAGGGCGCGACCCTGCCGGGCATGACCGTGGTCTGCGGCGACTCGCACACCTCCACCCACGGCGCGTTCGGCGCGCTGGCGCACGGCATCGGCACCTCGGAAGTGGAGCACGTGCTGGCCACCCAGACGCTGCTGCAGAAGAAATCCAAGGCCATGCTGGTGCAGGTCGACGGCGCGCTGCCGGCCGGCGTGACCGCCAAGGACGTGGTGCTGGCCATCATCGGCAAGATCGGCACCGCCGGCGGCACCGGCTACTGCATCGAGTTCGGCGGATCGACCATCCGCGCGCTGTCGATGGAAGGCCGGATGACGGTCTGTAACATGGCGATCGAGGCGGGCGCGCGCGCCGGCATCATCGGCGTCGACGACGTCACCATCAACTATGTCAAGGGTCGCCCGTTCTCGCCGGTGGGCCCGCACTGGGACCGCGCGGTCGACTACTGGCGCACGCTGCATTCCGACGCCGGCGCCAAGTTCGACCTGGTGGTCACGCTCAACGCCGCCGAGATCAAGCCGCAGGTCACCTGGGGCACGTCGCCGGAGATGGTGACCTCGATCGACGGCCGCGTGCCGGACCCGGACCTGGAAAAGGACGCCGTCAAGCGCGACGCCATCGAAAAGGCGCTGGTCTACATGAACCTCAAACCGAACATGGCGATCGAGGACATCCGCATCGACAAGGTCTTCATCGGCTCCTGCACCAACTCGCGCATCGAGGACCTGCGCGCCGCCGCCGAGGTGGTGCGCGGCAAGCACCGCGCCTCCAACGTCAAGCTGGCGATGGTGGTGCCGGGCTCCGGCTTGGTGAAGGACCAGGCCGAGAAGGAAGGCCTGGACCGCATCTTCAAGGACGCCGGCTTCGAATGGCGCGACCCGGGCTGCTCGATGTGCCTGGCCATGAACGCCGACCGCCTGGAACCGGGCGAGCGCTGCGCCTCCACCTCCAACCGCAATTTTGAAGGACGCCAAGGCCAGGGCGGACGCACCCATCTGGTGTCTCCCGCCATGGCGGCGGCAGCCGGTATCGCCGGCCACTTTGTCGACGTGCGTTCGCTGCGTTGATGTCTTAACCATCCCGAGAGACCCCACATGAAAAAACTATTCGCCCTGTCCATCATCGCGCTGATCCTGACCGGTTGCAACACCGTCAACGGCTTCGGCAAGGACGTCAAGAAGGTCGGTGAGTCGCTGGAAGGCGCCTCGACCAAAAAATAAACCGCAGCACGGCGGGCCGCGACGGTCCGCCGTCGCACAACCCGAACGAGAATCATGGATAAATTTACGATCTACGAAGGACTGGTGGCCCCGCTGGACCGCGCCAATGTCGACACCGACGCCATCATTCCGAAGCAATTTTTGAAGTCGATTCATCGCACCGGCTTCGGCCCGAACCTGTTCGACGAGTGGCGCTACCTGGACCACGGCGAGCCCGGCCAGGACAACAGCAAGCGTCCGCTCAATCCCGAGTTCGTGCTCAACGAGCCGCGCTACCAGGGCGCCTCGATCCTGCTGACCCGCAAGAACTTCGGCTGCGGCTCCTCGCGCGAGCACGCGCCGTGGGCGCTGGACCAGTACGGCTTCCGAGCGATCATCGCGCCGTCGTTCGCCGACATCTTCTTCAACAACTGCTACAAGAGCGGCTTGTTGCCGATCGTATTGCCTGAAGCGCAGGTTGATCACCTGTTCAATGAAGTCAAGGCCTTCCCCGGTTACCGTCTGGTGGTCGACCTTGAGCAGCAGCGCATCTCCACCAGCAATGGCAGCGTCTCCTATCCCTTCGAGATCGACGCCTTCCGCAAATACTGCCTGATGAACGGGCTCGACGATATCGGCCTGACGCTGCGCCACGCCGACGCTATCCGCGGCTTCGAAGAGCGCCATCTGGCAACCCAACCTTGGTTGGCCAACGTCATCTAATCTCGAAAAACACACATGAAAATCGCTATCCTCCCGGGCGACGGTATCGGCCCGGAAATCATCGCGCAAGCCGTCAAAGTCCTCAACGTGCTGGGCGAACAATTTGAGCTGGAAAGCGCGCCGGTCGGCGGCGCCGGCTACGCCGCCCACGGCCACCCGCTGCCCGAAGGCACGCTGGCGCTGGCCAAGGCGGCCGACGCGGTGCTGTTCGGCGCCGTCGGCGACTACCAGTACGACACGCTGGAGCGCGCGCTGCGTCCCGAGCAGGCGATCCTGGGCCTGCGCAAGAACCTGGGCCTGTTCGCCAACCTGCGTCCGGCCATCCTGTATCCGCAGCTGGCCAACGCCTCGACGCTGAAACCGGAAGTGGTGTCCGGCCTGGACATCCTGATCATCCGCGAACTGACCGGCGACATCTACTTCGGCCAGCCGCGCGGCGTGCGCGAGTGCCCGGACGGCGCCTTCAAGGGCCAGCGCGAGGGCTTCGACACCATGCGCTACGCCGAAGGCGAGATCCGCCGCATCGCCCACGTGGCGTTCCAGGCCGCGCAGAAGCGCGGCAAGCGCCTGACCAGCGTCGACAAGGCCAACGTGCTGGAGACCTTCCAGTTCTGGAAGGACATCGTCACCGACGTGCACAAGGAATATCCGGACGTCGCGCTGGAGCACATGTACGTCGACAACGCCGCGATGCAGCTGGTGCGCGCGCCGAAGAAGTTCGACGTCATCGTCACCGGCAATATGTTCGGCGACATCCTGAGCGACCAGGCGGCCATGCTGACCGGCTCGATCGGCATGCTGCCGTCGGCCTCGCTGGACGCCAACAACAAGGGCCTGTACGAACCATCGCACGGCTCCGCGCCGGACATCGCCGGCAAGGGCATCGCCAATCCGCTGGCGACGATTTTGTCGGCCGCGATGATGCTGCGCTACTCGCTGAACAAGGCCGAACAGGCCGACCGTATCGAGAACGCCGTCAAGCAGGTACTGTCGCAGGGCCTGCGCACCGCCGACATCTACGAAGCCGGCACCACCAAGGTGGGCACGGAGGAGATGGGCAACGCGGTGGTCAAGGCGCTGGCGTAAACAGTATAAATAGTATAAATCGTTATAGGGAATGAAAATGAAACTCGTAGGCTTGGTAGGTTGGCGCGGCATGGTCGGTTCGGTCCTGATGCAGCGCATGCAGGAAGAGGGCGATTTCGCCCACATCGAACCGGTGTTCTTCACCACCTCGAACCCGGGCGGCGACGCCCCGGCGATGGCGAAGAATGAAACCAAACTGAAAAGCGCGACCGACATCGACGAACTGAAAAAGTGCGAGATCATCATCTCGTGCCAGGGCGGCGACTACACCACCGAGGTGTTCCCCAAGCTGCGCGCGGCCGGCTGGAACGGCTACTGGATCGACGCCGCCTCCACGCTGCGCATGGAGAAGGACGCCGTCATCGTGCTGGACCCGGTCAACCTGCACGTGATCAAGGACGCGCTGGGCAAGGGCGTGAAGAACTACATCGGCGGCAACTGCACCGTGTCGTGCATGCTGATGGGCTTGGGTGGCCTGTTCCAGCACAACCTGGTCGAGTGGATGACCTCCATGACCTACCAGGCGGCGTCGGGCGGCGGCGCCCAGCACATGCGCGAGCTGCTGACCCAGTTCGGCACCATCAACTCGTCGGTCAAGGCGCTGCTGGACAATCCGGCCTCCGCCATCCTGGAAATCGACCGCCAGGTGCTGGCCACCCAGCACGGCCTGAGCGCAGAGGAAACCAAGCAGTTCGGCGCGCCGCTGGCCGGCAACCTGATCCCTTGGATCGACAAGGACCTGGGCAACGGCCAGTCGAAGGAAGAATGGAAGGGCGGCGCCGAGACCAACAAGATCCTGGGCCTGGGCGCGGACTTCGGTTCGAAAGCCATCCCTGTGGACGGCCTGTGCGTGCGTATCGGCGCCATGCGCAGCCACTCGCAGGCGCTGACCATCAAGCTGAAGAAGGACGTGCCGATCGACGAGATCCACGACATCATCGCCGCCAACAACCAGTGGGTCAAAGTGGTGCCGAACACGCGTGAAGCGTCGGTCAAGGACCTGTCGCCGGCCGCCGCCACCGGCAGCCTGACGATCCCGGTCGGCCGCCTGCGCAAGATGAGCATGGGCGACGACTACCTGTCGGCCTTCACCGTCGGCGACCAGCTGCTGTGGGGCGCGGCCGAACCGCTGCGCCGCATGCTGCGCATCGTGCTGGACAAGTAACACGCCGTTCCGCAATTGTTAAAGCAGAAGGGGTTTTCTCTATGAGCTCTCATAGGGAAAACCCCTTTTTTGGTTTAAAGTAGGCATAGACGTTACACATCTTCATGTACCACTAGAGAAACATCGTGCAAAGCTTGCATGCTCTGGAGCATGATGATATGTTGGTATATCTGGGAAAGTAACATTTTCCCTCTGACAACCTGATGCCGCCCACTATGCACGTACCAACTCGCTCCAGCATTGTTTCCTTCGCGTTGAAGACCCTCACGGGAGCTGTCGCCAGCGCGGTGCTGGTGGCGGCCACGGCCAACGCCGCCGGGCTCGGCAAGCTGACCGTCCAGTCCTCGCTGGGGCAGCCGCTGCGGGCGGAGATCGAGCTGACGGCGGTGTCGGCGGAAGAGGCCGGCGGCCTGGTCGCCAAGCTGGCGCCGGCCGAAGCCTTCCGCACCGCCAACATCGATTTCAATCCCACCCTGCTGTCGCTGCGCTTCGACGTCGAGCAGCGCAACGGCCGCCAGGTGATCCGCGTGACGTCGACCCAGCCGGTCAACGAGCCCTTCGTCGACATGCTGCTGGAGCTGACCTGGACCGGCGGACGCATGGTCCGCGAATACACCTTCCTGCTGGACCCGGCCGACATGCGCGCGACGCAGTCGCCGCAGGTGGCCGCGCCGGTGGACCTGGCCCGCAACAGCGCGCCGGCCGCTTCGGTCGCGCCAGCCGCAGCGCCCACCGCGCCGGCCACGGCAGCGCCATCCGCGCCGGTTGCGCAGCGCGCGCCGGCCAGGCAGGCCGCCACCGAATACACCGTCAAGGCCGGCGACAACCTGACCCGCATCGCCAGCCAGGTCAAGCCGGTCGACGTGTCGCTGGACATGATGCTGGTGGCGCTGTACCGCGCCAATCCGGAAGCCTTCTCCGGCAACAATATGAACCGCCTGAAGTCGGGCCACATCCTGGCCGTGCCGGACGCCGACACCATCCGCAACACCGCGCCGGAAGGCGAGGCGCGCGGCGTGGTGGTGGCGCACGCGGTCGACTTCAACGCCTACCGCGCCAAGCTGGCCGGGCAGGTGGCCAACAGCACGCCGGCCAAGGAGCCGGAAGTTGCACAGAACGCGTCGGGCAAGATCACCGCCAAGGTCGAGGAAAAGCCGAACGCGGTCAACGCCGCCAAGGACAAGCTGACGCTGTCGAAATCGACCGCCGGCACGCCGGTAGAAGGCAAGACCGGCATGGCGGTGGAGGACAAGATCGCGCGCCAGAAGGAGCAGGAGGAGTCCGCGGCCCGCATCAAGGAGCTGGAGAAGAACACCCGCGACCTGGAAAACCTGATGGCGGTCAAGAACAAGGCGGCCGCGCAGACGGAAAAGGCCTCGGCATCGGCTGCGGCATCGCTGCCGGCGTCGGCCCCGGTCGAGGCCTCGGCGCCGCCCAAGCCCAAGCGCACGCTGGTGATCCCGCCGAAGAAACTCGAGCCCAGCCTGTTCGAAACGATGATGGACAACCTGCAATATGTGGGGCTGGCCGCCGCGGCCCTGCTGGCGGGCGCCGGCGCGCTGATCGCCTCGCGCCGCCGCAAGCAGTTCGCCGTGCCGAAGGAGGAGACCAGCATCCTCGGCGACACCGCGATTCCGTCGCAGGCGCTGATCGCCGATGCCGGCGGCCAGAGCGTCGACACCAACAACAGCGTGTTCAACTCCAACTTCGCGCCGTCGGCCAGCCAGCTCGACACCAACGAGGTCGATCCGGTGGCGGAAGCCGATGTCTACATCGCCTACGGCCGCGACGCCCAGGCCGAGGAGATCCTCAAGGAAGCGCTGCGCAGCCATCCGGAGCGCCACGCCGTGCGCCTGAAGCTGCTGGAAATCTACGTCGCCCGCAAGGACGCGCGCTCCTTCGAGAGCCAGGCATCCGAGCTGTATTCGATGACGCGCGGCCAGGGCGACGAGTGGGCGCAGGCGTCCGTCATGGGCCAGGCGCTGGATCCGGGCAATCCGCTGTATGCCGAAGGCCATGCATCCTCGGGCGAAGCCGAAGCCGCATCCTCCTTCGCCGCCGCGCCTGCCGTTGCGGCGGCTGCGGCCGGTGCCGCCGCGTTCAGCGCGGCGGACTTTGTCAGCGACTTCAACGCGCCAGCGCCCGCACCAGCTCCCACCTCCGGCGGCCTGGACTTGGACCTTGGCTTCGATGCGCCTGCCGCCGCGGCCGGCGACAGCAATCTGATGGACTTCGGCAGCGACATGGAAACGGCCTTGCCGCAAGCGGCCGACGCCGCCGTGTCGCCAGCTTCGGTGGCGGCGGAATCCGACAACCTGATGGACTTCGACCTGGGCGGCTTGAGCTTCGAACCCGCCGCGCCAGCACCGGCACCGGCCCCGGCCGAGCCGGCAGCGATGCCGGAAGACGACTTCAACCTGGCCTTCGACGCACCCGCCGCGCCAGCCCCGGCTCCCGCTCCCGCCCCAGCTCCGGCGGAAGACCTGAGCATGGACTTCGGCCTGGACCTGCCGGCCGAGACGGTCGCGCCGGCACTGCCGTCGGCCAGCAGCGATCCGCTGGACCTGGACCTGATGAATTTTGAAATTCCCGAAGTGCCGGCCGTCCCCGCTCCGGCGCCCGAAGCCGAACTGGACGCCGGCGACTTCGCCGACGCGCTGCACGCCACGGAAGAAGTCACCCCCGCGCCGGCCCCGGCCGCGCAGGAATTCGACCTGTCCGGCATCGACCTCGACCTGGACAGCGCGCTGGGCGGCGCCGGCGCCACCGCCGATACGACGCCCGCCCATGTGCGCGACGACACCCTGTCGGCCCACCACATGGAAATGGACACCAAGCTGGACCTGGCCGTGGCCTACCAGGAAATCGGCGACAAGGAAGGCGCGCGCGAGCTGCTGGACGAAGTGCTGCGCGGCGGCAGCGACGACCAGATCGCCAAGGCCAACGCGATGCGCGCCCAATTGGGGTAATCCCGCTCCGTATATAATGGCTGACTCTGACATTACATCGGGCAGCAATTGAAACGGATAGCAATCGGCGTCCAGTACGACGGAACCGCGTGGAACGGCTACCAGAAACAGGCGGACGGCCACACGGTCCAGGACAAGCTGGAACAGGCGCTGGAGAAATTCGCCAGGGTGCCGCTGGCCACCACGTGCGCCGGCCGCACCGACACCGGCGTGCACGCGCTGGAACAAGTGGTCCACTTCGACACCGAGCTGAACCGCGACACCCACTCCTGGGTGCGCGGCGTCAACGCCTTCCTGCCGCCGTCGATCGCCGTGCGCTGGGCCAAGCAGCTGGAGGGCGACCCGAGCGTCGATGATTTCTTCCACGCCCGCTTCAGCGCCCGCGCCCGCACCTATCACTACGTGTTGTACAACAATCCGACCCGCTCGCCGCTGCTGGAAGGGCGCGCCGGCTTCTGCTTCCGCCCGCTGGACGTGGAGCTGATGCGGCAGGCCATTCCGCCGCTGATCGGCTGGCACGACTTCACCGCCTTCCGCGCCGCGCAGTGCCAGGCCAAGTCGCCGGTCAAGCTGATGCACGACATCCAGATCAAGCGGCACGGCGAGCTGGTGGTGTTCACCATCACCGCCAACGCCTTCCTGCACCACATGGTGCGCAACCTGGTCGGCTCGCTGGTCTACATCGGCACCGGCCGCGAAAAGCCGGAGTGGCTGGGCCATCTGCTGGAAACCAAGGACCGCCACGCCGCCGCGCCCACCTTCATGCCGGACGGCCTGTACCTGGCCAAGATCGACTATGACCCCAAATGGGAACTGCCGCTGGAGACCACCAGCGCCTTACCCTGGTTCTAGTGGCTATGTCAAAATGGCCGTGGCGTCGTTGCAGCTCCTTGCCGTGCAGGCGCACTGTCTTCGTCGCTGCGCCTAGCCACGCCCATTTTGACAAAGCCACTAAAGGAAAAGTATGCGCACCCGTATCAAAATCTGCGGCCTCACCCGTGTGGAAGATGTGCAAGCCGCCGTCGCGGCGGGCGCCGATGCGATCGGCTTCGTGTTCTACCCCAAGAGCCCGCGCTACGTCACGCCCGAGCAGGCCACCGAGCTGATCCGCGCCGTGCCGCCCTTCGTCACCTGCACCGGGTTGTTCGTCAACGCCACGCCGGAAGAGGTGGCGGCAACGTGCCGGGTGGCGCCGATCGCGCTGATCCAGCTGCACGGCGACGAGACGGTGGAGCAGTCCGCCGCCATCGCCGCGGCGGCCGGGCGACAGTTCATGCGCGTGTTCCGCGTCAAACCTGACACACAGCCGTCCGATTTGCTAGAATACGAGCAACGATACCGCGCCGCCAGTCCCTTGTTCACCAGCCTGTTGCTGGACACCTATGTGGATGCCTATGGCGGTGCAGGAAAGGGTTTTGATTGGTCTCTCATTCCAAAAGATCTCGCGCCTCGGGTCGTTTTAAGTGGTGGCTTGAGCGTACACAACGCGACTGACGCGGTGGCACGTGTACGCCCCTACGCCGTGGACATCAGTAGTGGTGTCGAAGCGGCCAAGGGGATCAAGGACGCCCGCAAGATCGCCGCCTTCGTCGCGGCGGTGCGGGCCGGAGATACCATGAATGAAAGCGAGACCCACCATGATGAACGCCCCGGCGAAGCCGCTGTTCCACGCTAAAGACTACAACCTTCCCGACACCAAGGGCCATTTCGGCCCCTACGGCGGCTCCTTCGTCGCCGAAACCCTGACCTACGCGCTGGCCGAGCTCAACGCGGCCTACGAGCGCTACAGCAAGGATCCCGAGTTCCTCGACGAGTTCCGTTACGAGCTCAAGCACTTTGTCGGCCGGCCGTCGCCGATCTACTACGCCAAGCGCTGGTCCGAGCTGGCCGGCGGCGCGCAGATCTACTTCAAGCGCGAAGACCTGAACCACACCGGCGCCCACAAGATCAACAACGTGATCGGCCAGGCGCTGCTGGCCAAGCGCATGGGCAAGCCGCGCATCATCGCGGAGACCGGCGCCGGCCAGCACGGCGTCGCCACGGCCACCATCTGCGCCCGCTTCGGGCTGGAGTGCGTGGTCTACATGGGCAGCGAGGACGTCAAGCGCCAGGCGCAGAACGTCTACCGCATGAAGCTGCTGGGCGCGACCGTGGTGCCGGTGGAGTCCGGCTCCAAGACCTTGAAGGACGCGCTCAACGAGGCGATGCGCGACTGGGTCACCAACATTGAAAACACCTTCTACATCATCGGCACCGTGGCCGGCCCGCATCCCTACCCGATGCTTGTGCGCGACTTCCAGTCGGTGATCGGCGAGGAGTGCCTGGTACAGATGCCCGAGATGACCGGCCGCCAGCCGGACTGCGTGGTGGCTTGCATAGGCGGCGGTTCCAATGCCATGGGCATCTTCTACCCGTACATCGACCAGAAGCAGGTGCGCCTGATCGGCGTCGAGGCGGCGGGCGAGGGGCTGGACGGCGACAAGCACGCGGCGTCGCTGACCAAGGGCTATCCGGGCGTTTTGCACGGCAACCGCACCTATCTGCTGCAGGACGAGAACGGCCAGATCATCGAGACGCATTCGGTCTCGGCCGGCCTGGACTATCCGGGCGTGGGGCCGGAGCACGCCTACCTGAAGGACAGCGGCCGGGCCGAGTACGTCTCGATCACGGACGAGGAGGCGCTCAAGGCCTTCCACGACTGCTGCCATATCGAAGGCATCATCCCGGCGCTGGAATCGTCGCACGCGCTGGCGTACGCGGCCAAGCTGGCGGCGACCTTGCCCAAGGATCAAATCATTTTGGCCAACCTGTCGGGCCGGGGCGACAAGGACATGCATACGGTCGCAGAACGTATGGGTTTGAACTTCAACTAAGGGAAACGACATGTCCAAAATCGCAGCAACTTTCAGCGCCCTGAAGGCGCACAAAAACACCGCGCTCATCACTTTCATCACGGCCGGCGATCCGTCGCCGGAGCTGACGGTGCCGCTGATGCACGCCCTGGTGGCGGGCGGCGCCGACATCCTGGAACTCGGCGTGCCGTTTTCCGATCCGATGGCCGAAGGCCCGGTGATCCAGCGCGCCTGCGAGCGGGCGCTGGCCAACGGCGTCGGCATCTATGATGTGTTCGGCTACGTGGCGGAATTCCGCAAGACCAACCAGACCACGCCGGTGGTGCTGATGGGCTACGCCAATCCGATCGAGCGCATCGGCGCGGCCACCTTCATCGCCCAGTCCAAGGCGGTGGGCGCGGACGGCGCCATCGTGGTCGACTACCCGCCGGAAGAGTGCGAAGAGTTCGCGGCCGCCATGCGCGCCGCCGAGCTCGACCTGATCTTCCTGCTGGCGCCGACCTCGACCGAGCAACGCATCGCGCAGGTGGCCAAGGTTGGCGGCGGCTTCAGCTACTACGTCTCGCTGAAGGGCGTGACGGGCGCCGGCAACATCGACACGGTGGAAGTGGCGGAGCGCCTGACGGCGATCCGCAAGCACGTGCAGTTGCCGATCGGCGTAGGCTTCGGCATCCGCGACGGCGCCACCGCGCGCGCCGTGGCCGAGGTGGCCGACGCAGTCGTCATCGGCAGCCGCGTCATCCAGGAAATCGAAAGCGCCGGCAAGGATGGCGCCGTGGCCGCCGTACAAACCTTCGTCAGCGGCATCCGCGCCGCCCTCGACGCCTGACCTCCCGCCGGCCCCTCTTGGCCGGCCTCAAATCCCGACCGCTCACCTTGATACATAGTTAAGTACTGACTATGTTGAAGGAGAGCGGTCGTGCGTTTCGAATGGGATCAACGTAAGGCGGCCGCCAACCTGCGAAAACACGGCGTAAGCTTTGACGAAGCCCGTACTGTTTTCGCCGATCGGCTGGGCAAAATACGTTATGACCCCGATCATTCGGAAGCCGAGGATAGATTCATTCAACTTGGCCGCAGCAGCAAGGATCGATTGCTTTTGGTATGGCACTGCTATAGGGGTGGCAACGTGCGAATCATCTCGGCACGTGCGGCTTCGCCCGCCGATGAGATTGTTTATCTGGAAGAGGAATGATATGCCTAAAGAAGAGAACCGATCAGCATGGATGCCAAATCCATACTATGCGAATCTTAGCAGGGAGATCAATTTTCGCTTGGATTTTGACTCGATCAGATATTTCGAAAAACTTGGCGAACCATATGGATTACCGGCTGAAGAAATGATTCATATGTATTTACGTCATATAGCTGGATCTGGCTATAAAGCCAATCTTGGTATTCTTACCTTGGACGAACGAGAAAAACTGAGGGAATCGCTGGAGAAAGAGGAGAAACTCCCTCGAACGGCGTAGTGGTTTACCTCTAAAAACCCGCCAATTCCATGACGAAGCTTAAAAATTGTTGTACAGCAAAGTTCGACAGGGGGGCGAGAAACGGCTACACTTCGGCCACGAGTTAGCTGCAAGGAGAATTTATGAGTTGGTTGGAAAAACTGCTGCCCCCACGAATCCAGCGTTCCGACGCTGCCGCACGCAAGACCATGCCCGAGGGCCTGTGGGTCAAGTGCCCGTCCTGCGAAGCCGTCCTGTACCGCACCGATCTGGAATCGAACCTGCACGTTTGCCCCAAATGCGACCACCACATGCGCATCCGCGCACGCGAACGCCTCGACAGCCTGTTCGATGCCGGCGGCCGTTATGAAATCGGCATGGATACCCTGCCGGTCGATACGCTGAAGTTCAAAGACAGCAAGAAATACCCCGACCGCCTCAAGCAAGCCATGGAAGCCACCGGCGAGACCGATGCGCTGATCGTCATGGGCGGCGCCATCATGAGCCTGCCTTGCGTGGTGGCCTGCTTCGAATTCGAATTCATGGGCGGCTCGATGGGCTCCGTGGTCGGCGAGCGCTTCGTGCGCGGCGCGCAAGTGGCCCTGGAACAGAAAGTACCGTTCATCTGCATCACCGCCACCGGCGGCGCCCGCATGCAGGAAGGCCTGCTGTCGCTGATGCAAATGGCGAAAACCACCGCCATGCTGACCAAGCTGTCGGAGAAGAAGCTGCCGTTCATCAGCGTGCTGACCGACCCGACCATGGGCGGCGTGTCCGCCTCGTTCGCCTTCATGGGCGACGTGGTCATCGCCGAGCCGAAAGCGCTGATCGGCTTCGCCGGCCCGCGCGTGATCGAAAACACCGTGCGCGAGAAACTGCCGGAAGGCTTCCAGCGCGCCGAGTTCCTGGTCACCAAGGGCGCCGTCGACATGATCGTCGACCGCCGCAAGATGCGCGAAGAAATCGCCCGTCTGATGGCACTGCTGCAGAATCAAGCGGTCGAAGTATTGGCCTAAAAAGCCTTCACTCCCTCACGCTGCGGCGCGCAATCGGCTATCATGCCGGCCTGCGCGCCGTTTTCCATTTCTGAGCCATCACTATGTCGAACCTCCCAACTACTTTGCCCGCCTGGCTTGCGCTGCTTGAATCGCGCCACGCCGAAACCGTCATCAACATGGGCCTGGACCGCGTGCTCGCCGTCAAGGAGCGCCTGAAGCTGGCCTTCAGCTGCCCCGTCATCATGGTGGCCGGCACCAACGGCAAGGGTTCGACCTGCGCCATGCTGGAATCGGTGCTGATGCGCGCCGGCTACAAGGTGGGCCTGTACATCAAGCCGCACTTCCTCGATTTTAACGAGCGCGCCCGCATCAACGGCGAGCTGGCCAGCGACGAGGTGCTGGTGGCCGCCTTCAACGCGGTCGAAGCGGTGCGCGGCGATACGCCGCTGACGTATTTCGAATTCACCACGCTGGCCATCATGCACCTGCTCAGCGGCGCCGGCATGGATGTCGTGATCCTGGAGGTCGGCCTGGGCGGACGCCTGGACGCGGTCAACATCGTCGATGCCGACGTCTCCATCGTCACCAGCGTCGATATCGACCACACCGACTACCTGGGCGACACCCGCGAGGCGATCGGCTTCGAGAAGGCCGGCATTTTCCGCGCCGGCAAAACCGCGATCTGCTCGGACCCGGTGCCGCCGCAATCGCTGATCGACCACGCCAACGCCATCGGCGCCGACCTGTGGCTGATGGGCCGCGATTTCAACTATTCCGGCGACAAGCAGCAGTGGAACTACGGCGGCCGCTCGCAGCGCCGCAATTCGCTGGCCTATCCGAGCCTGCGCGGCGCCAACCAGCTGCTCAACGCCTCGGCCGTGCTGGCCGCGCTGGAGGCGCTGAAGCTGGAACTGCCGGTCGGCGCGCAGGAAGTCCGCACCGGCCTGGTGACGGTGGAACTGCCGGGCCGCTTCCAGGTGCTGCCTGGCCGCCCGACCGTGATCCTGGACGTGGCGCACAATCCGCACGCCGCCTCGGCGCTGAACCAGAACCTGGGCAACATGGGCTTCCACCCCTACACATACGCCGTGTTCGGCTCCATGCACGACAAGGATATCGACGGCGTGATCGCCGCCATGTCCGAGCACGTGGACCACTGGTGCCTGGCCACGCTGCCGTCGCCGCGCTCGGCCAGCGCCTCGGAACTGGCGGCCAAGGTCCAGATCGTGCAGCCGGAAAGGCCGGAGCGCACCATCAATATCTTCGACGATCCGGCCGCCGCGTATGCAAATGCGATCAGCCGAGCCGGGGAGAATGATAGAATTGTGGTCTTTGGATCTTTCCTCACGGTCGCCGGCGTCATGGCGGCGCGAAAATCCGCATTCCATTGAACGCACAGGACTGAAATCACGCATGGGCTTGTTCTCGAAACTCGGTAAAAACAAGCAAGAGGCCGCCGGTCAGGACAGCGGCTATTACACCAGCGCAGATGACCAGGCCGCGACGGAGCGCGCACGCTCCAAGCGCGCCTCGTCGGCGGATGGTTCCGCCAAATCCCGCCGCGGCAAAGACCGCGAAGCGGACGATCCTGTATTGCCGGAAAAGAAACGCGCGCGCCGCCGCCTGGTCGGCGCCATCGCGCTGGCGCTGGGCGTGGCCATCGGCCTGCCGATGGTGCTCGATTCCGAACCGAAGCCGCTGGCGTCCGACATCGATATCAAGATCCCGGCCAAGGACAAGCCGGCCGAGGCCGCACCTGCGCCCGCACCCGCCGCGCCGGTGCCCCAGAGCGCCGCGCTGGACAGCCGCGAAGAAATCGTCGACGACGTCAAGCCTTCCAAGCCAGCCGCCCCTGTGGCCGCAGCACCGAAGCCAGCCGCCGCCGCTCCCGTGGCCGCCGCCCCCGTCACGCCGCCGCCGGTTGCCCCCGTCAAGGTCGACACCGCCAAGCGCGAAGCCGAACTGAAGGCCGAAGCCAAGGCCAAGGCCGACACCATCGCCAAGAACAAGGCCGACAACGAAGCCAAGGCCCGCCAGGACGCCGACTACAAGCAGGAAGTCGAACGCAAGCAGGCCGAGGCGAAAGCCGAAGCCAAGGCCAAGGCCGAAGCCGAGCGCAAGCTGGCCGAAGCCAAGGCCGCCAAGCAGGCCGACAGCGCCAAGCCGGCCGCGACCTCGGAAGACGCGCGCGCGCTGGCCATCCTGGAAGGCAAGCCCGCGGCCAAGCCGGCCGCCGAATCCGGCCAGAAGTTCGTGCTGCAGGTGGCAGCGCTGAGCGACCAGGCCAAGGTGGACGAGTTGCGCGACAAATTGAAAAAAGCCGGCATCAGCTCCTATACGCAGAAGACGCCGTCCGGCGACATCACCCGCGTGCGCGTGGGGCCGTTCACCAACAAGGATGAAGCCGAAAAAGTGCGGGCCAAACTGGGCGCCATGGGCCTGAACGGCCGCCTCGAAACCGTCTGATCCAGCAGGCGCCCGACGTGACGATATTCGATTATCTGGTGATTTTTGTGTTGGTCGCGTCGGTCATCATCGGCATGATGCGCGGCCTGGTGAAGGAAGTGTTGTCATTGGCGGGCTGGGTGGTGGCCTTCGTGGTCGCCAACGCCTACGCCGCCGTGCTGGCGCCCATGCTGCCGCCGGTGGTCCCGGGCGAGGTGCTGCGCCTGATCCTTGCCTTTATCGCACTGTTTATCGGTGTGAAGATTTTGACGGGCCTGCTGGGCATGGCGCTGGGCGCCTTGCTCGATGCCGGCGGCCTCAGCATCGTGGACCGCGCGCTGGGCATGGTGTTCGGTTTCGGCCGCGGTCTTGTAATCGTATTGGCAGGCGTCATCTTGTGCGGGATGACGTCGATACCGCAACAAGCATTCTGGAAGGATGCGCGACTGAGTCCGCTCGCGGAGACCGGGGCGCATACGGTGAAAGCCTTCCTTCCCGCTGCCATGGCGCAGCATGTGAATTTTTGAATTCTTTAAATCAGTAGCACCCAGTCCAGGAGCAACATCATGTGTGGCATCGTCGGCGTCGTTTCCCATCAACCTGTCAACCAACTGCTGTATGACGCATTGCTGCTGCTGCAGCACCGCGGCCAGGATGCGGCAGGTATCGCGACCAATCACAGCAGCATGTTCGCCATGCACAAGGCCAACGGCCTGGTGCGTGACGTTTTCCGTACCCGTAACATGCGTACGCTGCAAGGCAATTCCGGCATCGGTCACTGCCGCTATCCAACCGCCGGCTCGTCGAGCGAGGAAGAGGCGCAGCCGTTCTACGTCAACGCGCCGTTCGGCATCACCTTGGCGCACAACGGCAACCTGACCAACTGGGAACAGCTCAAGAAGGAAATGTTCCAGAACGACCGCCGCCACATCAACACCGATTCCGATTCGGAAGTGCTGCTCAACGTGCTGGCCCACGAGATCCAGAAAGCCACCACCGGCATCTCGATCGACGCCGACACCATCTTCGAAGCCGTGACCGTGCTGCATCGCCGCGTGCGCGGTGGCTATGCCGCCGTGGCGCAGATCGCTGGCGTCGGCCTGCTGGCCTTCCGTGATCCGTTCGGCATTCGTCCGCTGTGCCTGGGCATCAACGAGACCGAGCAGGGCGCCGAGTACCTGATCGCCTCCGAGTCCGTGGCGCTGGAAGGCATGGGCTTCCGCTTCGTGCGCGACATCGCGCCGGGCGAGGCCGTCTTCATCGACGCCGACAAGCAGCTGCATTCGCGCCAGTGCGCCGACAATCCGTCGCTCAACCCTTGCGTGTTCGAGTTCGTCTACCTGGCCCGTCCGGATTCCGTCATCGACGGCGCCTCCGTGTACGCCACCCGCCTGAAAATGGGCGAGTACCTGGCCGAGAAGATCAAGCGCGAATTCAAGGATGGCGAGATCGACGTCGTCATGCCGATTCCCGATTCGTCGCGTCCGGCCGCGATCCAGCTGGCGCTGGCGCTGAACGTGGAATACCGCGAAGGCTTCATCAAGAACCGCTACATCGGCCGTACCTTCATCATGCCGGGCCAGGCCGCGCGCAAGAAATCGGTGCGCCAGAAGCTGAACGCCATCGCTTCCGAGTTCAAGGACAAGGTCGTGCTGCTGGTGGATGACTCCATCGTGCGCGGCACCACCAGCCGCGAGATCGTGCAGATGGCGCGCGAAGCCGGCGCCAAGAAAGTGATCTTCGCTTCGGCGGCGCCGCCGGTGATCTTCCCGAACGTGTACGGCATCGACATGCCCACCCGCGACGAGCTGATCGCCTACGGCCGCAGCACCGAGGAAGTGTGCCGCGAGATCACCGCCGACCACCTGGTCTACCAGGACATCGACGCGTTGAAGCGCGCCATCTCCGACGTCAATCCGGCGTTGAAGAACTTCGAGGCGTCGTGCTTCGACGGCGTGTACGTCACCGGCGACATCTCCAAGGACTACCTGGACAAGCTGGAGTACGCGCGCCACCATCCGAAGGCCTCCGGCCCCGAGGACGCGGGCCGCTCGCAACTGAACCTGAATCTCGCGACCGCCGAAGGCTGATGTCGCGCCCGGTGCGGTTCACGCCGCACCGGGCTTTTTTTTTGAATACGCGAATATGAACGACAAGAAGAATTACGGCTTCACCACCACCATCCTGCACAACGATCGCCAGAAAGGCATCGAGCACGGTTCGCTGCACAAGCCCATCCACACCTCGGTCGCCTTTGGCTACGGCGACGCGCGCCAGCTGGCGTCCGTGTTCCAGGGCAAGGAGCCGGGCTTCCGCTACGGCCGCCAGGGCAACCCGACCATCTCCGCGCTGGAAGACAAGGTCACCAAGATGGAGCAGGGCGTCGGCACGATCTGCTTCGCCACCGGCATGGGCGCGATCGGCGCCGTGTTCCAGGCGCTGCTGCGCGCGGGCGACCATGTGGTGTCGTCGTCGTTCTTGTTCGGTAACACCAACAGCCTGTGGCAGACCACCATGGCGCAGGGCGTGGGCGTGTCCTTCGTCGACGCCACCGACGTCGCCAACGTGGCCGCCGCCATCACCAGCCAGACCCGCGTGGTGTTCGTCGAAACCATCGCCAACCCGCGCACGCAGGTGGCGGACCTGAAGCGCATCGGCGAGCTGTGCAAGGAGCGCGGCATCCTCTACATCGTCGACAACACGATGACCACGCCTTACCTGTTCCGCCCGAAAGCGGTGGGCGCCGGTCTCGTGGTCAACGCGCTGACCAAGTCGATCGGCGGCCACGGCAATGCGCTGGGCGGCAGCCTGACCGACACCGGCGTCTACGACTGGACCCGGTTCGCCAACATCTACGAGAACTACAAGAAAGCCGCGCCGCTGCAATGGGGCTTGGCGCAGATTCGCGCCAAGGGCCTGCGCGACTTCGGCGCCTCGCTGGCGCCGGAAGCGGCGCACCACATCGCCGTCGGCGCCGAGACGCTGGCGCTGCGCATGGAACGCACCAGCGCCAATGCGATGGCCTTGGCGCGCCTGCTGGAAAGCGACGAGCGCGTGGCCGCCGTCTACTATCCCGGCCTGGCCTCGCACCCGCAGCACGCGATCTCCGCCGAGCTGTTCCGCAGCTTCGGCTCCCTGTTGAGCTTTGAACTGAAGGATGGCATCGACTGCTTCGATTTCCTCAACCGCCTGAAGCTGGCGATTCCGGCCTCCAACCTGGGCGACACGCGCACGCTGATCATCCCGGTGGCGCACACGATTTTCTACGAGATGGGCGCCGAGCGCCGCGCCTCGATGGGCATCGCCGAGTCGCTGATACGGGTGTCGGTCGGCATCGAGGATACCGACGATCTGCTGGACGATTTCACCTGCGCACTGGAAGCTTGCTGAGCGCAGCCTCGAGTTGTGATAATCTAAGTTTTCAATTTTGCTAAGCGCGGAGGCGATATGAGAGCAGCATGGGTTCTGGCATTGACCGTGCTGTCGAGTAGCGCCTTCGCCGGCGACCAGGCCCGCCGCCAGGCGCGGCAAGCCGAAATCGAGTACTACACCAGCCACTACGACGGCGCCGACATTGCGCTGGCCCGTTTCAACTGCAAACCTCCCAACATCCCGATGCGTCCGGCCACGGCCGGCGGACCGGCGCTGACGCAAGCGCTGGCCGCCTGGCACGACTGCTACGATCAATTCCTGGCCAATTACAACGCCGCGCTCCCGGTCGGCAAGAGCATCCCCGCCGACGTGGCCGACCTGATGACGGACGACGAGCTGGGCGCCGCGCAGACGCTGATGAGTCAGGTGTTCGTGCAGGTGGCGGACGAGGCCAAGCGCCAGGCCGACGCCGTCACCCTGGCGCAGAGCGCGTTGGAAGGCCGTCAAGGCGACCTGGCCCTGAGCGCGCGCGACCTGTCGCATCAGCCGGAGACCGCCGGCAAGCGCTAGCCCGTCGGCGAGGCGAGGCTTAGTGCCAGCTGCGCATCAGGCCGACCGCCAGGCCTTCCAGCGCGAACTCGTCCGCTTCGGGATCGACCTTGATGATCTTGAAGTCCGGGTTTTCCGGCAGCAGCTCGACGGTGGAGCCGGTCTTGCGATAGCGCTTGACCGTGACATCGTTGCCGATGCGGGCGACGACGATCTGGCCGTTCTTGGCGCTGTCCACCTTCTTGACCGCCAGCAGGTCGCCGTCCATGATGCCGGCGTCGCGCATCGACTCGCCGCGCACCTTCAGCAGGTAGTCCGGCTTGGAGGAGAACATGGCCGGATCGACGCTGTAGCTGGTCTCCAGGTTTTCCTGCGCGAGGATGGGCGAGCCGGCGGCCACGCGGCCGATCAGCGGCAACGACATCATCAGCGACACCGGCACCTTGGGCGTGGCCGGCTCGGCGTGCACGCCCAGCAGGCGGATGCCGCGCGAGGTGCCGGCGGCGATCTCGATCGCGCCCTTGCGCGCCAGCGCCTGCAGATGCTCCTCGGCCGCGTTGGCGGACTTGAAGCCCAGTTCATTGGCGATCTCGGCACGGGTCGGCGGGAAGCCGGTGTTCTCGATGGCATCCTTGATCAGATTGAGAATTTGTTCCTGTCTTGCGGTGAGCTTGATCATAGAGTGCTTTGGGCCTGTGTATATAGACAGTCTGTATTTTTGTACAGTGTGAAGCGAAAAGCAAGGGAATTTGTTGCTTAGCACGAAATAATTTCATGGAGCCCCTCCGGGCGCGGCGGATTGTTGCCGGACAGTGCTGGTTTTTTGGATAAAAAGCTGATATAGTCGCGGGCTTACCTCTTCCCACACCTGTCTTGACGCCAGGGTGGGCTATATTCACAGTCCTTAAGGGAGTTTGCATGCGTCACTATGAAATAGTATTTATCGTCCACCCGGACCAGAGCGAGCAAGTGCCCGCCATGATCGAGCGTTACAAAACCACCGTAACGACCCGCGGCGGCGCCGTGCACCGTGTTGAAGATTGGGGCCGTCGTCAGATGGCTTACTCGATCCAGAAACTGGCTAAAGCACACTACATCTGCCTGAACATCGAATGCGACAACGAGACCCTGGTCGAGCTGGAAACCGCCTTCAAATTCAATGATGCCGTGCTGCGTCACCTGACTGTCAAGATGAAGAAGGCGGAAACCGCTCCTTCGCCGATGATGAAGTCGGTACAACGTGAAGATGCAGCGAAATCGCATCGCACCGAAGCTCCAGCAGCCGCTGCTGCTCCTGCGGCCTAATTGTTATCGGGAACCGAGCTGAATCAGCTCCAGTTGATTGCCTTGATCGCCGAACGGGACGCCTTGCGCTACACCCCGGCCGGCATGCCGATCGTGAACGCTGTACTCCAGCACCGGTCGCAGCAGGTCGAGGCAGGCATCGCCCGATTGAGCGAGTTTGAAATTTCCGCGGTTGCCGCGGGCGAGATTTCAGGCCGCTTCAGTCAGGCGCCACTGGCAGGCATGTATCAGTTCACCGGTTTCCTGAACAAGAAGAATCGCAATAGCAAAAGCCTGGTGTTTCACATCATTGATTTTAGTGCTGTCCCAGACAGCTCAATTTAGATACAGGAGCCTAAAATGGCATTCGGTAAAAAGTTCGACAAAAACAAGCTCAAGCTGAAAGAAAAGCGCAAGCAACAAAACCCACTGTTCAAGCGTAAGAAGTTCTGCCGCTTCACCGCAGCAAACGTTGAACAAGTTGACTACAAAGACGTCGACACCCTGAAAGACTTCGTCCAGGAAAACGGCAAAATCATGCCAGCACGTCTGACCGGTACCAAGGCGCACTACCAGCGTCAAGTTGACACCGCAATCAAGCGCGCTCGCTACCTCGCGCTGCTGCCTTACACCGATCTGCACCACGCTTAATTGCGTCGTCTAGATAAGATCCTGGAGAAGAACTATGCAAATCATTCTGTTAGAAAAAGTCGTCAACCTGGGCAACCTGGGTGAAGTCGTTAAAGTCAAAGACGGTTACGCACGTAACTTCCTGATTCCGCAAAAAATGGCCCGCCGCGCTACCGCGTCCGCCGTTGCTGAATTCGAAGTCAAGCGCGCCGAACTGGAAAAAGCCGCTGCCGAGAAACTGGCTGCCGCTCAAGCCCAAGGCGAGAAACTGAACGGCATGACCGTGAACGTTTCGCAAAAAGCTGGCGTCGACGGCCGTCTGTTCGGCTCCGTCACCAACTTCGACATCGCTGAAGCCCTGTCGAAAGCTGGTTTCGCTGTTGAAAAAGCTGCCGTGCGTATGCCTACCGGTCCTCTGAAGACCGTTGGCGAGCACCCAGTCAGCGTCGCTCTGCACACCGACGTGGTGGTGGAAGTGACCGTTGCTGTCGTGGGCGAAGCTGCCTAATACTTTTTCAGGCGGAAACGTCTGATCAGTGTTGCAACACCTTTGAAAAAGCCGGGCTTGCCCGGCTTTTTTCTCGTCATAAATTTGTAATACGGCTCAAGCAAGCAGGTATAATTCGCGCCATGAACGCCCCCTCCGATCCGCAAGTCGATTCACTCCGCGTCCCGCCGCATTCCATCGAAGCAGAACAGTCCGTCATCGGCGGCCTGCTGCGCGATAATGCGGCGTTCGACCGCATTGCGGACATGATGCACCCCGAAGACTTCTACCGCTACGACCACCGCATCATCTACGAGCAGGTCGTCAAGATGATCAACGCGTCCAAGCCGGCCGACGTCATCACGGTGTTCGAGACCCTGACCCAGCTGGGCAAGGCGGAGGACGTGGGCGGCCTGGCCTACCTGAACGCGATGGCGCAAAACACGCCATCTGCCGCCAACATCCGCCGTTACGCCGAGATCGTGCGCGATCGCTCCATCCTGCGCCAGCTCATCACCGTCGCCGACGAGATCTCCGGCCAGGCCTTCACGCCGCAGGGCAAGGAAGTCAAGCAGATGCTCGACGAGGCCGAGTCCAAGATCTTCGCCATCGCCGAGCAGGGCGCGCGCGGCGCGGCTGGCTGGATCCCGGTGCAGCCGCTGCTGACCCAGGTGGTCGAGCGCATCGACGAGCTGTACTCGCGCGAGTCCGGCTCCGAGATCACCGGCGTGCCGACCGGCTGGATCGACCTCGACCGCATGACCTCCGGCCTGCAGCCGGGCGACATGGTGGTGGTGGCCGGCCGTCCGTCGATGGGCAAGACCGCGTTCTCGATGAACATCGCCGAGAACGTCGCGGTGGAGGAGGGCCTGCCGGTGGCCGTGTTCTCGATGGAGATGGGCGGCGTGCAGCTGGCCATGCGTATGCTGGGCTCGGTCGGCCAGCTGGATCAGCACCGCCTGCGCACCGGCAAGCTGAACGACGAGGATTGGCCGCGCCTGACGCACGCCATCCAGAAAATGAACGACGCCCAGGTCTACATCGACGAGACCCCGGCGCTGAACCCGATCGAGATGCGCGCCCGCGCGCGCCGCCTGTCGCGCCAGTGCGGCAAGCTGGGCCTGATCGTGGTCGACTACCTGCAGCTGATGCAGGGCTCCACGCCGGGCGACAACCGCGCCTCGGAGATCTCCGAGATTTCCCGATCGCTGAAAGGCCTGGCCAAGGAGCTGCAGTGCCCAGTGATCGCGCTGTCGCAGCTGAACCGCTCGCTGGAGCAACGCCCCAACAAACGTCCCGTCATGTCCGACCTGCGCGAATCCGGCGCTATCGAGCAGGACGCGGACGTGATCATCTTCCTGTATCGCGACGAGGTCTACAACCCGGACTCGCCCGATAAGGGAACGGCCGAGATCATCATCGGTAAGCAGCGTAACGGCCCGATCGGCTCGGTGCGCCTGACCTGGATCGGCCAGTACACCAAGTTTGGCAACTACGTCGGTAACCTGGCGCTGTACCAGGGCGACTAATCTTTACGCCGTCCCTACCCGGGCGGCGATCTGCAGTAATTAATGGAACGGAGAATAAAATGTTTGGACGTTTGATGCCCACCGAGGGCAAATTTTTTGACCTGTTTAACCAACACGCCGATCTGTGCGTCAAAGGTGCAAAAGAAATGCTGGGCCTGATGTCCAATTTCGACGATCTGGAAAATCGCGTGCACGCGATCGAGAGCATCGAAAAGCAGGCCGACAAGATCACCTACGCCACCGTCGACCTGCTGCACAAGACCTTCATCACGCCGATCGACCGCGACGACATCCACAAGCTGATCACCCGCATGGACGACATCCTCGACCTGCTGGAAGACGCGGCCCAGACCGTTTCGCTGTACGACCTGCACTCGGTCACGCCGGAAGCCAAGCGCCTGGCCGAGCTGGTGCTGGCCTGCACCGAGAAGGTCCGCGACGCCGTGGCCCTGCTGCACAACATGGACAACTCGCGCCAGATCGTCGCCATCTGCGAAGAGATCGACCGCCTGGAATCGGACGCCGACCACGTGATGCGCGCCGCCATGTCCAAGCTGTTCCGCGACGAGCCGGACGTGCGCAACCTGATCAAGATGAAGGCCATCTACGAGATCCTGGAAACCGTGACCGACCGTTGCGAAGATGTGGCCAACATCATCGAAGGCATCATCGTCGAAAACGCGTAACGCATAACTACAAAAAGAAACGTCCAATATGCATACCCTACAAATCAGCATCTACGTGCTGGGCGTCCTGATCGCCCTGGCGCTGGTGTTTGACTTCATGAACGGCTTCCACGACGCCGCCAACGCGATCGCGACCGTGGTGTCGACCGGCGTGCTCAAGCCGCAGACGGCGGTGGCCATGGCCGCGCTGTTCAACTTCACCGCCATCTTCGTGGTCGGCCTGCACGTGGCGTCCACGGTGGGCAAGGGCACCATCGATCCCGGCATCGTCGACCAGTACGTGATCTTCGGTGCGCTGGTCGGCGCCATCGCGTGGAACCTGTTCACCTGGTACTACGGCATCCCCTCGTCGTCCTCGCACGCGCTGATCGGCGGCCTGGTCGGCGCCGCGGTGGCCAAGTCCGGCACCGGCGCGCTGGTCGGCGGCGGCCTGCTCAAGACGGTGCAGTGGATCATCCTGTCGCCGCTGATGGGCTTTGTGTTCGGCTCCATCATCATGCTGATCGTGTCGTGGATCTTCGTGCGCTCGACGCCGCGCCGGGTCGACAAATGGTTCCGCCGTTTGCAGCTGGTGTCGGCCGCGTCGTACAGCCTGGGCCACGGCGGCAACGACGCGCAAAAGACCATCGGCATCATCTGGATGCTGCTGATCGCGGTAGGCCAGGTGCCGGCCGGCGACGCCTCGCCGCCGCTGTGGGTGGTGATCTCGTGCTACACGGCGATCTCGTTCGGCACGCTGTTCGGCGGCTGGCGCATCGTCAAGACCATGGGCCAGAAGATCACCAAGCTCAAACCGGTGGGCGGCTTCTGCGCCGAGACCGGCGGCGCGCTGACCTTGCTGATCGCCTCGCACTTCGGCGTGCCGGTCTCGACCACGCACACCATCACCGGTGCGATCGTCGGCGTCGGCTCGGCGCAGAAGATGTCGGCGGTGCGCTGGGGCGTGGCGGGCAACATCGTGTGGGCCTGGGTGTTCACCATCCCGGCCTCGGCCTTCGTCGCCGCGCTGGCCTGGTGGGTCGGTCACCACATCATGTAAAAACCAAGGGAGCTGCGGCTCCCTTTTTTAATTGCTGTTTGCCGGGCGAATGCGAAGTTCGTCGCCGATACGCTGGATATCCAAATCAATATCCGTTCTGTCGTAAGCGATTTCCGACGGGATTTTCACCGCCTGCGAATCGCCGTTCTTGAATGCCTTGGTTTTATGGTGGCGCAAACGCCAAAGATTGCTTTCGCATCGAGGCATCGGCACGGGATAGTGCTCCATCGGTGGAAGCCCCAGGTTTTCATAGGCTTTGCGCATGATGTCTTGCTGTGCTGCCTCCGGTAGGTCAGGGGGCAATACGACGACGGTCTTTTTGCCCCCTTTTTTACTCTTCACGACGTAGGTATAGTCGTCTTCCGGTTTTCTCTGGAAATAACGATCTCGGATAAAAGTGGCCGTGATGCCGACAATTACTGAGGCCGTCATTCCGATGCCTATCAATGTAAGGCCTTCTCTAAGTGATTCCCAGTTCATTATTTGCCTCCTCGAATGAAGTCTGCTAAGACGGCACATATCCAAAGTATAAAACCAATCAAGAGCGACGTTCGCACGCCATCCAGCTTCGGAAAGTAGGGACTGCCGTGGTTGATGCTGAGATAAAGGCTCGTGGCCCAAGCAGCCAGACCAAGCCAGAGAAGGATGTTGATGCGCTGAGCCCAATGTTCGGCGGCTGTATCAATCAATCCGAAGTTCGCGGCCGGCGAAGACTGTTCTTTCGCCAATAACTTCGCGCGCGTAAGTGGGAGCAGCATTCCAAGGGCCGTGCCGCCGACAGTTGGGCCGATAAATGCGACGGCATCAGGATTGCCAGAACTGGCTCTCAGTAAAAACTCCAGCACTGCCATCAGCCACGGAAACAGCCACGTTAGAATTCTGAGTTCCATATCGCCCCGCCGAAGTGAAGGGGTAATTTATGCCCCTTTACGTGACGGCGAGTTGATCTGGATTGCGTTAGAATCGCAAATCCTCTTGATGGGCGTGACATGCAGAAAATCGATTTTGCGCAGTTGATGTTGTTGGCGCGGACCTCTGCCGATGTGGCCGTGCCGTGCAGTTGCAATACCGTTTCGCTGACGGCGTGGCAGCGCTTGCCGGCCACGTTGGAGCTCGACCGCTTCGAGGAGGTCGGCACGCTGATGGACGATCCATACGACGAGCCGACCTTCGCCGAATATCATCCGCACGGCACGCGCTACGAGAGCGACGACGCACCCATTTCGCCGCGCCACTATCCATGCAACCTGAGCCAGGTCGCGCGCTGCCTGAACTGCGGCCGCCACTACCTGCGCTACAACGAGGCGGGCGGTTACTTCACCGAGCTGCGCATCCGCGCACTGCAGCCTCAGCTACTGGTCGACGCCGCCCTGTAGGCCCAGCATGCGCGCCGCCATCGCGCGCGCCAGCACGGACGGCTCGGGCGCGGCGACCGGCAAGTCCGTGAACGCCTCGTCGATCGCCAAGTTCGCCAGACCGTGCGCCAGGCTCCATCCGGTCAGCGCCAGTTCCGGTCCGCGCGCCGCGTCGATCCAGATGGCCTAGCCATGGACATGCGGCAGCCACATCGCCATGCTGGCGCCGAAAATGCCCACGCCCATCGCCAGCGTCAGCAGCGCCAGGCCGGCCGCCACGGCCAGCTTGCGGCGGGCGCCGCCGGCGTCGCGGGCGCGCAGGTAGAGTTCCAGCAGCGCCAGCGGCAGCAGCGATTCGCCGAACACCAGCACGTTGAGCGCCGGCCCGGTGAAGGTCTTGGGATCGAAGCCCACCGGGCCGCCGTTGACCAGTATCCAGAACAGCAGTCCCACACGGAAGAACCAGCTGCCGCTGACCACCAGGAACAGCCGCAGCGCCCAGCGCCGGTGCACATCCAGCCGGCGCGCCATCGCATGACGCACGGCGACGAAGGCGCATAGCATGATCAGCACGCCGTTCAGCGTGGTGCCCCAATGCTGGGTCATGTCGCCGGCCGCGTTGCGGGTCCAGATCATGTAGATGCCGGCGAGGGCGGTGACGACCGCCACCGCCACGTAGACGCGGCCGCTCCAGCGGTGCAACGCGGGGTGGCGGGCGCGCAGCGCCGGAATCAGCTGCAGCGGTCCGGCCAGCGTGACGAAGGCGGCGATCGCCAGGTGCGCGGCCAGCGCCGCGTTGCCCGCGCGGTCGCCGGGAACGTAGCCGACCGGCAGCACCTTGTTCCAGCGCAGCCAGTCGCCCGCCGCGACCGCGCCGCCGTAGAATGACACGATATACGCCACGAAGATCGTCTGGCCCGCGACCATCACCGCGAACCAGAGCGCGGCGGCGGCCTTCAGCGCTTGGCCGGCGCGCACGCGCATCGAAGGCGCGCGGGGCAGGGCGCCGTTCATCAACAAGGTATCGGACATCGGACTCCTCCATGGTTGTGGGACGCCGCACGCCGGCGCCGCATCGGGAATATGGCCGCGCACCCCGCCGCGCGCCAGCCCGATCCGACGAACGACGGCATTTTCGGGCCGAAGCACGGCCGGCGCCGACGAACGGCGGCAGCGCCGCGCGGCTGAAAATTAGCCGCCATCGCGCCACGATTTCCGGCAAATCCGTGGCTATAATCGCTGCATGTCTACTACTTTGACCGCCGCGCCGCCGCGCGGTTTCGCCTTGCTGCTGGGCTGGCGGCGCCTGCGCTTCACGCTGTGCGCCTCCTTCGTGATCGGCTTCCCGATGGCCCTCGGCTGGCATTCGGGCTTCCTGTCGCTGATGGTGCGCGCCGTGACGCTGGGCCTGTTGGCGATGCTGATGTTCGGCTTGTTCGAGCAATGGCCGCGCCGCCTGCCGTCGTGGCTGGCCCGCTGGGCCCTGCAGGTGATGGGCGTGGCGGTCGTCATGCCGGCCGCCGTGTGCGCGATCTATGTGTGGTCGACCGCGCCCGGCGCGCCCGCGTTCTGGCAGGACTCCGAACGCCTGAGCGGCTTCTGGATGCTCACCGTCGCCGGCATGCTGCTGGCGCCGTGGATGGCGCTGGGCGCGCTGGTGCGGCAGAAGGATGCGCTGGCCCGCCACCAGGCGCTGAGCTTCGAACTGCAACGCAGCGAGCTGGAACGCCAGGCGCTGGACGCCCGCCTGCGCCTGCTGCAGGCGCAGGTCGAGCCGCACTTCCTGTTCAACACGCTGGCCAATGTGCGCGAGCTGGTCGATTCCGGTTCGCCGCAGGCCTCGCCCGTGCTGGGCAGCCTGATCGCCTACCTGCGGGCGGCCGTGCCGCGCCTGCACGAAGCCACCACCACGATGGAACAGGAGCTGCAACTGGTGCGCGCCTACCTCGAGCTGATGCACATGCGCATGCCCGACCGCCTGCGCTTCACCCTGTCCGCCGACGACGCGGCACTCGCGTTGCCCTGTCCGCCGACCACGCTGCTGACGCTGGTGGAAAACGCGATCCGCCACGGCATCGACCCCAGCGAGGAGGGCGGCCGCATCGACGTCGGCGTGCGCCTGCGCGACGGCCGCTGCCACGCGCAGGTGGTCGACACCGGCGTCGGCCTGCAGGCGGCCGGCAACGGCCTGGGCACCGGCCTGGCGACGCTGCGCGAGCGCCTGCTGCTGGTGTTCGGCGCCGGCGCCTCCCTGCGCCTGAGCGCGGTGCAACCGCACGGCGTGTGCGCCGAGCTGGACCTCCCCGCGCCGGAGGGCAGGCCATGACGGCCCGCGCCCCGACCGCGCTGATCGCCGACGACGAGCCGCTGCTGCGCCAGTCGCTCACGCGCATGCTGGCGCAAGCGTGGCCCGCGCTGAACGTGGTGGCGCAGGCGCGCAACGGCCGCGAGGCGGTCGAGCAGTTCGAGGCGCTGCGGCCCGACATCTGTTTTCTCGACGTCCACATGCCGGGCCTGTCCGGCGTCGACGCGGCGATGCGGATCGGCGGCCGCGCGCACCTGGTGTTCGTCACCGCCTACACCGAGTACGCGGTGCAGGCCTTCGAACAGGGCGCGCTCGACTACCTGGTCAAGCCGGTGGAGGCGGCGCGGCTGGCGGCCACGGTGGCCCGCCAGCCCCGCCGCCCCGGCGCGCCGGCGCCGGACATGGCGCGGCTGCTGGAACTGTTGTCGGCGCGGCTGGCCAGGCCGGAGGCGCCGCCGCCGTTGCGCTGGATACGCGCCCAGGTCGGGCAGGCGCTGTGCATGATCGCCGTCGACGAGATCGATTTCCTGCGCGCCGACGACAAGTACACGCTGGTGGCCTGGCGCGGCGACCAGGGCCAGCCGGCCGAGGCCCTGATCCGCACGCCGCTGAAGGAACTGCTGGCGCAGCTGGACGCCCAGCATTTCGCCCAGGTGCACCGCTCGGTGGTGGTCAACCTGGGCGCGGTCAGCCGTGTGATCCGTGGCGAAAATGAAACTGCCCAGATCCACCTGAAACATCGCCGGGACGTGCTGGCGGTCAGCCGCAGCTACCTGCACCTGTTCCGGCAGATGTGAGACGGCAGGCTGGCGAGCGTATCCGCAGATGCTACAATGGATTGCAGGCTGCAAGGCCCGCGACCACGGCGGAGGGAGCATGACAGATAGATCGCCGGCAGCAAGCTTGCCACTGTTGCCATTGATGGCGGCGGATCGGCAGTCGCGCAGGCGCGCCCTGGCGTTGACGTTGATGTCGGCGTTGGTCTTTTGCGCACTGTTGCCCTATACCCAGGTGCCATTGGCGCCGCTGGCCGCCTTCATCCCCATCTACGAATCGAGCCTGCTGCTCAACGACCTGATCACCGCCGCGATGCTGTTCGGGCATTTCAGCGTGCTGCGCTCCAGATCGCTGCTGGTGCTGGCCGGCGGCTACCTGTTCACCGCGCTGCTGACCGTGCCGCACATGCTGACCTTCCCCGGCACATTTTCGCCGGCCGGCCTGCTGGGCGGCCACAGCCAGGCCACCGCCTGGCTGTACGTGTTCTGGCACGCCGGCTTCCCCGTGTGCGTGATGGCCCACGCGCTGCTGGGCCATCGCGAGCGGCGGCGTCCGCATGCCCAGGCGCTGCCGGGACGCGCGGCGCTGTGGGCGATCGTCGCCGCGCTGCTGGCCGCCGGCGCCTTCACCGCATTGGCCACGGCGGGCCACGAACTGCTGCCGCCTATCCTGGAGGGCGGCCGCTACACGCTGGCCGGGCGCGTCGCGCTCGGGGGCACCTGGGCCTGCAGCCTGGCCGCGCTGGCCGTGCTGTGGCGCTACTCCAGCCGCTCGCTGCTGGACATGTGGCTGGGCGTGGTGATGGCGGCCTGGCTGTGCGACATCGGCCTGTCGGCCGTGCTCAACGCCGGCCGCTACGACGTCGGCTGGTACGCCGGCCGCATCTACGGCCTGCTGGCGGCCAGCTGCGTGCTGATCGTGCTTCTGTTGGAGAGCAACAAGCTGTTCGCCCGCCTGGTGGTGTCGCACGAGCACGCGCTGCAGCGCGGCGCCGACCTGCACAGCCTGAACCTGCAGAACGAGCAGCGCGCCATGCAGTACGCGAACGCGCTGGAGGAGCTGCATTTCAAGGAAGAGGAAATCCGCGCGGTGGTGCACAACATCGCCGATTGCGTGCTCACCACCGACGCCGCCGGCGTGGTCCGCAGCGCCAATCCCGCGCTGGCCAAGGTGTTCGGCTACACCTCGGCGGACGTGGTGGGGCGGCACATCTCGCTGCTGATCCCGGAACTGGCGGCCGACAGCGAGCGCGCCTTCATCCGCGACGGCGAGGTCGGCGGCCTGCACCGCGACGGCCGCCAGTTGTCGCTGGAACTGGCGATGAACGATTTCGAGATGCACGGCGCGCGCCGCTCGGTGGTGGTGCTGGCCGACATCAGCGAGCGCAAGCAGTTCGTGGCCGAGCTGCGGCGCGCGCAGGTCAAGGCCGAGCAGGCCAACCAGGCCAAGTCGACCTTCCTGGCCAACATGAGCCACGAGCTGCGCACGCCGCTCAACGCCATCCTCGGCTTCGCGCAGATCCTGCTGTCGGACAAGATGCCGGTGACGCCGGAGAAGCGCCGCGAATTCACCCAGCACATCCTCACCGCCGGCAAGCACCTGCTGGTGCTGATCAACGAGGTGCTGGACCTGGCCAAGGTCGAGTCGGGCACGTTGTCGCTGTCGCTGGAACCGGTCGAGCTGCAGGGCATGATGGTCGCCTGCCAGCAGATGATCGGCCCGCTGGCCGACAGCCGCGAGCTGCGCCTGCGCTTCGTGGCCGACCCCGGCATGTACGTGCAGGCCGACCACACGCGGCTCAAGCAGGTGCTGCTGAACCTGCTGACCAACGCCGTCAAGTACAACCGCAAGGGCGGGCTGGTCAGCGTGACCTGCATCGCGCTCTCGCCCGAGCGCACGCAGATCGCGATCCAGGACGGCGGCGAAGGCCTGACCCAGGCCCAGCTGGGCCAGCTGTTCCAGCCCTTCAACCGGCTGGGGCGCGAGGCGCTCAGCGAGGAGGGCACCGGCATCGGCCTGGTGATGACGCGGCGCTTGGTGGAAATGATGGGCGGCACCATCGGCGTGAGCAGCACGGTGGGCGTGGGCAGCATGTTCTGGATCGAACTGAACGCGGCGGCGCGCCCCGGGCTGCCCGCGTTCGGCCCGCCGCAGCCGGCCGGGCCGGCGCTGGCCGCGCAGGACGGGCCGCGCACGCTGCTGTATGTGGAGGACAACCCCGCCAACCTGACCCTGGTCCGGGAGCTGGTCGGCCTGCGCGGCGGCCTCGCGCTGCTGAGCGCCAGCGAGGCGGCCACCGGCCTGCGGCTGGCGCGCGAGCGGCGGCCGGACGCGATCCTGATGGACATCAACCTGCCCGGCATGAGCGGCAACGAAGCCATGGCGCTGCTGCGCGCCGATCCCGCCACGCGCGGCATCCCGGTCATCGCGCTGTCGGCCAACGCCATGCCGCAGGACGTCGCGCGCAGCCGGCAGGAGGGCTTCCTGTGCTATCTGACCAAGCCGCTGAGCCTGGACGAGTTCAACGCCGCGCTGGACACGGCGCTGCGCAGCACGGCGCCGCAGGCGGCCTTCCCCGGCGGCGAACCGGTCTGACGCGGCGCCGGCGCCGATGCGGGCCGGGCCGTCGCAAATAGGCTATCATGCCGCCTCTTTACCCGTTCGATCGTCTTTCCCATGATAGTCCCCCGCAGCAAGCATTTCTCACCGCGCCGGAGCAAGCTGGAAGCGCTGGTCAACGTCGTCCTGATGGGCGGCGTGGTGAGCGCGCTGAGCTACCATTGCCGGCTGCACGGCCGCCTGGGCGTAACCCGCCACGCGCTCGCGCTGCCGGCCGCCAAGCGTCTGGCGCGTCCGCTCAAGATCGCGTTTGCTTCCGATTTCCACGCCGGCCCGCCGACCCACGCCGGCATCTTCCGCGACCTGTTCGAGCGCATCGCCGCCGAGCAGCCGGATGTGCTGCTGATGGGCGGCGACTACGTGTCCGGCCCGGCCGCCAACGCCGAGGCGTTGTGTCCGGCGCTGGCGGCGTGCCGGCCGCCGCTGGGCAAGTTCGCCGTGCTGGGCAACCACGACCTGTCCACCGACGACGGCGACATCTGCCGCCGCTTCGAGGCGGCCGGCGTGCGGATGCTGGTCAACCGTGCGCTGGCGCTGCCGGCGCCGTTCGGCAACGTCGCCATCTGCGGCATGGACGATCCCTGGACCGGCGAACCCGACGGCGCTGCCACCTTCGCCGGCGCCGACGCCGACCAGGTGCGCGTGCTGCTGATGCACGCGCCGGACGGCCTGCTGTACCTGGATGGCCGGGGCTACGACCTGGCCTTCGCCGGCCACACGCACGGCGGCCAGATCGCGCTGCCCGGCGGCACGCCGCTGGTGCTGCCGGCCGGCCCGCTGTCGCGTCCCTATCACTATGGACGCTTCCCGGTGCGCGGCAACGGCGACCTGATCGTCAGTCGCGGCGTGGGTTGCAGCCGCATACCGGTACGCATCAACGCCGATCCGGAACTGGTGATCTGTACTGTGCAATAATCTGCACACCATGCATACCGACATCCAACTCCAGACCGAAGACCCCACCGCCCGCGACTCCCTGTTGTTGATGGAAGAGTTGTCGACCGCGCTGGAGGCGATCACCGGCGACAGCGGCAACGCCTCGTTCGACATCGAAGACGTGTGCGGCCCGGCGGGCTGCTTCGTGGTGGCGCGCGACGGCGCCGGCGTGGCGCTGGGCTGCGGCGCGCTGCGGCCGCTGGAACCTGGCGTGGCCGAGATCAAGCGCATGTACGCGCGCCACGGCACCAGCGGCGTCGGCAGCGCCGTGCTGCGCTTCCTGGAAGAGCAGGCGCAGGCGCTGGGCTACCAGGCCCTGTGGCTGGAGACGCGCCTGGTCAACCGCCGCGCGGTCGACTTCTACGAAGCGCGCGGCTACCAGCGCATCGCCAACTACGGCAAATACATCGGCAACCCGCTGGCTGTCTGCTTCGAAAAGCAATTGCCCTCGGTTTGATCGGGTTGCATCTTTGACGAATCCCAAGCTGCCCGAACGGCTGCCGCGCAAAATGGCCTTTCCTATCAATGGAGGTCAAGATGGCAACCGACATATATGTGCAGATCGAAGGAATCAAGGGCGAGTCCGCCGATAGCCAGCACCGAGGGTGGATTGAGGCCGTCCATGTTGAATGGTCTGTGATTCAGCCCAGAAGCGCCACGGCCTCGACGGCGGGTGGCCACACCGCCGAGCGTGCCGAATTCGAGGAGCTGACGTTCATCAAGCACGCCGACCTATCCTCGCCTATCCTGATGCAAACCTGCTCGATGGGCAGAACGCTTCCCAAAGCCTTGCTCAAATTTATGCGAGCGGACGGGCAGGGGGAGCGGGTCAGGTATTTCGAGGTCGAGCTCACGAACGTGCTGCTCGCCCACGTCAGATCGACCATTCAGCCAGGCCACATCCTTGCCGAGAGCGTGGGGCTGAAGTTCTCCAGAGCCAAATGGAAATATACGCAGCAGAAGATTGGCGGCGGAACTGGTGGCAATACCGCAGGCGGATGGGATCTCGCATCGAACAGAATCTCAATTTGACCAATTCGATACAGCGTCTGGAGGACATCATGCACATGAGCAGCGTTGCCAGGCTTCGTTTGATGAATCGTGAAATGAAAATGGTCCGTTACTACGGCGACCTGGGACCAGGTAAGTGCTCACAGAGCTTTCGAACTGATTAATGATGGCGAGCTGGCGAATGCAGCAGATGAAATTTCGAGCCATACCACGGCATCTGTGAAAAAAAAGAAAAGGAACGTTGCCAAGGTTCTACCCGGTTTGGTCGCCCGGAGGAGGGAGGAAAGTGCTCCATTCAAAAGCGATGCGAAACGCTAAATGGTCGCGATCAAAATGAATTGTTTTCTGTGTCAGCGCGTTTTGATCGCGCTGTCGCTTTCCCTTTATTTCCCGCCGATAGGCGCCCAGCCTGCTGAACCGGATGCGGATATCTTGGGCAAGTGGCGAATCGTAAAGGATGTTAGCCCGACAGGCGCAACCTCCAGCCTTTCCGAACGTGATGTGAGACGATTGATAGGCCAGCCCCTGAGTGTGAGTGCTGAGCTGTTCGAGTTCAACAATCACCAATGCGCCCAGCCTGGCTATCGGCGCAATGTTGAGGATACCGTTGATTATTTCTATCGCGAGTGGCGAGTAAACTCCGATGAAATGCCCATCGGAGCGCGTGTCACGGTCGTGGAGAACCGGTGCGGGAACAACGTGCTTTATCCGACAAACAAGGACCACCTGATTGTGTCCGAGGACGGTTTCTTTTTCGAGGCTGTTCGGGTTGGGAGCAACGCGGCTGCGACACCTGAATCAACAAGCACATCCGAAAGAAAAGGGGCGAATGCCGATATCTTCGGCACATGGACAATCGACGGCGCCGACTGGCAAGGCTCGGGAAAAGACAGCGAGGCGACGAAGAAGAGCAGGGCGGCCATTTACATGGGGATGCCGGTCTACATCAGTGCCAGGCGGTTTTTTTTCAATGAAAACCAATGCAAAAATCCGACGTATAAGCGTAGCCGCCAACAGAAAACGGTCTACTTCCACGGCGACTGGCGTGCGGCCAAGGGGCGGCTTCCTTTTTTGCAAAACATGCTGACTGTAGTCGAAACGAACTGCGGCACCATCTATCCCATCAACAGAAAACTGATCCTGATCGAGGATAGGAACGGCATGTTCTTTTCCGCTGTGCCTCTTTTGCAAGATGAACGTGATAACACGCGCGGCTTAAGCGCACGTTAGCTGTCGGCATGGTCTTACATGCGGACGGCGGGTGCGCCGCTTCCGCGCCGGCGTGAAGTTTGTCATCATGTTGCTCGTTTCATAAAAAGGAGATGGCCGATTATGCGTATCATCGATCAGCGCTACCTTGCCAGCGGCAACCGTTATTCCTCCCAACCCTGCCTGCTCGGCATTCTCGAACTGGACCGCGAGCCGCCCACGCCGGCCGCCATGAAGGCGCTGGAGCGCCGCTTGCTGGCGGCCCTGCCGGGCCTGCGGCGCCAGCGCGGCCTGGTGGGCAAGCGCTGCGACGACCTGCCGCCGCTGGTGCCGCTGGTGCAGCAGGTGGCGCTGGAATTGCGCCGGCTGGCCTGCAACGAGGTGACGCTGGGATTCGTCGGCGTGGTGCCGCGCATGCGCGACCGCTACCGCCTGGTGCTGCCGTATTCTGCCAAGGGCGCCGCCGCGCCGGCGCTGTCGATGGCCACGCAGCTGGTGGACGCGCTGCTGGCCGGCCGCTCGTTCAACCTGAAGGCCGGCCTGTCGCGCCTGCGCGCGCTGGCCGACCGCCGCGCCACGCCGCGCAACGGCAAGCGTGGCTACTTGATGCAGACCGCCCGCACCATCTTGATGTCGGTGATGCCCAGCAGGACCTTCTCGATGCCGTCCATCTTCAATGTCAGCATGCCGTCCTCCAGCGCGGCCGCCAGCAGCTGAGCCACCCGTGCATGCTCCTGTAGCAGCTTCTTGACCTTGTCGGTGCCGATCATCAGCTCGTGCAGGCCGACGCGTCCCTTGTAGCCCTTGTTGCACTCGTCGCAGCCGATGGCGCGGTACAGCGTGAACTTGCCGTCCTTGGCGTAGCGCTGGCGCCAGCCGGCCAGCACGGCGGCGCGGCCGGCGGCGGCGTCCTTGAGGAAACTTTCCGTGCTCTGCAGCTCTTCGCAGAACTCCGTCAGCAGCAGGTTCAGTTCCTCCTCGCTCGGCTGGTAGGCCTGCTTGCACTTGCCGCACAGGCGCTTGGCCAGCCGCTGCGCCAGGATGCCCAGCAGCGCGTCGGCGAAGTTGAACGGGTCCATGCCCATGTCCAGCAGCCGCACGATCGATTCCGGCGCGCTGTTGGTGTGCAGCGTGGCGAACACCAGGTGGCCCGTCAATGAGGCTTCGATGCCCATGCCGACGGTTTCCTTGTCGCGCATCTCGCCGACCATGATGATGTCCGGGTCGGCGCGCAGGAAGGCGCGCATCACGGTCGCGAAGTCCAGCCCGGCCTTGCGGTTGACCTGCACCTGGCGCAAGCCTTTCTGCGTGATCTCGACCGGGTCCTCGGCGGTCCAGATCTTGGTGTCCGGCGTGTTCAGGTAGTTCAGCACCGAGTGCAGCGTGGTGGTCTTGCCGGAGCCGGTCGGGCCGCAGACGAAAAACAGGCCATACGGTTTCTCGATGGTGGCGCGCAGCCGCTCCAGGTTGAACGGCAGCACGCCCAGCTTGTCGAGCGGGATGGGTTCGCCGGCCGCCAGGATGCGCATCACGATGTCCTCGACGCCGCCGGCCGAGGGGATGGTCGCCACCCGCAGCTCGATGTCCAGCGGGCCGTATTTCTTGAACTTGATCTTGCCGTCCTGCGGCTTGCGCCGCTCGGAGATGTCGAGGTCGCACATGATCTTCACGCGCGCCACCAGCGCGCTGCGGTAGGCGGCCGGGATCTCGATGTAGGGCACCAGCGTGCCGTCCTTGCGGAAGCGGATGCCGGTCTTGCCCTTGCCCGGCAGCGGCTCGATGTGGATGTCCGACACGCCCTGGCGGTAGGCGTCGACGATAATCTTGTTGAGCAGCTTGACCAGCTCGTTCTCGACCGCCTCCGACACCTCGGCCGAACCGCCCTCGGCGTCGCCGTCGTCGTCGTCCATGCCCGACAGCAGATCGCCGACGCTGCCGTTGTCGCCGGCCGCGCCGAAGAAGTGCTCGATCATCTGCCGGAACTCGCGGCTGCTGGTCACGCGGAACACCGGCTTGGCCTTGGGGAAGATCTGGTTGACGATGTGGGTGTTGGCCACGCGTTCAGGATCCAGCGCCACCACCAGCATGCCGTCCTTGCCATCCTCCAGCGGCATCCAGCCCGATTCCTCGATGTACTGGCGCTTGAGGTTGCGCAGCAGTTCCACCGGCTTGAGGCGGTCCGGCCGGAAGTGCTCGTACGGCACGCCGAAGTGCCGCTCCAGCGAGGCGCCGATGGCCGCCGGCTTGACCTGGAATTCGTCGATCAGCACCTCCTCGACATCGACATCCTTCTTGCGCGCGGCGCGCGTGGCCAGCTCCAGCTCGGGCGCGGACAGCACCGCGTCGGTCACCAGCCCGTCATATTTGGTGCGTACCATTTGCGGCGGCTTCATGCGCTGGCTGAAGGCCACCGACAGCGTCTCGCACAACTCCTTCACGCCGGCCTCGGCGATGGTGGAGAAGGGCGCGCGGTCGCGGTTGTTGATGAACTGGACCACGCCCAGCAGCTCGCGCGACTGCACCGCGATCAGCGGCGCCACCAGCATCTGCTTGGTGCGGTAGCCGGTGCGCTGGTCCACGCCCTGCTGGAAGCGCAGCTCCGGCGAGTAGCGCGCCAGCTCGGCCTGGTCGTAGACGTCGGCGATGTTGACGGTCTTGCGGGTCAGCGCGACGTAGCCGGCGATGGAGGCGGGCGTGACCGCCAGCTTGAGGTCGCGGAACGAGGTCAGCCCGGTCTTGACCTTGGAGACGATGTAGTCCTTTTCATGGTCCATCGCGTACAGCGTGAAGCGGTCGCAGTTGAACAGGTCGCAGAACTCCATGCCCAGGTCGAGCATGATCTCGTCGAGGTTGCTGGTGGCGTGGATCTTGGTGGTGACCGTTTGCAGCTTCTGAAAGAACGCCAGCCTGAGGTCGACATCGCTGGGGTGTGGACTGGGGAGGCCGGCGTCGTTCATGATGCCCTCGCTAGGTCAGATGGACTTCCATGCCTTCGTAAGCGAGGAAGACTTTCAGGTCGCCCAGCAGCGGCGCGTGGCGCGCCATCACCTCGGCGAACACGGCTTCGAGTTCGTCGTCGCTGCGGGTCGGTTCATGATGGGTGCAGTATAGCGCTTTGGCGCCGGTGCGCAGCGCCAGCGAGAACGCCGAGTCGAAGGTGCCGTGGCCCCAGCCCTGCTTGGCCGGATATTCCTCGCGGGTGTAGGAGCAGTCGACGATCAGCGCGTCGACCCCTTGCACGGTGGCGTCGATGGCGGCGTTGCGCTCTTCCATCCATTGCTGGTAGGCGTCGTGCTCCGGGTGGCCGGGCGGGTGGATGTTGTAGTGCGGCTCGTGGTCGCCGGTGAAGAACACCGACTTGCCGTTGCATTCGATACGATAGCCGAGGTCGGTCACCGGATGGTTCATCACCACGTTGTGCACGGTGGCGTCGCCCACCGCGATCGGCTCGCCGACGGTGAGCGTGCGGTATTCGATGGTGGCGTCCATCTGCGTTTCGCTGACCGGGAAATAACTGTTTTGCAGCTGCACGCCCATCACGTGTTCGATACCGTTGCCGGTCACCGGGTCGGTCACGCCGTGCAGGCGCACGCGGCTGTCGCGCACGAACAGCGGCGTGAAGAAGGGCAGGCCGTGGATGTGGTCCCAGTGGCTGTGGGTGATGAAGATGTTGGCGTGGATCGGCGTGGTTTTGTTTTGCAACAGCGATTGCGCCAGCGAAAAAATGCCGGTGCCGCCGTCGATGACGATCAGGGTGTTGTCATCGGTGCGTACCTCGATACACGTGGTGTTGCCGCCGTAGCGCGCGGTGCGCGGTCCGGGGGAGGGAATGGAACCGCGCACTCCCCAAAAAATAAATTTCATGCTCATCCCTGTTTTTTAGCTCGATACGCCAATTGATGATAACTTTTTTTCCCTGCAACAGGGAAAAAGCCGACACTGCCCATGGTAATTTTGTCTCGCCGCGCATTTGTTGATGTACAACAGCTTGCGCTGAGGCTACACTTCTTCAGTGCGCTTGACGCCAGTCCATTCAACCGCTAGTGAAAAAGCAACCATGCAAGAGTTGAATCAAACCCAGATCGCGCAGCGGCTCGACCAGTTGACCGAGCTGAGCGTCCAGCTGGGCAGCAGCCACGACACCGATACGCTGTTGGAGCGCATCCTGATCGTCGCCAAGAGCATGACCAACGCCGACGGCGGCACCTTGTACCGCCCCAGCGAGGACAAGCGTCACCTCGATTTCGCCATCCTGATCAACGACACCTTGCAGACCCACCAGGGCGGCGTCAGCGGCCAGCCGATCTCGGCGCCGGGCGTGCCGCTGTTCGACGACAACGGCGAGAAGAACCTGGCCTCGGTGGCGGCCTACGCGGCCCACTTCGGCCTGTCGGTCAACATCGAGGACGTGTACAAGGCCGACGTCTTCAACTTCTCCGGCATGGTCAAGTTCGACCAGCTGCGCCACTACCATTCGCAATCGTTCCTGACGGTGCCGATGAGCGACCACGAGGGCGAACTGGTCGGCGTGCTGCAGCTGATCAACGCCAAGGACAAGGACACCGGCGCCATCCGCGCCTTCACCCAGACCGACCAGCGCTTCATCGAGGCGCTGGCGGCGCAGGGCGCGGTGGCGCTGACGCACCAGCGGCTGATCGCCCAGTTGGAGGAGCTGCTGGAAGCCCTGGTCAACTTGATCAACATCGGCATCGATGAAAAATCGCCGTACACCGGCCGCCACTGCCAGTTCGTGCCGGAACTGACGATGATGCTGGCCGAGGCCGTGCACAACACCGAGTCCGGCCCGATGGCCGAGTTCCGCATGACCGACGCCGACCGCAAGGAACTGTGGCTGGCCGGCCTGCTGCACGATTGCGGCAAGATCACCACGCCGGTGCACGTGGTCGACAAGGCCACCAAGCTGGAAACCATCTTCGACCGCATCGCGCTGATCGACACCCGCTTCGAGGTGCTGCAGCGCGACGCCGAGATCGCCGCGTTGAAGCGCAAGCTGGCGCCGGGCAGCGACCACGCCGCCATCGACGCCGAACTGGCCGCGCAACAGGCCGCGCTGCGCGCCGACCGCGACTTCATCCGCGCCGCCAACGTCGGCGGCGAGGGCATGGCGGCGGCCGACCAGGACCGCGTGCGCGCCATCGCCCAGCGCCGCTGGACCGGCCCGGACGGCGTCGAGCGCGACTTCCTCGACGCCGACGAGGTGATGAACCTGACCATCAAGTTCGGCACCTTGACCGAGCCCGAGCGCAAGCAGATCAACAACCACATCTCGATGACGATCCGCATGCTGGAGGCGCTGCCGTGGCCCAAGCACCTGAAGAACGTGCCGGAATACGCCGGCGGCCACCACGAGCGCATGGACGGCAAGGGCTATCCGCGCGGGCTGACCAAGGAGCAGATGTCGGTGCCGGCGCGGCTGATGGCGATCGCCGACATCTTCGAGGCGCTCACCGCCAAGGACCGGCCGTATAAAAAGGGCAAGATGCTGTCGGAGTCGCTGCGCATCCTGGGCAACTTCTCGCTCAACGGCCACATCGATCCCGACCTGTTCGACATCTTCATCCGCAGCAAGATCTATCTGCAGTTCGCCCACAAGAACATGGACGAGAAGCAGATCGACGTCATCGACGAATCCCTCATCCCCGGCTACACACCGTAAGGAGCGCGCGTGCGCCTGATCCCCGCCAAGTGGACCAAGGTCCTGCTGAAGTACGGACCGCGCTGGCTGCTGGGCGTGCTGATCACGGCGGCCGGCGTGCTGTATTCGCTCAACATCTGGGAGAGCGAGGCGGTGGCCCGCTTCGACAACCTGCTGGCCGGCGAGCGCATGAAGCTGGCCGCGCCGGTGCTCGATCCGCGCATCGTCATCGTCGACATTGACGGCCAGGCGCTGACCGAGTTCGGCCGCTTCCCGTGGAGCCGCAACGTGCAGGCGCGGCTGATCTCGCAGCTGACCGGGCACTACCAGGTCAAGGCGGTCGGCTACGATATCTCCTTCCCCGAGCCGGACACCAGCTCCGGCTACGGCGTGCTGGAGAAGCTGTCCAACAAGGAGCTGAGCGACGTGCCGGCGCTGCGGCAAAAGCTAGAGGAACTGAAACCGTCGCTGGACTACGACGGCCTGTTCGCCGCCGCGCTGAAAGGGCAGCCGGTGATCCTGGGCTTCAACCTGTCGCCGGACCAGGTCAAGGGCGAGCTGCCCAAGCCGCTGTTCACCGAGCGCGACCTGAACGGGCGCGAACTGACCGCCTACAACGCCCCCGGCTTCGAGGCCAACGTGCCGGTGCTGCAGCGGGCGGCGGCCGGCGGCGGCAGTTTTTCCGTGTCCACCGATCCGGACGGCATCGTGCGCTCGGCCTACCTGATCCAGCAGGTGGGCGACAACTACTATCCCTCGCTGTCGGTGGCCACGGCCGGACTGTACCTGGGCGCGCTGGCGATCAAGCCGCTGCTGACCGAATCGGTCGACCAGCTGTCGCAGAGCCAGCTGGAGAGCGGCGGCTACGACGCGCTGACCATCCTGCTGCCGGACCACAAGCAGCGCGTGATCCCGGTCGGCGAGGCGATGTCGACGGTGGTGCAGTTCCGAGGCACCGGCGGCCGGGCGGGCGGCGCCTTCCGCTACGTGTCGGCGGCCGACGTGCTGACCGGGCGCGCGCCGGTCGGGCTGTTGAAGGGCACGGCCGTGCTGATCGGCACCACCGCGCCCGGCCTGGTCGACCTGCGCGCCACGCCGGTCAAGGCCGAGTATCCGGGGGTGGAGATCCACGCCAACATCATCAAGTCCATCCTCGACAACCGCTTCAAGTCGCGCCCCTACGCGGCGTTCGTGATCGAGGCCGCGCAGATCCTGGCGATCGGCCTGCTGCTGAGCTTTGCGCTGGCCGCGCTGTCGCCGCTGCGCTCCATCCTGCTGGGCGTGCTGGTGCTGGCCGCCAGCTTCGGCCTGAACTACTACGAATACACCTCGCTCGACCTGATCTACAACCTGGCCATGCAGCTGATCGTGATCGCCTCGGTGTTCGTGCTCAACGTGGCGTGGGGCTATTTCTTCGAGGTGAGGAAGGGGCAGGCGCTGGTGTCGCGCTTCGGCGAGTACGTGGCGCCCGAGCTGGTGGCCGAGATGGCCGACGACCCGGAAAAATACAATATGGACGGCGAGAGCCGCGAGCTGACCGTGCTGTTCGTCGACGTGCGCGGCTTCACCACCATCTCCGAGGGGCTCACGCCCAAGCAGCTGCGCGAGTACATCAACCTGTACCTGACGGCGATGTCGGAGGACATCCGCGACAGCCACCGCGGCACGCTCGACAAGTACATCGGCGACGCCGTCATGGCCTTCTGGGGGGCGCCGGTGGCCTTCCCCGACCACGCCAGCCGGGCGGTGGCCACCTCGCTGCTGATGCAGGCCAGCGCGCGCCGGCTCAACGAGGACTTCATCGCGCGCGGCTGGCCGCCGCTGAAGATCGGCATCGGCCTGAACACCGGCCTGATGCACGTGGGCGACATGGGCTCGAAGATCCGCCGCGCCTACACCGTCATGGGCGACGCGGTGAACCTGGGCTCGCGGCTGGAGGGCATCACCAAGGTCTACGGCGTGGGCATCGCGGTGGGCGAGGCCACCCGCGCCGCCGCGCCGGAATACGCCTACCGCGAGCTGGACCTGGTGCGGGTCAAGGGCAAGCACGAGCCGGTGGCGATTTTCGAGCCGATTGTTCTGGACAAAGATATGGACCCGGCCACGCGCGGCGAGCTGGATCGCTGGCACGCGGCGCTCGCTGCGGTTCGGATGCAACAGTGGGACCGGGCGATGGAGATTATCGTTAACTTGCAGGAAATATTTCCTGAGCGTAGGCTCTACTCCCTATATACTGAGCGCATCACTCACTATCGAGCCCATCCTCCCGGCGCGGACTGGGATGGCGTGACCACATTCGAGACCAAATAGTGGAAAAAGCGTAAACATGATGGCGAAATAACCCGGCGCAATCTCGCCACACGCGGGAAAAAATCTGCCGCCCGGCAGGAAAAAGACGTGGCGGCCTCGGCAAAGAAGGCTACACTTAGGAATATTAGTTTCCTTGTGGATATGCTTTGCGGGCGCGATTCATCTCCCGATCACACTCCGAATAACTGGTTCGCGGCATTCCGGGGCGCGCGGACGTCACTCCCACCGGATAGAGGATGCCGTTATGAAAGCCGACACCAGCCGCTCCACGCAACGCCGCGCGCAGGCCGCGCCCTTGCGCCGCAAACTGATCGCCGTCATGGTGGCCGCCTGTTATTCGAGCGCGCAGGCGGGGCCATCCAACCCGACCGTGGTGGCCGGCCAGGCCAGCTTCAACCTGCAGGGCAAGACCTATTCGATCACCAACACGCCCAACACCATCATCAACTGGCAGAGTTTTTCGGTGGCGCCGGACGAGATCACCCGCTTCATCCAGCAGAGCGCGGACAGCAAGGTGCTCAACCGCATCACCGGCCAGAACCCGACCCAGATCCTTGGCTCGCTGCAATCGAACGGCAAGGTGTTCCTGATTAACCCGAACGGCGTGATCTTCGGCGCCGGTTCGCGGGTGGACGTCAACGGCCTGGTGGCGTCGAGCCTGGCGATCTCCAACGCCGACTTCCTGGCCGGCAAAAACAACTTCAGCGGCGACGCCACGGTGGGCAAGGTCAGTAACGCGGGCACGATCACCACGCCGTCCGGCGGCCAGATCTTCCTGGTCGCGCCGGCTGTTGAAAATAGCGGCGTCATCTCGGCGCCCAACGGCGACGTGGTGCTGGCGGCGGGCCACAGCGTGCAGCTGTTCGACTCCAAGGATCCGAACGTGCAGGTGGTGGTGTCGGCCCCGGCCGACCAGGCGCTCAACCTGGGCCAGATCGTGGCGCAGGGCGGGCGGGTCGGCGTGTACGGCGCGCTGGTCAACCAGCGCGGCGGCATTAACGCCAACAGCGCGGTGCGCGGCGCCAACGGCCAGATCATCCTCAAGGCGAGCGGCACCACGCTGCTGGAGGCGGGCAGCACGACCACCGCCACCGGCAGCAACCTCGCCACCGGCGGCGACATCCGTCTGCTGGGCGACCGCGTGGGCCTGACCGGCAATGCCGTGGTCGACGCCAGCGGCGCGGCCGGCGGCGGCACGGTGCTGGTGGGCGGCGACTACCAGGGCAAGAACGCGGCGGTGCAGAACGCGCAGCAATCGTATGTGGGCAAGGACAGCGTGATCCGGGCCGACGCCACGGCGAACGGCGACGGCGGCAAGGTCATCGTCTGGAGCGACCAGGCCACGCAGATGTTCGGCGCCATCTCCGCGCGCGGCGGCGCCAACGGCGGCAACGGCGGCTTCGTCGAAACCTCCGGCCATTACCTGAACATGCAAGGCACGGTCGATACCCTCGCGCCCAAGGGCGCCACCGGCAAGCTGTTGCTCGATCCGAGCGATGTCTACATCGCCGACAACAGCGGCGTGTCCGGCGTGCCCAGCTCGGTGGGCAACCTCAACCTGGTGACCGGGGGTACGACTTTCCTGGAATCGGGCAGCGTGCAGGATTCGCTGCTGCTGACCGGTACGCTGCACACGGCGCTGCTGGCCAATAACGTGACGGTCAGCACGGGCAACCCCAACGGCAGCGGCGGCGGCGACATTTCGGTGCTGAGCCAGATCCTGCTGCCGTCCGGCCGCACGCTGTCGCTGACGGCCGACCGCGACATCAACCTGAAGGCCCCCATCACCGGCGGCAACAGCGACTTGGTGCTGACCTCGGGCCGCTCCATCGTGCAGGTCACCGAGCCGATCGCGGCGCTCACGGTCCACAACATCAACGCGATGGCGGTCACCAACATCACGCTGGCCAACGACGGCAACGACATCGGCGGCTACGCGTCGCTGCAGGCCACCAACGGCAATGTGCTGCTGACCGGCACCAGCGTCAACCTGGCCAACAGCCTCGCGGGCGGCACGCTGACGGCCACGGCCCAGAACGGCGATTTGCGGGTCAGCGGCAACGTGACCAGCACCGGCAACATGACGCTGACCTCGGCCAAGACCAACGGCCTGGCGACGGTCGACAGCGGCATGTCCGTGCTGTCTTCGTCCGGCAATGTCGTGGTGCAGGCCGATAACATGACGCTCAACGGCACGCTGTCCGCGGCCGCGACGCACGGTGTGCGGCTGACGCCGTATTCCGACGCCACCGCCATCCAGGTCGGCGCCGGCGCCACCGACGCCGCCGGCGTGCTGGGCCTGAGCGATACCGAACTGAAGCATGTCCAGCTGCCGAACAATGGCTGGCTCAGCATCGGCGACGCCGCCGGCGGCAGCGGCTACGGCAGCGGCACCGGCAACCTGTCCGTGGTCGGCAACCTCGATTTGACCGGCGGCCAGAACGCCGGCACGCTGACCTTGTTCAGCCAGGGCGGCAACATCAGCGTCGCCAGCGGCGCGGCCGTCAAAAACACCGGTGCGCTCAGCCTGATCACGCACCCGAGCGGCGACTACCGCATCACCAACGCCGGCAGTCTCACGTCCAGCTCCGGCATCAACCTGTACGCCGGCAAGATGACGCTGGCCGGCGGCACGCTCAACAGCAGCTCGGTCAGCCTGGGTTCGACCAACGCCGTCGACATCGGCGCGACCGGCAACCCATCCAACACGCTGGCGCTGACCAACGCCGACCTGGCCAGCGCCAACACCAGCTGGCTGACGATCGACAACAACAACCAGAGCGCCGCCGGCAACATCGTTGTCAGCCAGCCGCTGACGCTGACCAACAGCCTGGCCCTGACCGCCACCGGCAACATCGCGATGCAGGCTGCGGTCACCACCGGCGGCCTGGCGCTGCGCGCCGGCACCAGTTCCAGCATCAGCGCCACCGGCAACGTGACCGTCAACGGCATCTTCAATCTGCAGGCGGGCAACTGGAATCAGGTCGGCAGCCTGCCGAGTTTCAGCGCCACCGATTTCCGCATCGCCGGCGGCAGCTTCGTGCGCGCCGCCAGCGGCGATGGCGCGATGACGCCCTACCATCTGGTCGATGTCTATGGCCTGCAAGGCATGGCCTCGTTGCCCACCACGTATTTGTACACGCTCGACAACGACATCGACGCCAGCCAGACCGCGCACTGGAATTCCATGGGCGGCAGCAACTACCAGGGCTTCAAGCCGATCGGCGATCTCGATCATGCCTATGCCGGCACGTTCGACGGCAACCACAAGAGCATCAGCGGCCTCTACATCAACCTGCCCACCACCAACCAGATCGGCCTGTTCTCGGTGCTGGGATCGGGCACGATCCGCGACCTCCGGATCGCCGGCGCGACGGTCGAGGGCAACAGCTACACCGGCGTACTGGCCGGCAGCATCCAGATGGGCGGCACCGTCAGCGGCGTGGCGATCGAATCCAACGTCTACGGCAACGGCACCAACCTCGGCGGGCTGGCGGGCTACTCCAACGGCGCCATCGGCACCTCCTACGTGGTCGGCAACGTGATCGGCAAGAACGCCTACAGCGTCGGCAGCACCGGCGGTCTGCTGGGCGGGAACGGCATGTACGGCACCCTGAACACCACCTACAGCAGCGGCGACGTCAAGACCAGCACCAACGACGTGGTCCACGCGCTGGTCGGCGCCGGCGCCGGTGGCGGCGCGGTGACGCACAGCTACTACAGCGCGGCGGGCGCAGGCAGCGACAGCGCCGGCGCGGCCGGCCTGACTTCGACGCAGATGATGCAGCAGGCCAGCTTCAGCGGTTTCGACTTCACCGGCGGCACATCGGTGTGGCGCATCTACGCAGGCCACACGACGCCGCTGCTGCGCGGCTTCCTGACGCCGCTGACGGTGAACGTGACCGGCACCGGCGGCACCAAGATCTACGACGGCGCGGCGGCGGCGTTCGGCCAGACCTACACGCACGCGGACGTCAGCGGCACGCTGGGTTTCGACGGCGCGATCAACACCGGCACCTACAACCTGGGCGGCCTGTATTCGCACCGCTACGACATCAGCTACGATGCCGCGCCGCAGATGGTCATCACGCCGCGCCACATCACCGCCACCGTCACCGGCGCCAGCAAGACCTACGACCGGCTGACTGATCTGGTGCTGGGCACTTCCGACGGCGTCTACGACTTCAGCTACGGCAACGTCGTCGGCACCGACAAGCCCGGCATCAGCGGCACGCTGAGCTTCGCCGACAAGACCGCCGGCACCGGCAAGACCGTCACGGTGGCCAGCGCGTCGCTGACCAACAACCCGAACAACAACTATGTGCTGGATGGCGCCGTCACCGGCAGCGGCACGATCAACAAGGCCAAGCTGCAGATCAGCGGCCTGAGCGCGCCCGGCCGCACCTACGACGGCACCACCGACATCACGGTGAACGGCACCGCGTCGGTCACCCCCATCTCCGGCGACGCCGTGACGCTGAGCGGTTCCAACAGCGCCAAGCTGCAGAACAAGAACGCCGGCGCCAGCAAGCTGGTGCTGCTGGACCTGAACAACTACAGCTTGTCCGGTGACGACGCCGGCAACTACATGTTGGTGTCGCCATCGAGCCTGATGACGGAAATCGCCCCCGCGCAGCTGAGCGTGAGCGGCGTCACCGCCAACAGCCGCGTCTACAACATGAACTGGAATCCGGCCGCCAGCCAGTACGGTACGGGCGCCACGCTGAATGTCGCCGGCGGCACACTCGGCGGCGTGATCGGCGGCGACGTGGTCACGCTGTCGGCCGGCAGCGGCACCTTCTCCGACCGCAACGTCGGCACCGGCAAGAGCGTGACGGCCAACGGCTTCGTGCTGGGCGGCGCCGACGGCGGCAACTATGTGGTGACCGGCCTGCCGACCGGCCTGACCGCCAACATCACGCCCGCGCCGCTGACGCTGACCCTGCTCAGCCGCCAGTACGACAACACCACCAACGCCACCTACTCCGGCGCCACGCTGAGCGGCGTGCTGGGCATGCCGGAAGGCCCGCTCGACGCGGTGTCGCTGCTGATCGGCGAGGGCAGCACCCTCAGCTATGCCGACAAGAACGTCGGCGTCAACAAGGTCGTCAACATCACCGGCGCCCAGCCCGGCATCACCGGTTCCGCTTCCGGCAACTACACGCTCAATGCTGGCGCCCGGGGCACGATCACGGCCCGTCCGACGTCGACCTGGAACGGCAGCGGCGGCGGCCTGTGGAGCGCGGCCGGCAACTGGACCGACAGCATCGCGCCGGACGGCGCCAACGTGCTGGCCGCCGTCATCGGCAGCAGCGCCGGCACCATCACCTACGACGCCAGCGCCGGCAACGTCAAGCTGAACGCGCTCACGGTCGGCAGCGGCAGCCAGCTGGCGCTGACCGCCGGCACGCTGATCGTCAACGGCACCTCCGACCTGAGCAGCGCCACGCTCACCCTCAACGGCGGCAACCTGGTGCAGAACGGCGCGATGACGGTCGCCAACCTGGCCTTGACCAACGGCGTGCTGAGCGGCACCAACAGCGCCGCCAACCTGACCGCCTACAACCTGACGCAAACCAGCAACGGCAGCATCGACACGAGCGGCTCGCTCAACGTCTACAGCAACGGCAACCTCTCGATCGGCAACGCGCGGGCGCAAAGCGGCATCACGCTGGTGGCCGGCGAGGGCAGCGGCGCCATCAGCCAGACCGGCGCCCTGCAGACCGACAGCCTGCACGCGTTCGCCACCAACGGCATCGCGCTGACCAACACCGGCAATCATGTGAACGCCTTTGCCGCCAGCAATGGGCATGGCAACATCGCGCTCACCAACACCGTCTCCAGCGGCGAGCTGGCGCTGGGCGCCTTGACCACCACCAACGGCAACATCGTCATCGACAACCATGGCGGCATCCACACCGGCGGCGCCATCCACGCCTACAACGGCGGCGTGTCGATCACCGCGCACAGCCCGATCACCATCAGCGACCAGGTGGCCGGCGACGACATCGCGCTGTCGGCCAGCACCGACATCACCTTGCTGTCGGGATCGCAGCTGAACGCGACCAATACGATCAAGATGACGGCGACCAACAACATCGTGCTGGGCGGCCTGCTCAGCGTGACCTCGCCGACCGGCAGCATCTCGGCGCTGTCCACCAACGGCAGCATCAGCGTCGGCAGCGCCACCACGATCAACAGCAACGGCGCGCCGGTGTCGCTGGCTGCGCCGTTCGGCTCGGTGAGCGCGGGCTCGATTTCACTGGGAAGCGGCACGGTGCCTGTCATCGATTCCGGTTCGTACCGCCGCAGCGTGGCCGCCGACGCCGCCGCCAAGGCCGCCGCCGATGCGATCGCCGCGCCGCAGCCGACGCCGCCGTGCCAAGGCCGCCGCCGATGTGGCCGCCATGCAGCAGCCGACGCCGCCGCGCGCCGCCGCCGATGGCGGCGCAGGCTGCGCCGACGCCGCCGCCAAGGCAGCAGCCGATGCCGCCGCCAAGGCCGCCGCCGACGCGGGCCGCCACAGCAGCAGCCGACGCCGCCACCTGCCGCCGCCGATGCGGCGGCGCAGGCTGCGGCCGACGCCGCCGCCAGGGCCGCCGCCGAAGCGCTGCCAAGGCAGCGGCCGGATGCCGCGGCCGCCAAGGCCGCAGCGATGCCGCCGCTGCTGCCGCGGTGGAAGCGCCGGAGGCCAGGCCGCCGACGCCGGCCTCGCAAGCCCTGAACAGCACGGTCAACATCATCAACACGGTCACCCAGGTCAATCTTGTCAAGAACCCGGTGGTCTCTTTGCCGACGGAAAGCAGCGTGGCGTCGACGGCGTCGGGCGGCGGCAGCAGCGGTCCCGCCAAGCCGGACGACAAGGTGCCGGACGAAAAAGACAAGGCCAGCGGCAAGGTCGATGTGCTCGCCAGCAAAAACGAGCCGACCAAAAAGATGTACTGCAATTGAGGAAACGCGATTTGCGCTGGGTCGGGCGCCGGGAGTGGACTGAAATCCAACACTCGGCACCGGCGCCATCCAATTCGGCATTTCAAATAGGCATTGAATATGGCGGCTATGCTAGCATCGGCAGAGCGTTCGCTGAGTGCGCCGGCGTTAACGAGAGGCTTTCAAAGTTGAAAAAATACACGCGACAAACACTACGAGCGACCCCATGAGAAATAGCTTAACCCGCTTCCTGGCAGGTTCTCTTTTAAGCGCCGCCGTGGCGTCGGCCTGGGCCGCGGACCAGCCGCCCGCCGAGAGCGCCCCCATCCGTTTCGAGATCGCCCGTTTCGAGGTCAAAGGCAACACCTTGCTGCCGCAGGCGCAGATCGACGCGCTGCTGGCCAAGTACACCGGCAAGGAGCGCGACTTCGGCGACGTGCAGCGCGCGCTGGAGGCGCTCGAGGCCGTGTACCACCAGCGCGGCTACAACGTGGTGACGATCGAGCTGCCGGAACAGGAGCTCAACCGCGGCGTGGTGCAGCTGCGCGTGGTGGAGACGCGCATCGGCCGCATCCAGGTCAAGAACAATCTGTACTTCGACGAGAACAACATCCGCTTCAGCCTGCCCGCCCTGCAGGAGGGCCGCACGCCGGACCTGAAGGCGGTCTCGGCCAACCTGAAGCAGGGCAACGAGAGTCCCGCCAAGGAAGTCACGCTGAAGCTGCAAAGCGGCGAGCGGGACGACGAGGTCGACGCCATCCTGGACGTCAAGGACCAGACCCCCTGGAAGGGCATGGTCAACATCGACAACACCGGCACCCCGCAGACCGGCAAGACCCACCTCGGCTTCATCCTGCAGAACGCCAACCTGTTCAACCGCGACCACCTGGCCTCGCTGCAGTACACCACCTCGGCCGAGGAACCGGGCCGCGTCAAGGTGTACGGCGCCGGTTACCACATTCCGCTGTACGCGCTGGGCGATTCGCTGGACTTCTTCGCCAGCTATTCCAACGTCGATTCCGGCACCGTGTCGGCCGGCGCGGTCAACCTGGCCGTCAGCGGCAAGGGCGCGGTGTACGGCGCGCGCTACAACCAGAGCCTGGCCAAGCGCGGCGAACTGGAAGCCAAGCTCAGTTACGGCGTCGACTACAAGGCCTACAAGAACAGCGTGCAGCTGCAGGGCCAGGAGCTGGGCAACGACGTCACCGTGCATCCGCTCAGCGTGAGCTACCAGGCCACGCTGCCGCTCAAGCAGGGCGAGGTCAGCGGCCAGTTGACGCTGCTGCGCAATGTCTCCGGCGGCGCCAAGGGCGACCAGCACGCGTTCACGCTGGCGCGCGACGGCGCCAAGGCCGACTACACCATGCTGCGCCTGGCCGGCAGCGCGACGCGGGCGCTGGCCAACGACTGGCAATTGCGCGCCATCGTCAACGCCCAGTACACCAGCGACGCGCTGATCCCCGGCGAGCAGTTCGGCGCCGGCGGCGCGACCTCGGTGCGCGGCTTCGTCGAGCGCGAGATTTCCAACGACTCCGGCCTGGGCGTCAACCTGGAGGCCTACACGCCCAACGTCTGCAGCCACGCGGGCTGGAACTGCCGCCTGCTGGGCTTTTACGACGCTGCCTACGTCAAGCGCAACCACGCTCTGCCCGGCGAACTGACCAGCACCAGCATCGCCAGCGCCGGCGTCGGCGCGCGCTTCGTGCTGTCGACCTACGCCAACCTGCAACTCGATTTCGGCCACGTGGTCCGCGCCGGCAACACCGGCCGCGACAACGCCAGCCGCCTGCACTTGCGCCTGGGACTGGCGTACTGAGCGTCCCCTGAATGTACTGGAAATGAATATGTCACAGCCTAAAAACTCTCTCGTGGTCCGGGCCTTGCTCAACGGCCTGCTGTTGCTGGCGCTGTGCGGCGCGGCGGGCGCCGGCTGGGCCGCGCAAGTGGTGGGTACGGTGGTCCAGCTGAGCGGGCCGCTGCTGTCGAAGAAGGCCGACGGCGTGGTGCGGATCTTGTCGATGCGCTCCGAAGTCGAGAGCGGCGATATGCTGGTGACCGAGAAGAACACCTACGCGATGGTCAAGTTCATCGACAACAGCGAAATCACGCTCAAGCCGGGCACCACCTTCAAGGTCGAGAACTTCAGCTACGACGCCGGCAAGCCCGAGGCCGACAACGCCTCGTTCAGCCTGGTCAAGGGCGGCCTGCGTTCGGTCACCGGCCTGCTGGGCAAGCGCAACAAGGAAAAGTTCGCCATGAAGACGCCGAGCGCCACCATCGGCATTCGCGGCACCACCTTCATCGCCGACATCGTCGAGCCGAGCGAGGAGGCGGTGGCCGCGCGCCTGGCCTACAACCTGGCCAGCACCGCCTCGCTGGACGCGCTGGCCGCGCCGGTGCGGCCGCTGATGCTGGCGCAGTTGACGCTGCCGCCGGGCGGGGTGCGCGCGCCGGGCCTGTACGTGCAGGTGCTCGACGGCTTGATCCATGTGACCAACCCGTCCGGCTCCAGCAATTTCAGCGCCGGCCAGTTCGGCTACACGCCGAGCTTGCGGACGCCGCCGGTGGTCCTGCCGGCCAATCCGGGCATCCAGTTCGCGCCGCCGCCGGTGTTCAACCAGAGCACGGGACCATCGTCCAGCACCGGCCCGGGCAAATCGAACGTCATCGACTGCGAAGTGCGCTGAATTCCGCCGTGCCCGCAATTTGGACTTGACCTTCCCATCGTGGGATACTTGATGCTGTCGTCATCGAGTCTTCCATTGGGATCGTCATGTCCAGCTCCGCCTCTCCTGTAGCGCAATCGATCAACATCGAGGGCATGACCTGCGCCTCCTGCGTGGGCCGCGTCGAACGCGTGCTGGCTGCGGTGCCGGGCGTGGACAAGGTCAGCGTCAACCTGGCCACCGAATCGGCGCGGGTGGAATCGTCGCAGCCGCTCGATTTCTCCCTGCTGGCGCAGGCGGTCGACAAGGCCGGCTACCACGCCACGCCGGAACTGCCGCCATCCGCACCCGCGCCCGTGCCGGCCGCGCCGACGCTGGTCCACCCCACCGGTGGCCGCGCGGTGGTGCTGGCGGCCTTGCTGTCGCTGCCTTTGCTGCTGCCAATGCTGCTGGAACTGGCCGGCGTCCACTGGATGCTGGACGGCCGCCTGCAGCTGCTGCTGGCGACGCCGGTGCAGTTCTGGCTCGGCGCGCGCTTCTATCGCGCCGGCTGGCTGGCGCTGCGTGCCCGCAGCGGCAATATGGACCTGCTGGTGGCGCTGGGCACCAGCGCCGCATATGGCCTGAGCGTCTACCAATTGTTCGCGTCGACGTCCGCCATGCCGCACCTGTATTTCGAAGCGTCGGCCGTGGTGATCACCCTGATCTTGCTGGGCAAATGGCTGGAGGCGCGCGCCAAGCGCCAGACTACGTCGGCCATCCGCGCCTTGCAGGTGCTGCGGCCCGAGTCCGCGCGCGTGCGGCGCGGCGAGCAGGATGTCGAAGTGCCGATCGCCGACGTGCGGCCGGGCGAGTTGGTGGTGGTGCGTCCCGGCGAGCGGGTGGCGGCGGACGGCGAGGTGGTGGAGGGCGCCAGTCATGTGGACGAGGCGCTCATCACCGGCGAAAGCCTGCCCGTGGCGCGCCATGCCGGCGACCGCGTGACGGGCGGCGCCATCAACGGCGAGGGCCTGCTGCTGGTGCGGGTGACGGCGGTGGGCGCGGAGAGCACGCTGGCGCGCATCATCCGGCTGGTGGAGGACGCGCAGGCGGCCAAGGCGCCGGTGCAGCATCTGGTGGACCGCGTCAGCGCGGTGTTCGTGCCGGTGGTGCTGGTGCTGGCGGCGCTGACCTTCGCCGGCTGGTGGCTGGCGACCGGCGACGCCGAGCGGGCCATCATCAATGCGGTGGCGGTGATGGTGATCGCCTGCCCGTGCGCGCTGGGATTGGCGACACCGGCCGCGATCATGGCCGGCACCGGCGTGGCGGCGCGCTACGGAATACTGATCAAGGACGCGGAGGCGCTGGAACTGGCGCACCGCATCACCACCGTGGCGTTCGACAAGACCGGCACGCTCACCGAAGGCAAACCGTCGCTGGTGGCGCTGGAGCCGGCCGGCATCGACGAGGCGCGGCTGCTGCAACTGGCCGCCGCCATCCAGCGCGGCAGCGTACCCACGCTGGCCCGCGCCGTCACCGAAGCCGCCGCCGCGCGCAACGCCGCCACGAGCGATGGCGCCGCCGCCGCGCCAATCGTCGCCATGCCGGCCGGCGCCACTGTCGCTGCCGCTGCGCCGGTTGCGACCGACGTCACCGCCTTGCCCGGGCGCGGCGTGGCGGCCATTGTCGACGGCACGCGCCTGATCCTGGGCAGCACGCGGCTGATGCAGGAGGAGGGCGTCGCGCTGGACGCATTGAGCGCCCGCGCCACCGCGTTGGAACAACAGGGCCTGACGATCTCCTGGCTGGCCGCCTCAAACGCGCCGCAGCCCGCGCAGCTGCTTGGCCTGCTGGCCTTCGGCGACCGCGTCAAGCCGCAAGCCCGCGCCGCGCTTCAAGCCCTGCGCGCCCTGCACATCGAGACCATCCTGCTCACCGGCGACAACCAGGGCAGCGCCGACGCCGTCGGCAAGGAACTGGGCATCGACCGCATCGTGGCCAACATGCTCCCCGCCGACAAGGCCAGCATCGTGGCCGGCCTGAAGACTGGCCACGCCTGCATCGCCATGGTCGGCGACGGCATCAACGACGCCCCCGCGCTGGCCGCCGCCGATGTCGGCATCGCCATGTCCAGCGGCACCGACGTCGCCATGCACGCCGCCGGCATCACGCTGATGCGCGGCGACCCCGCGCTGGTGGCCGCCGCCATCTCGATCTCGCGCCGCAGCTACAGCAAGATACGACAGAACCTGTTCTGGGCCTTCATCTACAACCTGGTGGGCATACCGCTGGCCGCCTTCGGCCTGCTCAACCCCATGGTCGCCGGCGCCGCGATGGCGCTCAGTTCCGTCAGCGTGATCAGCAACGCCTTGCTGCTGCGCCGCTGGAAGCCCGACCACCTGAAAGGACAAGCATGAATATCGGACAAGCCGCGGCGGCCAGCGGCGTATCGGCCAAGATGATCCGCTACTACGAAAGCATCGCCCTGATCCCGCCGGGGCGGCGCAGCGACGCCGGCTACCGCATCTACGGCGAGAACGACCTGCACGCGCTGCGCTTCGTCAAGCGCGGGCGCTCGCTGGGCTTCTCGCTCGACCAGATCCGCGACCTGCTGTCGCTGTGGCAGAACAAGGAGCGCGCCAGCGCCGACGTCAAAACCATCGCCATGGGCCATGTGGCGGAACTGAACCAGCGCATCGCCGAACTGACCGAAATGCGCGACACGCTGCAAACGCTGGCCAGCTGCTGCCACGGCGACCATCGCCCCGACTGCCCCATTCTCCAATCGCTGGCCGATTAATTAAAGTATAATCGGCCCGTTTTGGTGCTCGCGCGCCTGTCCAGGCGCGCAGTTAAACGGGAAACATGGAGCTGGCCACGCCAGCCAACATGTGCTGCCCCCGCAACGGTAAACAAGCGTCGTCGTTGACGACAAATCCGCCTCTTCAGACCACTGTGCAGTCGCATGGGAAGGTCAGGCGGTGTCGCTTGCCAGCCCGGATACCGGCCAGACAGGTGGAAATGCCCAGGCATTTCTGTTCAATCCGCTCACGGGGAGGTGAGGGGATTGCATCTGTTTCGATCTACATCTATGCATCTATTTTGCTCGCCACGGCTTTGCCGTCTGGCGGCCGTGCCTTGCGCACGCGCCGTTCGCTCACCCCTGCGCTTCGACTGTTCGTTGAAGGAGCATCCATGATTTTGCTTTCGATAGCCGCGCTGGCGGCGACGGTTCCGCTGGCGACCAACGGCGAGCCTGTGATGGAGGCGGTGGAAGTGCGCGGCCACTACGACAACGGCGTCGGCACGTCCAGCGCCGCCAGCCAGGGATCGGTGACGGCGGCGCTGATCGCCAACCGTCCGGCGCTGCGGCCCGGCGAGCTGCTGGAGTTCGTGCCCGGCGTGATCGTCACGCAGCACAGCGGCGACGGCAAGGCCAATCAATACTTCCTGCGCGGCTTCAACCTCGATCACGGCACCGACTTCGCCACCTTCGTCGACGGCATGCCGGTCAACATGCGCGCCCACGCGCACGGCCAGGGCTACACCGATTTGAATTTCCTGATGCCGGAACTGGTCGACCGCATCAACTACAAAAAAGGCCCGTACTACGCGGACGAAGGCGACTTCGCCTCGGCCGGCGCGGCGCACATGGGATTGGCGAACAAGCTCAAAGAAAGCACCGCCAGCATCACCGTCGGCGAGCACCAGTACTACCGCGCCAACCTGACCGGATCGACGCCGCTGGGCGAGGGTAACCTGGTCTACGGCGCGGAGCTGGGACACAACAACGGCCCGTGGGTCAGCCCGGAGGCCTTCCACAAAAGCCTGGGCGTGCTGCGCTACAGCCAGGGCGGCAGCGACAACCAGTTCAGCGTCACCGGCATGGCCTACAAGGGCGGCTGGTACGCCAGTAACCAGATCCCGCTGCGCGCGGTGCAAAGCGGCGAGATCGACCGGTACGGCGCGATCGACACCAGCGATGGCGGCATCACGTCGCGCTACAGCGTATCGGCCACGCTGCGCCAGCGCACCAGCGACACGCTGTTGCAGGCCAACGCCTACCTGGTGCAATCGAGCCTGGACCTGTACAACGACTTCACCTACTTCCTCGACGACCCGGTCAACGGCGACCAGTCGCGCCAGACCGAGAAGCGCCGCATGACGGGCTTCGACGTGGCGCAGACGTGGTTCGGCAAGTGGGGCGGGCTGGAAGTGAACAACAAGGTCGGCCTGCAGGGACGCTACGACTACATGTCGCCGCTGGCGCTGTACAGCACCGTCAAGCGCCGGATCACCGGCACCATCACGGAATCGAAGGTCAAGGAAGCCAATGCGGCGCTCTATTTCGAGAACACGGTGCAGTGGCGCGAATGGCTGCGCACCACGGCCGGCTTGCGCTATGACCGCTACCGCTTCGATGTGAGCAGCAATATCGCCGAGAACACGGGCAAGGTCAGCGTCGGCATGACGTCGCCGAAACTGGCGGTGGTGCTGGGGCCATGGGCCAAGACGGAATTCTTCATCAACTACGGCGAGGGCTTCCACAGCAACGATGCGCGCGGCACCACAGTGCACCTGACGCCGAAGGAGCGGGAGCCTATCGATCCGGTCACGCCGCTGGTCAAGACGCGCGGCGCGGAGCTGGGCGTGCGGACCGAGTTCGTGCCCGGCCTGCAAAGTTCGATGGCCTTGTGGAAGCTGCGCTCAGCGTCCGAGCTGGTGTTCTCCGGCGACGCGGGCGATACGGCGGCAAGCCGTGGCAGCTACCGTTCCGGCATCGAGTGGAACAACCACTACATCGCCGCGCCATGGCTGCTGTTCGACCTGGACCTGGCTTACTCTCGGGCGCACTACACCGAGCATGACGCGGCGGGCGATTACATTCCGGGCGCGGTCGGCAAGGTGGCCTCGTTCGGCGCGACCGTCACCGATCTCGGTCCGTGGTCCGGCGCGTTCCAGATGCGCTACTTCGGACCGCGTCCGCTGATCGAGGATAACAGCCAGCGTTCGGCGACGACTGCGATCGCGTATGCGCGGGTGGGCTACAGGATAGACCGGCGCTGGGCCGTGTCGCTGGACGCGTTCAACCTGTTCGACCGCAAGGCCAGCGACGTGGATTACTACTACGCCTCGCGCTTGCCGGGCGAGCCGGCCGAAGGCGTCAACGACATCCACTACCATCCGGTGGAGCCGCGCACCTTCCGCCTGACGTTGAAGGCTACATTCTGACGAACATCCACACGGTCAGCGCGGCGCCGACCAGCACCACGAAGCCGCGCATGACTTTTTCCGGCAGGCGGTGGATCAGCCATCCGCCGCACAAGCCGCCGGCGATGCCACCCACGCACAGCGCCAGCGCGGCCGGCCAGCTGATCAAGCTGGAGGTGGCGAAGATCAGCGTGGCGGCGGCGTTCATCGCCATCGCCAGCACGTTCTTGGTGGCGGCTGCGGCGCGCACCTGCTGGCCGGCGATGGTCAGCGCGGCCAGCATCAGGAAGCCGATGCCGCCGCCGAAGTAGCCGCCGTAGATGGCGATGCAGCTTTGCACCAGCATCAGCGTCCAGGGCGGCATGCTGCCTGCCGCGTGCAGCGGTTTCTTGCGGAAGCTGCCCCACGCGAACACGCTGGTGGCGAACAGCACCAGCCAAGGCACCAGCCGCGCGAAGAAGGACGGCGGCGTATTCAAAAGCAGGATGGCGCCGAAGATGCCGCCGATGGCGCTGATGATCAGCATCTGCTTGAACGTCAGCGGCCCGACGTCGCCCGCCAGCTTGCGGCCGGCGTAGGCGGAGGTGATCTGGCTCGGGAACAGGGCGATGGTGGAGGTCATGTTGGCGGCCAGCGGATTCAGGCCGGCCAGCAGCAGCGCGGGGAAGGTGATGAACGAGCCCCCGCCGGCAAGGGCGTTCTGCACGCCGGCCAGGAAGCCGGCGGCGGCGACCATCAGGACAATCGGGAGTTCAAGCGGAGGGACTGGTGGCATGGCGTCTGGGAAGTGGTCGGGTCAACGGTCGATTATAACCGTGTACTGAATATCGTTTTGGGCGGCGCTCCGCCGTTGTCGGTGCTACCATCTTGGCATGACAACACCATACCAACTTTATTACTGGGACGGCCTGCAGGGCCGCGGTGAATTCGTGCGCCTGGCGCTGGAGGAGGCGGCCGTGCCGTATGTGGACGTGGCGCGACAGAAGAAGGGCATGCCGGAGCTGATGGCGTGCCTCGATGGCGGCCAGGTCGATCATCCGTCGTTCGCGCCGCCGGTGCTGCGCGCGGGCGAGCTGCTGATCGGGCAGACCGCCAACATCCTGATGTTCATCGGCGCCCGCCACGGCTTGGCGCCGCGCGCGGAGGCGGGGCGGCTGTGGACCAACCAGCTGCAGTTGACCATCGCCGACATCGTCAACGAGGCGCACGACACGCACCATCCCATCGCCGTCAGCAAGTACTACGAAGAGCAGAAGAAGGAAGCCAAGGCGCGCGCCAGGTGCTTCCGCGAGGAGCGCATACCGAAGTTCCTCGACTACTTCGAGGGCGTGGTGGCGCGCAATCCGGGGCGGGGAGGGTATGCGGTCGGCTCGCGGCTGACGTATGTGGACTTGTCTCTGTTCCAGCTGATCGAAGGCTTGCGCTATGCGTTCCCGAAGACGATGGCGCGGCTGGCGCCATCGTATCCGGCCTTGACCGCCTTGCGCGACAAGGTGGCGCTGCGGCCCAACATCGCCGCCTACGTCGGGTCGAAGCGGCGGATACCGTTCAATGAGGACGGCATCTTCCGCCACTACCCGGAGCTGGACAAATAATCAGGCCGCGCCGGTGACGGGGTAGCCCGCGTCGGCGATGGCCGATTTGAGCGAGGCCAGCGGGGTGGCGCTGTCTATGCGAACGGTCTTGCTGGCCAGGTCGATCTCGACCTTCGCCGCCGCATCGACCGCCTGCACCGCCTTGGTCACCGCGCCCACGCAATGGCCACAGCTCATGTTTTGCACTTGTAGTTGATACATCGTCCTACTCCTTGAACAGTTTCGATGATCATACTGTAGGCCTTCCCGTCGTGGGAAGGTCAAGCACTATCGCGCGTTGCCCGCGAGCGGCAGCGTCTCCAGGCGGTTCTCGATCTCAAGGCGCACGGCGTCCGGCATCTCCATTTCATGCAGCGCCTTGGGCCAAAGGTCCTTGGCGCGCGTGACCGTTTGCGTGACGGCCGCCTTGACGATGCGCTCCGAAATGCCCGCCTGTTTGGCGATGGCGGCATAGGTGTCCAGCGTTTCCTGCCGCTGCAACTGGTCGATGGCGACGTTGGTGGCGAAACCCCGGAAGCCGGCCAGCGCCGCGACGCACACGATGTCATAGGCCGGCGCAAGCTCGGGGCGGACGCCGTCGCGATACAGCACGCTGAAGTTCTTCAGGTGCGCGTCCGAGTTCCCGATCAGCGTGTTGACGGCCTGCCGGATGAAGAACTGGCGGACATCCTCGATGCCGCGCGTGCCAAGGCGGTCCAGCACCTGGACCAGCTTGACGAATTCCCTGGCGCCGGAATACTTCTGGGCCGGCATGAGGGTGAGCAGCTGGCAGGCGTCCTCCATGTGCACCGCGCCGGCGGGGCCGCGGTCGAAGCGCTCGACCGCCAGGAAGCGCATGCCGGCGCCCAGCGCGGCCACCAGGTCCGGGTGGTCGTCCATCGTGCTCATGGGCGCCGGCCGGCATGCCGCGACATCGACTCCGGCCAGGCCGGCCAGCCGCATGCAGGCGTGCTCGTTCATCACCTGCGAGTCGTCGCCGGCCAGCGGCAGCTTGGCGATGAGGTCGGACGGCGTGCCCTTGACCGGCATGCGGTACCGCTTGCCGTCCCGGGCGTGGGACAGCGCCACCTTGTCCTGCACGCCGGACAGCGAGGCGGCGCCCTCGGCGGCCTGCTCGGGCACGCTGATTTCAAGATTGTCGGCGCCGCCGGTGACGCCGTAGGCGCGGGCCGCAGCCGTCAGGTTGTCGAGGTTGGCGGGCAGCACGGTCACGGCGCCCGGCAGGTCCTCGCCGGCGGCGGCCAAAATGCCGAAGTCGTCCATGTCGCGGTCGCTCTTGCGCGTGGCGGCCAGGCGCCGGCGCAGCGCGCCCTCCGGCAGCAGGCCCGCGAAGAAGGGCGGCAGTTCGCCGCGTTCGCGGTACACCGCCGGGTCGAAATGGTTCTTCAGGGTTTCCTGCGTCACTTGCTCGGCGCCGGGCAGCGTCATCGACAGGGAGAGCGTGGCGCGCCGCGTATCGGCCTGGTATTGCTCAGTCGCGAGGAAACGTGTAGCGCGGCCCGCCTCGCACAGCCAGCCCACGTGCCGGCCGCGCAGCCATACTTCCAGATAGCGGGGGACCAGCGCGTGGTTCAATTGAGTCCGCCCAGCAGCCGGTCGACCGTCGATGGAACGTCGTCCGGCCCGATGGCTTTGCCGGACAACAGGCGCGCGACCTCCGGCAGCAGATGTTTGGGGATCAGGACCAGCGTGGCATCCATCGCGCCGGCCAGCGCTTCGTAGGTGCTCAGGCGGGAATCCAGTTTCCCGCTCAGTACGTTGCTGACTTGGGGGACGTTCATTCCGCTGACATCCGCAAGGTTCTGCAGTGTTTTTCCCAGTTGGATACGGCGATGTTGTAGTTGCTCGAACACGGACATTTTATTCTTTCATGTAAATTATGGGTCTAATTTTACGTGAAAACATAAATGTCCGCGCATTGGCGTGTGCTCAGTCCTCCGGCGGATCGTTCAGCTTGGCCAGGTCCAGGCTGACGAGCGCCCAGATGCCGCCGGCGTAGTCCGGCTCGCGCGACAGGTATTCCACCTCGGAGGGTTTGATTTCGAAGGCCTTGCCTTGCTCGACCAGTTGGCCGACATGGCCGTAGATGGCCTTGGTGGCGTTGCTCATGGCCTTGTCCACCGTTTCGCCGGTGGTGACGCAGCCGGGAATGTCCGGCACGGTGACACCATACTTGGTGTTGCCTTTTTTTCGGATCAGGATAGGGATGTCCATGGTCTTGTCTCGGCGGTGGTCCGAAAGTCTGGCGAAATCAATGACTTGCAGTGTCTAGTGTCATACAGGTTGCTGCCGGTTTCAAGCACTTTCGTGGTTGACGTCGTCTTTATTGTGCACTGCATTAGAGATTGACATCGGAATTTTCTTACGATACCATTTAAATAATTCTTAAGCGCATTTTAAGTTTGCTAAGAGAAACATTTCCCGGCCCCCAACCCCTGCGCCAGGCTTGCATTTTTCCAACCACTACAACCTCCGCACAGGGACCAGCATGAAATCCATTAAATTCGCCACAGTAGCACTCGCATTGGCCGCCATCGGCAACGCCAACGCCGCCGTGATCACTTTCCAGACCGGCAGTTCCGGCGCCGGCTCACAGGCTAGCGCGCAAGATTACCGCAGCGTGGTTGACGCCGCCGTTGTCGGCGGTCATACGACCGTTTTGAGCAGCTACGACAACGTGTCGAATAATTCGGTGTTCGGCACCGGCAACTCGGACATCGCCTTCAAGTCCACCATCGATTTCGGCCTGAGCGCCGCCGGCACCTACTCGTTCCGCGCCGGCGTGGACTTTGGCCGTGGCGGCGCCGTATTCCTGGACGGCCAGGCCGTCGCGGTGAACAGCAACGACATGTGGTGGAACTTCAACTACAACACCCCGAACGGCGCCTTCCTGATCAACAACCAGGCGCTGTCGGCCGGCAACCACACGCTGACCATCTACGGCCTGGAAGGCTGCTGCGATGGCGGCCAGCAAGTGCAGTACGCGGCCGCCAACGGCAATTTCCAGAGCTTCAGCGTCAACACCCTGGCGCCAGTGCCTGAACCGGAAACCTACGCCATGCTGCTGGGTGGCCTGGCGCTGGTCGGCGGCTACGCCCGCCGCCGCAACAACAAAGCCTGATAGAAAAAAGAAGCCCCGCCGGCATTGCTGCGGGCGGGGCTAACAGGTACGGGTTTATTCTACTACATTTACAACACGTCGCTGGCGTGGTCCGCCAGGCGCGAGCGTTCGCCGCGCGCCAGGGTCACGTGACCGCTGTGCGACCATCCCTTGAAGCGATCCACCACATACGTCAGGCCGCTTGAACCCTCGGTCAGGTAAGGCGTGTCGATCTGCGCGATGTTACCCAGGCACAGGATCTTCGTGCCGGGACCGGCGCGCGTCACCAGCGTCTTGACCTGCTTGGGCGTCAAGTTCTGCGCTTCGTCGATGATCAGGAACTTGTTGACGAAGGTGCGGCCGCGCATGAAGTTGAGCGACTTGATCTTGATGCGCGAGCGGATCAGGTCCTGCGTCGCCGCACGGCCCCATTCGCCACCGTCCGAATCGGACTTGTTGAGCACTTCCAGGTTGTCGTCGAACGCGCCCATCCATGGCGACATCTTCTCTTCCTCCGTACCAGGCAGGAAGCCGATGTCCTCGCCGACCGGCACCGTCACGCGGGTGACGATGATTTCGTTGTAGAGCTTGGTCTCCAGCACCTGCGCCAGGCCGGCGGCCAGGGCCAGCAGGGTCTTGCCGGTACCGGCCTGGCCCAGCAGGGTGACGAAGTCGCACTCCGGATTCATCAGCAAGTTCAAGGCGAAGTTCTGCTCGCGGTTGCGGGCGGTGACACCCCACACATTGTTCTTGTTGTGGCTGAAGTCGCGCAGGGTTTGCAGCACGGCGGTCTTGCCGTTGATCTGCTTGACCTGGCCATAGAACGGCGCTTCGCCATTCTTCGGCTCCAGGAAGATGAACTGGTTGACCAGCAGCGACGGCACGAACGGGCCGGTGACGCGGTAGAACGTCGCGCTCTGGCCGTTCTTGTTCTCCTGCCAGGATTCCAGGTCCTTGCCGTGCTTGGTCCAGAAATCGTCCGGCAGCTGGACGATGCCCGAGTACAGCAGGTCGGTGTCTTCCAGCACGTGGTCGTTGAAGTAGTCCTCGGCCGGCAGGCCCAGCGCGCGCGCCTTGATGCGCATGTTGATGTCCTTCGACACCAGCACCACCGGACGGCCTTCCTGTTCCGCTTCAAGCGAGCGGACCACGGACAGGATCTGGTTGTCGGCCTTGCCGACCGGCAGGCCGACCGGCAGGTCCGCCGTTTGCAGGCGCGTCTGGAAGTACAGGCGGCCCTTGGCGTCCTTGTTGCCCAGCTTGGACAGCGGGATGCCGTTCTCGATGGCGTCGTCGTCGGTGTTGGAAACCAGCGCGTCCAAGGTGCGCGACACCTGGCGGGCGTTGCGCGCCACCTCGGTCATGCCCTTCTTGTGGTTGTCCAGCTCTTCCAGCGTCATCATCGGCAGGTAGACGTCGTGCTCCTCGAAGCGGAACAGCGACGATGGATCGTGCATCAGCACGTTGGTGTCCAGCACGAACAGCTTGGTGGTGCCGGTCTGGTCCGCGTGACGGCTGGTCGAGGACTTGATCGCCACTTCATGCGGCTTGTGCTTGGCCGGATGCGGCGCCTCGGCGGTGATCGGCGTGACCTTGCTGCGCGCGGCCGGCACCGGCTTGGCCTTGGCGGCCGGCTTGGCCGGTGCCGCGGCGGGCGCGATGCCGGCGGCGGCGTTCTTCAATACGGCGGGCGCGGCCTTCAACACGGCGGCCACGGCTTTTGACTTGGTGGTGGTTTTCGGGGTTTCTGCTTTGGCTTTTGCTACAGGCACTGCTTTGACGGGCGCCGCTTTCTTCGGCGCGGGCGCGACTTCAGCCACCGCTGCGATGGCGGGGACTGGGCGCGGCCCTGTCGCTTTGGGATAATCTTTGGCCAGAAGTATAGTCGCTGGCTTACTAGGTAATTTTGGCAGTGGCATCAGGATCTCATTTGAAGAATATCTGGAGGAATCCGCCCATAGGCGCAGCACACTTTCTGGTCTTGAAAGTGTTGGGACCGGATGGGGTGGATGCTGGGTAAAACAGGGTTATAAGACTGCCGACGGGCGCTCATCATGCCCGGAGAAAGTACCGCGTGGTGGCCGGCTGGCCACCATGTAGGGTGGTGGTGTGAATTACAGTGATGACTCAAGGGCTGTTACGCATAGTTCTGCTACGGTTGAGCAACTCTGGAAGCCGCAACGCGTGCAACAATTAAACCTGACGCGCTACGAATTCCAGCACTTCATCGACGTGACCCGCTACTTTCACGCCTCTCCATTCTTTCACCAATTGCCCGGTAGCGTCAATCACAAACGTACTGCGTTCGATGCCGCGCACCGTCTTGCCGTACATTTGCTTCATCTTCATGACGCCGAACTGCTGGCAAAGCGCCTCGTCGGGGTCGGAAATGAGCTCGAAGGGCAGGCCCAGCTTGGTCTTGAAGCTTTCGTGCGAGCGCAGCGAATCGCGGCTGATGCCGTAGATTTCGGTGCCGGCCGCCTGGAATTGCTCGTACAGGTCGCGGAACGCCATGTTCTCGGTGGTGCAGCCCGGTGTGTTGTCCTTGGGGTAGAAGAACAGCACGGTGTGGCGCGCCGGCCGGCCCGACAGCTGGAAGGTCTGGCCGCCGGTCATGGCGGCGGAAAAATCGGTCACTACGGAAGGGCTATCAGCCACAGGCTATCTCCTGAACGGTACGCATTAAGAACGGGCGGCGCCCTGCACGATCAGCTGGCCCGAGCGACCCGGCAGCTCGCCCCAGGTGATCGGGCAAACCGGCATGGCCTGGTGCCGGACCTTCTGATGGTAATCGGCCATCGACGCCAATGTGTAGCCTTGCGCCTTCCAGCCAGCCAATAACTGCTCGAATATGGGGGCGAGTTTTTGCCCTTCAAGTTCGGAGTGCAAAGTATATACGTGGTCGCGCGTGGCGCCGGCCGTCAGCTTCAGCAGGAAGGCGGCGATGTTGCCGGTGCCGATGACGACGCCGTCGATCTCGCGGCCCAGCAGCTCGTCCAGCGTCGGCAGCGTGGTGGGCAGCTGGATGTGGGACAGCACCTTGTCGCCGTCGGACAGGCGGTGCGGGCCGTCGGCCGGATTGGCCAGCGTGCCGTTCTCGTTGAGCACGCAGCGGCCGTCGGACGCGTAGGCGTAGCCTGCGGTGTCATGCTCGGCGAAGGCGGCGTTGTTCATCTGCCAGCCGGCCGCGCCGTGGGTGCGCGGCGCGGTGCCGAACACCTGCGTGAAGCGGGCGGCGGCCTTGCGCATCATGGCGGTGGACCATTTGCCGTCGCGCCTGGCGACGTTGTCCTGCCACAGCACGTGGTCCCAGGTGTGGATGCCGCATTCGAAGCCGGCGTCGCGCACGCTGCGCAGCTGTTCGGCGCATTCCTTGCCGATGTCCGGGCCCGGCAGCAGGGTGCCGTACATCAGCGTCTTGATGCCGTAATGCTCGACCACGGACGTGCGCGAGACTTTGCTGAAGAACCCCGGACGCAGCGCGCGGCGCAGCGCCCAGCCGGTGTGGTCCGGCCCCAGCGAAAACAGGAAAGTGGCCTGGGCGTTGTGCGCCTTCAGCATCCGCACCAGGTTCAGGGTGCCTTCACGGGTGCCGCGGTAGGTGTCGACATCGATCTTCAACACCATCAGCGGCGCTTGCGTTTGCAAAGTCTCGGTCAAATCTTAGTCCATCAGTTTTTGTGCTTCGGCCACCTGGCTGCGGTAGGCGTCGAAGATCTTCTTCAGCGCTTCGGCCATGGTGGTGGTCGGTTTCCAGCCCAGCTCTTCGCAGGTGTTGGTGATCTTCGGCACGCGGTTCTGCACGTCCTGGTAGCCCGCGCCGTAGTAGGCGCCCGAGGTGGTCTCGACGATCTTGACCTTGGCGGCGCCTTCGGCGTACTCGGGGTACTGCGGCGCCAGTTCCAGCATCATGCCGGCCAGCTCGCGGATCGAGTAGTTGTTGACCGGGTTGCCGATGTTGTAGATCTTGCCGCTGGCGGCGCCGTTCTTGTTCTCGATGATCTTCATCAGCGCGTCGATGCCGTCGTCGATGTCGGTGAACGCGCGCTTCTGCGCGCCGCCGTCCACCAGCGAGATGTTCTCGCCACGGACGATGTGGCCGAAGAACTGGGTCACCACGCGCGACGAGCCTTCTTTCGGCGTGTGGATGGAGTCGAGGCCGGCGCCGATCCAGTTGAACGGACGGAACAGCGTGAAGTTCAGGCCTTCCATGCCGTAGCCCCAGATCACGCGGTCCATCAGCTGCTTGGCGTTGGAGTAGATCCAGCGCGGCTTGTTGATCGGGCCGCAGATCAGCTCGGAGTTCTCGGGATCGAACTCGTCGTCGTGGCACATGCCGTACACTTCCGAGGTCGACGGGAACACCAGGTGCTTGCCGTACTTGGCGGCCGAGCGCACGATGGGCAGGTTGGCTTCGAAGTCCAGCTCGAACACGCGCAGCGGCGCCTTGACGTAGGTCGACGGCGTGGCGATCGCCACCAGCGGCAGGATCACGTCGCACTTCTTGACGTGGTACTCGACCCATTCCTTGTTGATGGTGATGTCGCCCTCGAAGAAGTGCATGCGCGACTTGTACGCCTCATTCTCCAGGACGTCGGTGATACGGTCGGTGCTCATGTCCATGCCGTAGACATGCCAGTCGGTCGTTTCCAGGATGCGCTTCGACAGGTGATGGCCGATGAAGCCGTTGACGCCGAGGATGAGGACTTTTTTCATTTGATAGTTACCCAGGTAATGTTCATTGTCCGCCAGCGGACAGCTCCGCCAGGCGGGATTGCAACTGCTCGGCCGTGACGGAAACCCCGTCGGCCGTCAAGGCGGAAATCGTCAGCATGCGGCCATCGCCGCACACGCCAAAGATGCAATTATCCACTACTGTCAAGCCAGGTGGCAAACTTAGCGATACAACATTGCCGAAATTGCCAGATAATCGGGCCCGTTGCAGCACGTAGCGCACGCCGCCGATATCGGTGAAGGCGCCGGGGTAGGGCGGGGCCACGGCGCGGTGCAGGTTGTACACGTCCTGGGCCGGCAGCAGCCAGTTGATGCGGCCGTCCTCGGGCTTGCGGCCGCCGAAGTAGCCGCCCTTGCTCAGGTCGTTCTTGATGCGCGGCGCCGTGCCGTCCAGCAGCGACGGCAGCACCATCCACAGCGCCTGCTCGGCCGCCACGGTGACCTTGCCGAACACCTCGAAGGCGGTGTCGTCGGGCAGGATAGGCACCTCCATCTGCGACACGATGTCGCCGGCGTCCGGCTTGACGGTCATCTCGTGCAGGGTGGCGCCGGTGACGGTGGCGCCGTGCAGCACCGCCCAGTTGACCGGCGCGCGGCCGCGGAATTCCGGCAGCAGCGAGCCGTGCATGTTGAACGCGGGCGCCACCGCCAGCAGCTCGGCCGGCAGCATGTTGCGGTAGTAGAAGCTGAACATCAGGTCCGGCGCGATGTCCCGCACCTGCTCCAGCAGCTCGGGCGACTTGGCGTCGACCGGCGTGATGTAGGGGATGCCCTCGGCCTGGCACAGCGAGATCACCGATTCGAACCAGATGTTCTCGTTGGCGCTGTCCTCGTGCGTGACCACCAGCGCGACGTCGACGCCGCCGGCCAGCAAGACCTTCAGGCAGCGTACGCCGACGTTGTGGTAGCCGAAGACGACGGCGCGTTGACGCTTATTGGATTCACTCATGGCCTCGGCCCACAGTACGTTTTTCCACACCGGCCGGCGCATCGAGCGACTGGCCGGGCTTTTGTTCCAGGATCGTTTGTACCACGTAGCGCGGGCGCGCGCGCACTTGCTGGAAGATGCGGCCCACATACTCGCCCAGCAGGCCGATACCGAACAGGATAGTCCCCATGAAGAAGAAGGCAATCGCGAACAGCGTGAACAGGCCCTCGGCCTCGGCGCCCAGGAACAGGCGGCGCACCAGCAGCACCATCACCAGCAGGCCGGAGGCGATCGACAGCAGGATGCCGAACATCGAGAAGAATTGCAGCGGCACCAGCGAGAAGCCGGTGACCAGGTCGAAGTTCAAACGGATCAGGCTGTACAGCGAGTACTTCGATTCGCCGGCCGCGCGCTCCTCGTGCTCGACGATGATCTCGGTCGGCTTGCGGGCGAAGCGGTAGGCCAGCGCCGGCACGAAGGTGTTGACCTCGCCGCACTGGTTGACCAGGTCGATCACGTTGCGGCCGTAGGCGCGCAGCATATTGCCCTGGTCGGTGATCTTGATGTTGGTGATGCGTTCGCGCAGGTGGTTCATGGCCTTGGACGCGTAGGTGCGCCATGCCGAATCCTGGCGCTTGCGGCGGATCGAGCCGACGTAGTCGTAGCCTTCGCGGATCTTGGCCACCAGGTTGCCGATTTCCTCGGGCGGGTTCTGCAGGTCGGCGTCGAGCGTGATCATGATGTCGCCGCGCGAGGCTTCGAAGCCGGCCAGGATGGCCATGTGCTGGCCGTAGTTGCCGTTGAAGAGCACCACGCGGGTGACGTCGGGACGGGTGCGGAACTGCTCGGCCAATATCGAGACCGAGTTGTCGCGGCTGCCGTCGTTGACGAACACGATCTCGTAGGTCGTGCCGAGCTTGTCGAGCGCCGGGTACAGGCGGTCGAACAAGGCTTGCAGGCCGGCCTGCTCGTTGTAGATCGGGATAACGACGGAAATTTCTGGCTTCATCAACGACACGCTCATTTGATCAAAATCTCTTTCACGGCTGCGACGGCACGGTCGACATCGGCCGTGGTCATGGCATAGAACATCGGCAGGGTCACGGTCAGGCGGCCGACTTTTTCCGACACGGGGAACATGCCCTCCTTGAAGCCGCGCTCACGGTACATGGTGAACAGGTGGATGGGCGCGTAGTGGTAGCCGGTGCCGATGTTGAAGCGCTCCTGCATCGCGCGCATGAAGTCGGCGCGGGTGGTCGGGCCGTTATCGGGCAACACGATCTGGAACAGGTGGTAATTGCTGGTCTCGAAGGCCCGCACCGGCAGCTGGGCGCCGGACTGCGCCTCAAACTCGGGGCCGAAGGCCTGGTAGTAGTGGCGCGCCAGGTTGCGGCGGTGCGCGGTGATGTTGTCGATGTTGGCGAACTGGCCCAGGCCGATGGCGGCCATGATGTCGCTCATGTTGTACTTGCCGCCGAGGACGTCCACATCGATGCCGTCGACGCCGCTGCGGGTCACGCCCTGCAGGCGGTACTTCTCGGCCAGCTTGGCCTCTTCGAGGTTGTTCAGCACCAGCGCGCCGCCTTCGCCGGTGGTGATGTTCTTGTTGGCCTGGAAGCTGAACGAGACGAAGTCGCCGAACGAGCCGATGCGCTTGCCGTTCCACTCGGAGCCGAACGCCTGCGCCGCGTCCTCGATCACGCGCAGATTGTGCTTCTTGGCGATGGCGTACAGGCGGTCCATGTCGACCGGCAGGCCGGACAGGTAGACCGGGATGATGGCCTTGGTGCGCGGCGTGATCGCGGCTTCGACCTTGTCGAGGTCGATGTTGCGGGTGACCGGGTCGATGTCGGCGAACACCGGCGTGGCGCCCACTTCGATGATGACGTTGGCCGTGGCGACCCAGGAGATCGAGGTGGTGATGACTTCGTCGCCGGCGCCGATGCCGGCGATGCGCAGCGCGATCTCCATGGTGCAGGTGCCGGAGTTGAAGGTGCGTACGGGGCGGCCGCCGAAGTATTCGGACATCTGGGCTTCGAAGGCGGCCACTTTGGGGCCGCTGGTGATCCAGCCGGAACGCAGCACGTCGCCGACGGCGGCGATGGTTGCCTCATCGATGGTGGGTTTCGAAAAAGGCAAGAAAGGTAAGGCGGAGGTCATGGGTGTCGCTCTCGATATTGATTTGGCTTATGGCCGCATTCTAAATTGTTCGTCAGGTCCGCGCCAGCAAGGCGACGCCGACCAGGATGATGCCGATGGCGACCAGGCGCTGCACCGTCAGCGCTTCGCCGAACAGGTACCAGGCGCCGATGGCGGTGACCACGTAGCCCAGCGACAGCATCGGGTAGGCGATCGACACGTCCACCCGCGACAGCGCGATGATCCACAGCACCACCGACAGCACGTAGCAGGTCAGGCCGCCGATGATGGGCAGTTGCATCGCCACCTTCAGGCCGACCGAGAACAGGTTGTTGAGCGTCAGGTGGATCTCGCCGATGTTCTTGGTGCCGGCCTTGAGCAGCAGTTGGGCAATGGCGTTCAACAGCACGCCGAAAACGATAAAACCGAAAGTTGCGATATTCATGTGTTTTTTTTATAAGTTACAGGTTGGCGACCACGACGCGGCGCGTATCCTCGGCCACCACGCGCATCGGCAGGCCGTCGTCCTTCAGCTCTTCGTACTTCTCCGGGCTCAAAATGGCCAGCGCCTTGACGCCTTGCCTGGTTTGCGCGTTCCACTGCACGACGAACTCGTCGACCGTCGGGATGGACAGCTCCGGCTGCTGGCGCAGGCCGAAGGTGAACTCGTCCCAGTAATCGACCAGCACCACGGTGCGGCGCAGGTAGAAGGTCATCGACTGCTCGTAGGTGGTGATCGAATAGATCTTGGTGTCCGGCTTGAGCTCGGGCAGCATCTTCAGCGCCACGGCTTTGCCGGAGCGCATTTTGCCATACGGCTCGAAGCCGGCCAGGATCAGCTGGGTCGCGGCGAAGCCGGCCACGGCCATGGTGAGCACGGTCAGGTCGCGGCGCAGGTGGCGCGCATGCAGCAGCGCCAGCGCGCCGCCGGCCGCGGCCACGATGCCGGCCATCAGCACCCACGGCTGGTAGGCCTCCAGCAGCGCGGTTTCCTCGCGGTGGCGCACCGCCATGGTGACCATCTGCGGCACGGCGGCAATGCCGGCCACGCCGATCAGCACCAGCAGGCCGGCGGCGATCATGCGGCTGCGGCGCGAGGCGTTTTCCAGGTAGACGCCGATCAGCAGGGCCAGCGCCGGGAAGATCGGCAGGATGTAGCCGGGCAGCTTGGAGCTGGAATAGCTGAAGAAGAAGAAAATAAACACGGCCCAGATCAAGAGCATCAGCTTGGGCTGGAACACCGTGTTGCGTTCGCGGCGCACGGCGCCCCACAGCGCCTGCGGCAGCACGCCCAGCCACGGCACGATGCCCGGCACCAGCATCACGAAGAAGTAGTACCACGCGCCTTCGCGGTGGTGGGTCTTGAGGAAGAAGCGTTCCCAGTGTTCGTGCACGAAGAAGAAGTAGGGCTGCTCGGGATTGCGCTGGGCCACCAGCACGAACCACGGCGTGGCGACGGCGAAGAACAACAGCAGGCCCTTGCCCAGGTGCAGGCGCTTCCAGATGGCCAGATCGCCCGACAGCGCCGAGTACAGCACCAGCACCGCGCCCGGCAGCACCAGGCCGATCAGGCCCTTGGCCAGCACCGCCAGCGCCATGCCGGCCCAGCAGACCAGCATCCAGTTGCGGCGCGCGCTATCGGTGGCGCCGTCGCGCTGGGCCAAGACGACCGCGCACAGCACGATGGTCATCATGCCCGACAGGCTCATGTCGAGCGAATCGATCTGGCCGGAAGCGACCCAGAACAGGCTGGAGCCGAGCGCCAGCGCGGCGTAGAAGCCGGCGCGGGCGCCGAACACGCGGTTGCCGGCGTAGCCGGTCAGGATCACGCCGCCCAGGCCGCACAGGCCGGTCCACAGGCGCGCCTGCCATTCGCCCAGCCCGAACACGGCGAACGAGGCCGCGTTCATCCAGGTTTGCAGGGGCGGCTTTTCAAAGTACTTGATGCCGTTCAGGCGGGTGGTGATCCAGTCGCCGGTGGTGAACATTTCGCGCGCCATCTCGGCGTAGCGGCCCTCGTCGGGCGGCACCAGCGTCCGCACGCCCAACACGTACAGCCAGACGATGACGAAGGCGGCCAGCAGCGACCAGACGATTTTCTTGGAGTTGTACAGGTCGTTCATCAGGCGGTGGTGCCCTCGTTGTGGTCGATGATCAATGCCAGCGTGACCTTGCGGCCTTCGCCCATCAGGATGTTGTAGGTGCGGCAGGCGGCCTGGCTGTCCATGCATTCGACGCCGATGCGGCGCATGGTCAGCGCGGCGGTCAGGCGCGGGTGGATGAAGCGCTGGCGGGCGCCGGTGCCGAGGATGACGACGTCCGGGCTGTCGGCGCCGATGATGTCGAAATGCTCTGCGGTAATAGCGTCGAAGGTCGGGGCGTCCCAGGCGCGCGGCGGGACTTCCGGCAGCACGATCAGGCTGTAGTTGTAGCGTTGGGCGTTGATTTCGACCCCGGTTTCATCGTAACCGGTCACGGTCTGGTATTTTTGGGTATCGCTGGCGTGGAGCTTCATGACGGAAATCGTGGGTTTAGTCGGCAAAAGAAGCGCCATTGTAGCGTTTTTCCGGGGTGTTCCTGCGCTTTCCACCCCTTACAGGTTGATTAAATGGGAGGCTTTCGGCAGAATGGTTCTTTTCGCATTGCAGCACGGGCCGCCGGGGCGTTTTGGCAGTCCTGAGCGATTTGCCTCACCAAGACAGGATTTTATTTTGCGACCGATTCAAAAATCGAACAAATTAGCGGAAGTCTGCTACGAGATCCGCGGCCCGGTGCCGGAAAAAGCCCGGCAGATGGAGGAAGAAGGCCACAAGATCACGAAGTTGAATATCGGCAACTTGGCCGTGTTCGGTTTCGATCCGCCCGATGAAATCGTCCAGGACATGAAGATCAACCTGCCGAACGCGGCGGGCTACACCGATTCCAAGGGCATGTTCGCGCCGCGCAAGGCCGTGGTGCACTACACCCAGGGCAAGAACATTCCCGGCGTGACCATCGAGGACGTCTACCTGGGCAACGGCGCGTCCGAGCTGATCGTCATGTCGATGAACGCGCTGCTCAACACCGGCGACGAGGTGCTGGTGCCGGCGCCCGACTATCCGCTGTGGACCGCCGCCGTGTCGCTGTCGGGCGGCACGCCGGTGCACTATGTGTGCGACGAGATGCAGGACTGGTTCCCGGACATCGACGACATGCGCCGCAAGATCAACTCCAACACGCGCGCCATCGTCGTCATCAACCCGAACAATCCGACCGGCGCGCTGTACCCGGTCGAGCTGCTGCTGCAGATCATCGAACTGGCGCGCCAGCACCAGCTGATCATCTACGCCGACGAAATCTACGACAAGGTGCTGTACGACGGCGCCGAGCACGTCTCGATCGCCTCGCTGGCCGACGACGTGCTGTTCGTCACCTTCAACGGCCTGTCGAAGAACTACCGCGCCTGCGGCTACCGCGCCGGCTGGATGGTGGTGTCGGGCCAGAAGGACCATGCGAAGGATTACATCGAGGGCCTGAACATGCTGGCCTCGATGCGCCTGTGCGCCAACGCGCCGGGCCAGTTTGCGATCCAGACCGCGCTCGGCGGCTACCAGTCCATCCAGGACCTGGTGGGGCCGGGCGGGCGCCTGCTCAAGCAGCGCGACCTGGCGCACAAGCTGCTCACCGATATTCCAGGCGTAACGTGCGTCAAGCCGAAAGCTGCGCTGTATATGTTCCCACGCCTCGATCCGAAGATCTACCCGATTTCGGACGACCAGCAGTTCGCCTATGAGCTGCTGGCCGAAACCAAAGTGCTGATCGTTCAGGGCAGCGGCTTCAACTGGATCGCCCCGGACCACTTCCGTGTCGTGTTCCTGCCGAACACCGACGACATGACGGAAGCCTTCGGCCGTATCGCCAAGTTCATGGAAGGCTACCGGAAACGTCACGGCGCCAGCTTCTAACAAACAATAGAAACGATTTATATGAAACCCATCAAAGTAGGTTTGCTCGGCGTCGGTAACGTCGGCGGCGGCACGTTCGACGTGTTGGCGCGCAATCAGGAAGAAATCCGCCGCCGTGCCGGCCGCGGCATCGAAATCGTCGCCGTCTCGGCCCGCAACCTGGAGCGCGCCAAGCAGCGCACCGGCGGCAAGGTCAAGGTGGTGGCCGACCCGTTCGACATCGTCAACGATCCCGAGATCGACATCGTCGTCGAGCTGATCGGCGGCTACGACCAGGCCAAGGCGCTGGTGCTGCAGGCCATCGCCAACGGCAAGCACGTGGTCACCGCCAACAAGGCGCTGCTGGCCGTGCATGGCAACGAAATCTTCGCCGCGGCGCAAGCCAAGGGCGTGATGGTGGCGTTCGAAGCGGCCGTGGCCGGCGGCATCCCCATCATCAAGGCGCTGCGCGAAGGCCTGACCGCCAACCGCATCGAATGGTTCGCCGGCATCATCAACGGCACCACCAACTTCATCCTGTCCGAGATGCGCGACAAGGGCCTGGACTTCGGCACCGTGCTCAAGCAGGCGCAGGAACTGGGCTACGCCGAAGCCGACCCGACCTTCGACATCGAGGGCGTGGACGCCGCGCACAAGGCCACCATCATGTCGGCGATCGCGTTCGGCATTCCGGTGCAGTTCGACAAGGCGTATGTGGAGGGCATCTCCAAGCTCAACGCCATCGACATCCGCTACGCCGAGCAGCTGGGCTACCGCATCAAGCTGCTGGGCATCGCCAAGCGCGCCAAGGTCAACGGCGTGGAAGGCGTGGAGCTGCGCGTGCATCCGACGCTGATCCCATCGAAGCGCTTGATCGCCAACGTCGAAGGCGCGATGAACGCCGTGCTGGTGCAGGGCGACGCCGTCGGCGCCACGCTGTACTACGGCAAGGGCGCCGGTTCCGAGCCGACCGCCTCGGCCGTGATCGCCGACCTGGTCGACATCGCCCGCCTGGCCACGGCCGACGCCGAGCACCGCGTGCCGCACCTGGCGTTCCAGCCGAACGCGATGACCGACATCGAGATTCTGCCGATGTCGGAGATCACCACCAGCTACTACTTGCGCATGAACGTCAGCGACCAGCCGGGCGTGCTGGCCGACCTGACCCGCATCCTGGCCGACGCCACCATCTCGATCGACGCGATGATGCAGAAGGAACCGGCGGAAGGCGAGACCCGCACCGACATCATCTTCCTGACGCACCAGACGCAGGAAAAGAACGTCATGGCGGCCATCGCCAAGATCGAAGGCCTGGCCACCGTCTGCGGCCAAGTCACCAAGATCCGCCTGGAAAACCTGAGCTAATTCAACCTGGGGTCAGATACCGTCTTGAATGGCAAGCCCTTTCGATAAGTAATTAGGATCGAAAGGCTTGTCATTGTGTATCACCCCATAAATCAGGTGAGCCAGTTTGTGCATGACTGCCGATCACGGCTTTCTGTGCCATGCCAGTGCAAGCCGCTCGGCGAATTGGCGCAGGATGGGGTTATGACGGCGCGCCACCAGGCTAGGCATATACAGCGCAGCGCGCAATGATGTATTGCCTGTTCGACTGATGGTCGTTCGTCCCCTCACTGAGCTTCCGGAGCTGCGTTGTTTGGGCGTTACGCCAAGGAAGGCGGCGAAGGCTTTCACTGCCAAAGCGGCGGATATCGCCCAAACTCCCAATACTTTGGCCGCCGTGGTCATCCCTACGCCGGGGATTGTGGTGAGCAACTCCGCATCGTGCTTCAGGCCAGGATGGCGATCGATGTGATCGTCGATGTCGCTTTCAAGCTTCTCAATTTCTGCGCTGAGCCAGGTGATATGCTGCCGCCGTTGCTGCACCACCTCGTCCATTCCACCGATGGCTAACGCCTCCGGCGGTTCTCTTTCCTGCTGGCGGATATCCTTCAAGGCGAACGCTGTGTCCATGCCGCAACTGGCGCTGTTCCAGCGGCGGCGGACTCCAGGGCGCAGGCCGCATTGCGCAGTAGCGAGCGATCCAGGCCGGCGTCGATGGCATCGTTCTTGTTGCGAATATTCTCGCTGTGGCCAAAGCCTTTGATGCAGGCCGGATTCTCCACGCTCACCATCAGGCGGCCTGGTGCAACGCAAGCGCCACCGGCTCGGAATACACCCCGGTCGCCTCCATGCAAACGTGCAAGGCCGATAACGGCACCTTGGATTTGCCAGCCAATCGAGCAGCGCTCATTTGACCTTCGATGGGTTTTCCAGCACCTTGGTCTTGGTTTTTCCGTTGACCAGCAGTGCAATATCTAATTTTCTCTTACTGACATCAATACCTACTGCTGCGTATATCGCGTCCATTTTTTGACCTTCCTCGTATGCAGGCTTACGCATTGACGCGATGGCCCAAGATACCGTTCGGACTTATCAAATGAAACAGGCAGAGGCACCTATCTGACCCACGTGCTCCCATGGCACTAAGTCTGATCAGCGTCACTCACCGGCCGCACTTACTTCGTTATTATCCGATGGAATGCCGGTACGCTCAATATACGAAGTCTGACATTCGGACTGAGCTCTTCCGTAGCGACCGCTACGGAAGAGCTCGTGTCCGAATGTCAGACTTGACCCCAAATTGTTTGGGCGAAAAAAAACCGGACGGCGCCTACGTGCGCTGTCCGGTAAAGGGTTGCTCCTATTTACTCGGGGTTGCTGCTTACTTCGATGCGACGGTCAGTTCGCTCTTTACTTCCTTCACGCCAGGCACTGCCGAGGCTACCTGGATCGCTTTGGTGCCGATGTCGGTGCTCGCCACCGAACCACTCAACACAACCACGCCGTCGGTGGTGGTCACGCCGATTTGCTTTTGATCCGCCAGGGAAGCCTTGATCTTGCTGGTGATGGCTTCGTCATTGGTGGCGGCGCCAGCCATGGCGGCATCGGTCTGGCCAGCAGCAAATGCGGTGCCCGTCGCGGCGGCGGCGGTCAGGGTGGCGGCAACCATCAGGCGGGCGATCAGTTTGGTAGTCATCATGATTTGCTTCCTTTGTTCAAGTTTGAGGGTGAAACGTCAGTGACGTTATCCTCTCCTTTGCAAAGGCCGTGCCAGCCATAATAAGTTCTTTAAAATCATGTGCTTACGTCATATTTTCCTATTGGAAATCGACTGACCGTGGCATTCCCGGCCATATTGCCCCGATTTTGTCGGGAAATGGCGACAAGCCGCCGCCGCCATTCTGTAACTGATTGATTTATATTGATTTATTCCTGTCGCTCTGCAGCGACAGCGGTACCGTCGCTGCGGAACAGGCTGGCATCCAGGTCGTGCTTTTGCAGCAGGCGGTAGAACTCGGTCCGGTTGCGCTCGGCCAGGCGGGCGGCGTCGGCCACGTTGCCGTCGGTGAGTTTCAGCAGCTGGACCAGGTAGTTGCGTTCGAAGCGCTGCTTGGCTTCGGTGTAGCTGAGCACCTCCAGCGACGGCACCCGCAGCGCACGCTGCACCAGCGACAGCGGCACCAGCGGCGCGGTCGCCAGCGCGCACACGTGCTCGACCACGTTGTACAGCTGGCGCACGTTGCCGGGCCACGCCGCCGTGGTCAGCGCCTCCAGCGCGCCGGGCGCGTAACCGCGCACGGTCTTGCCGTACTTGGCGGCCAGCGTCTGCAGGAACTGGGTCGCCATCGGCGCGATGTCCTCGCGGCGCTGCGACAGCGGCGGCAGGGTCAGCGTGATGACGTTGAGCCGGTAGTACAAGTCTTCGCGGAACTGGCCCTCGTGCATGGCCGCGTCCAGGTCGCGGTGCGTGGCCGACAGGATGCGTACGTCCACCGGCCGCGCGACGTCGGAGCCGAGCTGGCGCACCACGCGCTCCTGCAGCACGCGCAGCAGCTTCACCTGCAGCAGCAGCGGCATGTCGCCGATCTCGTCGAGGAACAAGGTGCCGCCGTCGGCCGCCTGCAGCAGGCCCTCGCGGCTGGAGACGGCGCCGGTGTAGGCGCCCTTGATGTGGCCGAACAGTTCCGACTCCAGCAACGCCTCGGGAATCGCGCCGCAGTTGACGGCGATGAACGGCGCCTTGCTGCGACGGCTGGCGCGGTGGATGGCGTTGGCCAGCAGCTCCTTGCCGGTGCCGCTTTCACCTTGGATCAGGATGCTGGCGTCGGAGGCCGCCACCAGCCGCGCCTCGGCCAGCAGCTCGTCCATGCACTGGCTGCGGCTGATCAGGCCGGCACGCCAGGCGTGGTCGCCGCTGGCGGGGCCGGCCTCGGGCGCCGACAGGCTCAGCGCCTGCACGATGCGCTCCAGCAGCGTCTTGGCGTCGAACGGCTTGGTCAGGTAGGCGAAGGCGCCCAGCGTGGTGGCTTCGACCGCGTCGGGGATGGTGCCGTGCGCGGTCAGCAGGATCACCGGCAGGGCCGGGTAGCTGCCGCGGATCTCCTGGAACAGCGACATGCCGTCGCGGTCCGGCAGGCGGATGTCGGTGATGACCAGGCGCGGCAGCTCGATCGACAGGCGCGCCAGCGCCGCCTCCGCGCTGCCGACCGCCGTCACGCGGTAGCCGTTGGCGCTCAGGCGCATCGACAGCAGGCGCAGCAGGTCGGCGTCGTCGTCCACCAGCAGCAGGTGCGCGCCCTGGCCGGCGGCGGCGCTGCGCGGCGCGCCGTTGTCGCCGGCGCGGGTCAGCGCGCCGGGTTCGCGTTGGATGTCGGCCGGCGCGTTCATTTGATCACCGCCTGCGGGCCCGGCGCCGGACGGGCCGGCAGCGTGCGCTCGATGGTCTTCAAGCCTTCCAGCATTTCGTTGAGCTGGTCGATGCGGCGCTGGCTGTCCTTCTGCTGCACGGCCAGCTTGTCGGCGTGCTCGGCCAGCCGGCGCGTCTCGGCGCAATTGCTGGACAACAGCTGCGCCAGCGCCTTGAACGGCTGCGCCTCGGTCTCGGTGGCGGTGGCCACGCTGTCGAGCAGCGCCTGCGCGCGCGCCAGGTCGCCGCTGCCGCGCGTGAGCATCAGCACCATGCCCATCTGGACCGCCACGCGCGGGCTGCGTTGTTGCAGGCTCAGTCCGCTCAACTCCTTGAGCATGTCGCCCTGCGTCATCTTGCGCAGCTGCTGGTGATAGCTGAGCAGCGGCCCCACTTCATCGGGTGGCGGTGGCGGCGGCAGTTCGACGATGGCCGGCGGCGGCGGCAGCGTCACTTCGGCCGGCGTGGGCAGCGGCGGCCGGGGCTGGGTCAGCGTGCAACCGGCCAGCGACAGGCTGAGCAGCAGCAACAGCAAGGGGGAATTACGTTTCATAGGGCAGTTCGATCCGGAAGTGCGCGCCCTGGTCGGACGGCAGCAGTTGCAAGGCGCCGCCGTGGGCGGCGACGTATTCGTAGACGATGGACAGGCCGATGCCGTTGCCCCGGCGCGCGCCGGCGGGCTGGCGCGTGCCCTGGTAAAACGGTTCGAAGATGCGGGCCGCGTCGTCCGGCGCCACGCCCGGTCCCTGGTCGAGGCAGTCCAGCAGCAGCTTGCCGCCGGCCTCGGCGACGCGGAACGTCACCTGGCCGTCGCGCGGGCTGAAGCGCACGGCGTTCGACAACAGGTTGCCGATGGCGACCGCCATCTTCTCGGCGTCGACCGCGATCGGCCGGGCGCGGCCCTCGATGGCGACGCCCAGCCCGGCGGCCTGCCATTGCAGGCGCTGCGCGGACACGGCCTGCGCCAGCAGCGCCGCCATGTCGGCCGGCTCGCGCTGCAGGCGGTGGGCGTCGAAGGTGGCGGCGTTGTAGCGCAGCAGCGCCTCGATCTGCGATTGCAGCGCCGCCGTGTTCTGGTTCAGGATGCCGGCGATCTCGCGCTGGTTGGGCGACAGCGCGCCGGCCACGCCGTCCTCCAGCAGCGCCACGCCTTCGCGCAGCGCGGCCAGCGGCGTCTTCAGTTCGTGCGAGATGTGGCGCAGGAAGCGGGCCTTGTCCTCCTCCAGGTCCGACAGCCGCTGGCGCAGCCAGTTCAGCTGCTGGCCCACGTGCTGCAGGTCGCTCGGGCCGCGCACGGCGATGGGCTGGTCGTAGCGGTTCTCGCCGAGCCGGTCGATGGCCGATTCGATCTGCGCCAGCGGGCGCGACAGCCACAGGCCGAAGCCGCCGGCCAGCAGCGCGGCCAGCACGATGGAGGCCATCACTTGCCCCTTGAGCACGCCGCGCCGCTGGTCCAGCTCGGTGAGCAGTTCGCCGTTGCGGCGTTCGACTTCCTGCTTGACCTCGTCGGCCAGCTCGGCGTTCACGGCCGGCAGCGGCGCCAGCACTTTCTCCAGCGCCTGCTGGCGCGCGCCGGAACGCGGACGCGCGGGCGCCTGCAACAGCTCCCAGGCCTGCTCGCCCGCATGGCGCCAGCGCTCGAAGGTGGCGGGCGGCGTGTAGGGCAGGGCGGCGGACACGGCGTCCAGCGCCGCGCGCGCCTCGCGCCAGGCGTCGGCGTAACGCTTGCGGAAGGCGGGGTCGTCCAGCACGAGGAACTGCCGCGCGCTGCGCGTCATCGCCACGCTGCGCTCGGCCAGTTGCTGGGTGTTTTCGGTCAGTGCCAGGGCGTGGCGTCCGCTGTCGCGGCTGTGGGCGGCGAGCCGGTCCAGCGTCCACAGCGCGTGCAGCGAAGCGGCGCTCAGCAGCACGGCGATCAACAGGAAGACGCCCAGCAGCAGCTGGCGAAACGAGAGTTTCGTAAGCATCGTCGTTAAATAGTCTCTATATTGGCTGAATGATATGGCGAAAGCGCCCCTACAGCCTGTTCGATTGGTTGCGTTGTTGTCCGGCACGGAGCGGAAATTTTATGTTGCGCGCGGCAACACACTTCGATTACGCTGATTTACAAATGTGCTGGTGCCGATTTAACTTTTGGGGGTGTCATGGCTAGTCTTCTGCGTCGTTTGTCGATCCAGCAAAAACTGATGCTCAGCATGGCGGCCTGCCTGCTGCTGTTCCTGGCGATCTCGGCGACGCTGAGCGTGGTCATGACCGGCAACAGCATCCGCGAGCGCGTGGTGAACCAGGAGCTGCCGGCCGAGGTGGGCGAGATCCGCAACGATATCCTGCGCCAGATCGGCGAACCGCTGGCGGCCGCGTTGTCGGTCAGCGCCAACACCTTCCTGCTGGACTGGGAAAAAGCCGGCCTGCCCGACAGCGGCCTGTCGGCCTGGACCGCATACGCGGCCAGCATCCGCAAAAGCGCCAAGGCGGCGGCGGTGTCGTGGGTCTCGGCCAGCACCGGCAAGTACTTCGACGACAAGGGCTACAACCGCACGCTGGACAAGGGGGCGGCGGCCGACCAGTGGTTCTTCGGCTTCCTCGCCAGCGGCAAGCCGTACTCGCTCAACCTGGACAAGGAACCGGGCGCCAGCACCTACAACGTCTTCATCAACACGCGCTTCGATACCGGCGACGGCAAGATCGGCGTGGCCAGCCTGGGCCTGGCGGTCAACAAGCTGGCCGAGAACATCCGCAGCTACAAGGTGGGCTTGTCCGGCTTCGTGTACCTGGTGCGGCCGAACGGCATGCTGATCGTGCACCACGATACCGCGCTGGCGGACGGGCAGCACTACATGAAGGACCTGCCGGGCTTCAATGCCGAGCTGAGCACCAAGCTGCTCGGCGGCCAGAACTACGCCAGCGCCGCGTACTCGGCGCCGGGCGGCAAGCGGCTGGTGGCGTCGTCGTTCGTGCCGGAACTGAATATGTACGTGATCGCCGAAGTGCCGGAGTCCGAGGTGCTGGGCGCGGTCACGCGTTCGGTGACGATCTCTGCGCTGGTGGGCGGCCTGGTGGGCGGCGGCATCGGCCTGTTCGTGGTGTACCTGGTCAGCCGCGCGATCGCCGCGCCGGTGGCGCGCGCCGCGCAGATGCTGGGCGAGATCGCCGACGGCAATGGCGACCTGAGCCGCCGCATGACGGTCGAGAGCGAGGACGAGGTCGGCGCGCTGGCCGATGGTTTCAACCGCTTCGTGTCGTCGCTGAACGCCACCATACGACAGGTGCGCGACAGCACGGAGACCATCGCCACCGCGTCCAGCGAGATCGCCAGCGGCAACCTGGACCTGTCGGCGCGCACCGAGGCGCAGGCGTCCAGCCTGGAGGAGACCGCGTCCGCGATGGAGCAATTGACGGCCACCGTGACGCAGAACGCCGAGAGCGCCAGGCACGCCAACCAGCTGGTGCAGTCCGCGTCGGGCTACGCGACCGAGGGTGGCGCGGTGGTGGGGCGTGTGGTGCAGACCATGGTGTCGATCAAGGACAGCTCGCGCAAGATCGTCGACATCATCGGCGTGATCGATGGCATCGCGTTCCAGACCAACATCCTGGCCTTGAACGCGGCGGTGGAGGCGGCGCGCGCGGGCGAACAGGGACGAGGATTCGCGGTGGTGGCGTCCGAGGTGCGCAACCTGGCGCAGCGCTCGGCCGGCGCGGCCAAGGAGATCAAGGAGCTGATCGGCGACTCGGTGACGAAGGTCGATGCCGGCAGCGTGCTGGTCGATGAAGCCGGCGCCACGATGAGCAAGATCGTGTCCTCGGTGGAGCAGGTGACCAGCATCATGGGCGAGATCGTCGCCGCCAGCCACGAGCAGAGCGAAGGCATCGCTCAGGTCAACCTGGCGGTGACCGAGATCGACAGCACCACGCAGCAGAACGCCGCGCTGGTGGAGGAGGCGGCCGCCGCAGCGGGATCCTTGCAGGAGCAGGCCGCCAACCTGGCCGAGGTGGTCAGCGTGTTCAAGCTGGAGGATGCGCCGCGCGCCGGTACCGGCCGCCTGGCGCTGCGCTAGGCACAGTCTACTTGCCGCCTGTGGACACCTGATTAGGAATGACTGCGAGCCCCTGCATTGGATTCCTCGGATACAAGCGCGCCCGCAGTTGCATGAACGGTGTCTCTACTAGTCGGTACAGTAGCCAACCGCCAAAAATTCCAATGGCCATGACCACGATAATGGTAAGTGGTGCGTCGACGTCAACGTCCTTTGCCTGAAGTTCTGGACTAAGAGCCATAAACACCGGCTTGTGGACCAAGTACACGGCATACGACCAGAGCGCCAAGCTCTTCGCCCCCGGGATCTGCAGTCGGTTCAGCAACGACGATGGGCTAAGCGCCGAGCAGGTCAGCAGCGCGAAACTGGCTGCGACCAGCGAAAAGCCAAAGGTCGACGCAAGGAAGACAGTCGGTGCTTCGTTCATTACACCGTATAGCACGGCTGCGGCACTGGCGAGACCCGCCACAAACAACGCGTTCCCATAGCGAAGCAAGCGGGCGAATCCTACGGGATGGAAATTCTTCAGCAAGGCAATGGCTACCCCCGGCAGTAATTCGTCGAAGCGGCCATAGCTTGAGTAGTACACTGGCGCAGCGAATACATCCTTGCCACTCATGAAGGCAATGCCGCGCGCTGTCATGCCGGCCGCGATGGCGGCAAGCAGGGCACACCAAAGCGGGCGCGGCGAGCGCCTGCTACCGACCAGGGCAACCACCGCCAGCGGCAGCACCAGGTAGAACTGCTCCTCAATGCAAAGCGACCATGAATGTGTAAACGTCTGGTCATAATTCATACCTATATTTTGGGTGAATGTGAGAAAGCGCCAGAGAGAGGCCATTTTCTCGCCCGAGATTGGACTGTGGGGCAGCAGCAGGTAGACGGCCAGCAGTACGTAGTAGTTCGGGAGGGTGCGCAGCAGACGTCGAGCAAAAAAAGCCGGCAAGTCCAGACTCTCGCCGCGGGCTGCGGGCGCCAGGAGCTGGTTGCCGATCAGGTAGCCGCTCAGTACGAAAAACAGGTCGACGCCGGCCCAGCCAATGCTCCCTATAGCGCCAAAGCCCGGCCCTTGTCTGACAAAGCCGTTGTAGTGAGACATCAGCACCATTGCTATTGCTAGCGAGCGCAGGGTGTCCAGCCCGACAAGGCGGGCGGGCGAATCAAAATGCACCATTAGAGTTTTTTTGGTGAAGGTTTTTTTACTTGGTTTCTTCTGGCCGGAGAACGATCTCACTTCAGCGTCTGACATGCCTTCATACCCATGGTGTTCGGCCGATGCAGGAAGAAGTCGCCACGCTCCTGGTCCCGCGGAACACCCAAGCCAGTCCAGTACATGATCGCAAGGGCGCATTCCGCCTCGGGAGTCGCCCCACCATAGCCGGTTCCCCTGTCAACCGCTATAAGAAACCATTCGGCTGCCTTGGCGTAGTCCTGAGGCACCCCTTTGCCCTGAGCATACAGCCTACCGATAGCAAACTCAGCCCTATGAGACGACCTCAACGGAAATGGTGGGCGATCACGAGGCGCGATCTCCGGTTGGTATAGTTCCATTGCCTTGGCGAAGTTCTGCGGGATACCAATGCCGAACTCATTCATCTCGCCTAGCCTTCGGCGGGAAAAATCGGGATAAGCCCGCTCAGACAATGCGATTTCATATAAATGTGCCGCCTTTTGCTGGTCAACTGGCACATAGATGCCTAGATCGTAGATCTCCGCGAGCGCAAAGGTCGCTTTGCCTACACCATTGGCGGCGGCGGCCTCTAACCAACGCAGGCCTTGATTAACATCGCGAGCCACTCCCTTGCCTTCAAGATAGCGGCCAGCCAGTTGAAATTGCGCGTCGGCTTCTCCCTTTTCAGCTTCCATTCGAATTGCGTTGGCTCTCTTTGTTTCTTCTTCGTCCGTAATTGGCTGTTCGACCGGACAGTGGGGACAATAAGGGGAAGTAAAGATCGAAGAAATCCACCGCAGCCCCTTGTCGGGATCGACGTAAGGCCCGCCTTGATTCCTGATGAAATCCAGTCTTTCGTTTAGCAAGGAATCAAGCCGGTCACGACCGTCTTCGACAGCCACGGATGTCAAAGGCTCCAAATGCGAATTGGAAGTCAATACTGCGCAGAGCATGCCTAAAAATAATTTGTGTATTCTGTTTGAGTGTCTTGGCATTGTGATTTCAAAGAAGCGTGCCGTCATGGCAGAGATGTCGTGATACGATCCATTGTATTTATTGTAATCGATCGATCTGGCTGGGCCTGCTCGACAGATCGGCGTCGTTGAGGACCGATAGCGGCCTGTGCGGTGAGCATTGTGATTATCCGTAGACGAACTCAGTCCGAACTCCCGCGATTGAACGCCAACTGGGCGGCGAACGCGCGCTGGTAGGCAGGGCGCGCTTCTCCGCGCGCGACATACGCGGCCAGGCTGGGGAATTCGTTCAGCACACCTGACGGCCGCAGCCTGAGCAGCACCGACACCATGGTCAGGTCGCCCGCGCTGAACGCGCCGTCCAGCCATTCGGCATCCGCCAGGCGCGCCGAGAGCTGATTCAGGCGATGGCGGATGCGATCGACGATCAGCGGCATGCGCTCCTTGCTCCAAGGCTTGTCGCCCTCCAGAAATTTCGCGGTGACCAACTCAAGGATCGGCGGCTCCATCGTGTTGAGCGCTGCGAATATCCACGTCACCGCACGGGCCCGGGCGTTGGCCTCGTCCGGCAGCAAACCCGCATGGTGCGAAGCGATATGGAAGATGATGGCGCCGGATTCGAACAGCGCCAGGTCGCCTTCCTCGTAGGTCGGGATCTGGCCGAAGGGATGAAGCGCCAGATGCGCGGGCTCCTTCATCGCGGCGAACGAAACCGGACGCACCTCGTAGGGCAGCCCCGCTTCCTCCAGCGCCCAGCGAACGCGCGTGTCGCGGGCCAGCCCCATGCCGCCGTCGGGCGAGCGTTCAAAAGCGGTAATCGTGATGGTCATGATGGTCTCCTGTGATGGTGAAATCCAGCCTTCTCATAGATGACGACGAACGGCACGCCGCCGAATCGACATGCCGCGCCAAATCTTTCCAATTATGCGCCGATGTGCGGTAAGCTTGCAAATTAACCAAGCTTGTCAACAGCCTACCAGGAGCGTGGATTGAAGCAGCCGTTTTCCAGGAATTTTGCAGCAGTCGTACTGATGTGTGCTTTCACCGCGGCGTCCGCCATTGACGCCACCGGCCAGGATGGCGTCAATGTCGGCCCCTATCACGTCGACGCGGTGAGTGCAGGCAGCGGCCCCTACACCGTCATCTTCGAATCGGGCTTTGCCAGCGATCTGTCGGTCTGGAGAAAGGTGGCGCCGGATGTCGCCAAGTCGGCCAAGGTGTTTGTTTATTCGCGCGCCGGGATCGGAAAATCCGATGCGCGTCCGGAACCGCGCACGCCGCAGCGCAGCAGCGCGGAGCTGGACCAGGCGATCGAAGCCGCCCACCTGTCGCCGCCGTTCATCCTGGTCGGCCACTCCTACGGCGGCTATCTGATACGCCTGTTCGCCCAGCGCCATCCTGAGCAGGTCGCCGGCATGGTGTTTGTCGATCCCAGCATGGAACGTTTCGACACCGAGCTCAAGAAGATCGATGCGGCCAAGGTCGCGCAAGACCAGAAGTACCTCGACTCGCTGACGCCCGCGCCGTTGAAGGCTGAAAGCAAACTGGTGGACGACGCCTTCGCCGCCGCCAGCCTGCTGCCCGCGCCACGGCTGCCGGACGTGCCGGCCGTCGTGCTGACCTCGACCATGGTGCGCGAGCAGCCGGAATTCTTCATGCATACGGTGCCGGCGGTGGCGGTGTGGCGTTCGCTGCATGAGCAGTTGTTCCTGCAGTTTTCGTCCGGCAGCCATGTCGTCACTGCCAATAGCGGACACAACATTCATCTGGAAGAGCCGGCGCTGGTGACCGGCGCCATTCAGCAGGTGATTGCCGGCGCCGCGGCGCAGGACCAGCGCCGCGCGCACAAGCTGGCGCAGGACCGCC
>NZ_JABWEF010000012.1:0-237664 GCF_013369445.1 Duganella sp. BJB1802 | reverse complement strand
CGCGCCGGGGCGCCCGCCGGGGGGCTTTCCGGGCCTGTTCCCGGTTTTCTGTCGCCCAGTCCCCCATTTGTGCAGTTCGTCGCAATCCGCATGATCGTTTAATAAGTGATGGCTATAGTGATCACATACCGAAACGCATTCAAGGAGAGCAAAAATGAACATCGCCAAAAACATGGAAGCCATCTTCGTCGCCGCCGCCGTGCTGCTGGGCGCATCCGCCTACGCCAGCGCCGCCGCTGAAGCGAGCGTGGCCCTGCAACCGGCCCTCCAGGTTGCCGCCGCCCAGGCTCCGATGCAAGTTGTAGTAATCAAGGCCAAGCGCCTGACCGCAGTGGAAAAGGCCAGCCTGTCGTAATTTGACAATTGGTCGTACTGCAAAGATTGCTAGAAAGCTTAGTGCGCTGCTACATTAGCCGTTCGCGCATCCAGGCACAACTTCAGAGGAACCCCATATATGAACAAGCTTTTCCAATTCGGCCTGCTGTTTGCCGCCTTCTGTGCGCTGTTTGGCCGCGCCATGGCTGCCGATGACAGCACCGAGAAGCGCGTCGTGACGCTGGATGCCCGCGTGGTGCGCGTCAAGCTCGACGGCGTGATCGATCTGAAGCTGCGACAAGGCCCGACGCCTTCGCTGACGATCTACGCGGAAAAGCGCACCATGGACAAGTTGATGACATCGGTCGCCGGCGACACGCTGCACCTGGAGACGGAAGGACGCTCCATCAAGCTGGGCCGCTCGACCGCGCGCGCCGAGCTGGTGCTGCCGATGTTGCGCGAGGTGGTGTCCGCGGGCGTGGGCTCGACCGAGATCAGCGGCTTCAGCGGCGACGAGCTGGAGTTGACGATGGACGGCGCCGGCAGCATGAAGGTGGTCTGTGACTACAAGAGCCTGAAGGCCAACCTGGGCGGTGTCGGCAGCATGCACCTGTGGGTCAGCGAGAACGAGAGCGTGGAGCTGGATCTGCGCGGCGCCGGCTACATCACGCTGGGCGGCCACAGCAAGCTGTTGAAGGCGACCCTGGGCGGGCTGGGCGGCTTGAATGCGCAGCAGTTCCAGGCCGACTCGGTCAACGTCGACCTGAGCGGTCTGGGCAACGCCACCGTCAACGCCAAGACCAACGCGACACTGAACTTGAGTGGCCTGGGATCGGTCACTGTCTATGGCAAGCCCTTGAACCGCAACGTCAGCGTTGACGGCCTGGGCAAGGTTAGTTGGAAATAAAAATATACACACCTACGAGACATGAAAAAATTTATACTAGCGATCGGACTCGCACTAGGCCTGCAACAGGCTGCGATGGCCGGATTCGCCGAAGGCGCCACCGCCTACAACAATAAAAACTACGCGGCGGCCTTGAAAGAGATCGCCCCGCTGGCCAGGGCCGGCAACGCGGACGCCCAGCATCTGCTGGGCTTGATGTATTACATGGGCCGCGGCGTCACGCAGGATTACAAGCAGGCGCTGGAGTGGCACCGCAAGGCCGCGCTGCAGGGCAAGGCCGACGCGCAGTACGTGGTCGGCGCCATGTACTACACCGGCAACGCGGTGATCCAGGACCACAAGCAGGCGGTCGCCTGGTTCCGCAAGGCGGCCGAGCAGGGACATCCGGACGCGCAGCAGGCCTTGGGGCTGATGTACCGCTATCACATGGCCGGCATGCCGCAGGATAACGTGATCGCCTACATGCTGTGGAACCTGGCGGCGGCCAACGGTTCGATGAACGCGGCCGAGCAGCGCTCCGCCGTGGTCAAGAACATGACGCCGGAGCAGATCGAGGAAGGGCAGGCCTTGTCGGCCGCGTGGAAGCCGAATACGCCGTTGCCCCGGCAATCGCGCACCGGCGGCGGCTAATTCGCGGCTGTCGTACAATCGCCCTTTCTTCACGAGAGGGCGAGCCATGCGCGCGATTGAAATCACCCATCCCGGCCCAGCCGATGTCCTGAAACTGTGCGAACGGCCGATGCCGGTCGTCAAGGGCGGCGAGGTGCTGATCAAAGTCCACGCGGCCGGCGTCAACCGTCCGGACGTGTTCCAACGCATGGGCAACTATGCGCCGCCGCCGGGCGCCTCCGACCTGCCGGGCCTGGAAGTGGCCGGCGAGATCGTCGACGGCGATCTCGACTACACCACCTTCGATATCGGCGACAAGGTCTGCGCGCTGGTGCAGGGCGGCGGCTATGCCGAATACGTGGTGGCGCCGCTGGAGCAGGTGCTGCCCATCCCCAAGGGCTGGAGCATGCTGGAGGCCGCCACCATTCCCGAGAACTACTTCACCGTCTGGAGCAATGTGTTCGACCGCGCCCACCTGGCCGCCGGCGAGACGCTGCTGGTGCAGGGCGGCAGCTCGGGCATCGGCGTGACCGCGATCCAGCTGGCCAACGCGCTGGGCCACCGCGTGTTCGCCACCGCCGGCAGCGACGACAAGGTTGCCGCCTGCACGCAGCTGGGCGCCGAGCGCGCCATCAACTACAAGACCGAGGATTTCGCCGTGGTCGTCAAATCGCTGACCAACGACCGTGGCGTCGACGTCATCCTCGACATGGTGGGCGGCGACTACCTGCCGCGTGAAATCGCCTGCCTGGCCGACGACGGCCGCATCGCGCTGATCGCCACGCTGGGCGGCGGCAAGGCCACGGTCGACCTGGGGCAGGTGCTGCGCCGCCGGCTGACCATCACCGGTTCCACGCTGCGCCCCCGTTCGGCGGCCTTCAAGGGCGCGGTCGCCAAGCAGCTGCTCGACAAGGTCTGGCCGCTGATGGCGGCGAAAAAGCTCAAGCCGGTCATCTACGAGGTGTTCCCGCTGGAGCAGGCCGCCGCCGCGCACGCGCTGATGGAAAGCAGCAATCATGTCGGTAAGATCATGCTGCAAGTTATCTAGGTCAAAAAAAGGCAGGGGAGGCGTTGCGCGGGCGTAGCATTTTCGCCATTTTCGTAACAACGTGGCCAACCGCTGGTTTGACCGGGCTTCCAGCCTCGCGTTAAAATAGCGGGTTATTGAATTTTAGGCTACTATGCGTCGCAAACTCGTCATCGGCAACTGGAAAATGAACGGCAACCGCGCCGGCAACACGGCTCTGTTGTCGGGCATCGTGTCCGGCTTGAACGACTTCGGCGCCGACTGCGCCGTGTGCGTGCCGGCTCCCTACCTGGCCCAGTGCCAGGCTGAACTGCAAGGCAGCCCCGTCGCATGGGGTGGACAGGATGTGTCGGTCCACGCCAGCGGCGCCTACACGGGCGAAGTCTCGGCCGGCATGCTGGTCGATTTCGGTTCCCGTTATGTGCTGTGCGGCCACTCCGAGCGCCGCGCCTATCACAAGGAAAGCAGCGAACTGGTGGCGCAGAAGACCATCGCGGCGCTGGCCGCCGGCCTGACGCCGGTGGTGTGCGTGGGCGAAACGCTGGAGCAGCGCGAAGCAGGGGAGACCGAGGCGGTCATCTGCGGCCAGCTGCAGGCGGTGCTGGGCGTGATCGGCGCCGACGACCTGGCCAGGATTGTTGTGGCCTATGAGCCGGTCTGGGCCATCGGCACCGGCAAGACGGCCACACCGCAGATCGCCCAGGAGGCGCATGCCTTGCTGCGCGCGCGCATGGCGCAGAAAAATGCGACGGTCGCGGCCGGCGTGCAGATTTTGTACGGCGGCAGCATGAAGCCGGACAATGCGAAAGAATTGATGGCCCAGCCGGACATCGACGGCGGCCTGATCGGCGGCGCCGCGTTAAAGGCGGCGGATTTCCTCGGGATTATCCAGGCCGTTTAAGTTGTAGAAACAAAACGATACAAATCTCTTATTTTTGAAATGGAATAACATGAACTCCTTGTTCAACCTGGTTATCGTAGTGCAAGTCATTTCCGCAATCGCCATTATCGGCCTGGTGTTGCTGCAGCACGGCAAGGGCGCCGACATGGGCGCGGCCTTCGGTTCGGGCGCTTCGGGCAGCCTGTTCGGCGCCACCGGCTCGTCGAACTTCATGTCCAAGTCGACCGGCGTCGCCGCCGCGATCTTCTTCAGCGCCACGCTGGCCCTGTCCTACATCTCGACCCAGCATGGCAGCACTGTCAGCGGCGGCGTGATGGACAAGGCTGTGCCAGTGGCGCCGGCACCGGCTCCAGCCACCGGCGCGGCGGCGATCCCGACGGCACCGGCGGCAGCGCCAGCGGCGGCTCCGGCTGCTCCGGCCGCAACGGGTCCTGCAGCATCGATCCCAAAGTAATATAATAATGAACTAGTTGCGAAGTTCAGCAGTTCCCTTAGCAAGTTTTTAAGTTGGTTTGCTCATTGTTTTAGCAGTACCGAGCCTTACAAGCTCCTGACAAGCTGGAAAAACAATTCAGAGTAAAAAGAAATAAAGATTTATCGTTTTTCTTCTTGTTTTAGCGCAATACGGATTAACAACGGCGTGAAAACACAGTAGAATAGCGGCCTTACGCCGACGTGGTGAAATTGGTAGACACGCTATCTTGAGGGGGTAGTGGCGCAAGCTGTACGAGTTCGAGTCTCGTCGTCGGCACCAGAAATATAAGGCCAGCAAGGGAGCACCGAAGTGTACCTGAGCTGGCTTTTTTACGAGGATGTGTCGTTCGATCCTGGTCTAAGCAGTTTTACGATTGGGGCGAACGTTAAGAGCACCGCAGAACATCGCAGTGTGTCCTTTTAACCGACCGTTCAATATAAGCTCATCAATCGTGAACCTCGAAAATTATCTCCCCGTCCTGTTGTTCATCCTCGTCGGTCTCGGCGTAGGTATCGCTCCCCAAGTCCTGGGCCACCTTCTCGGGCCAAACAAGCCCGACGCGGCCAAGCTCTCCCCGTATGAATGCGGCTTCGAAGCCTTCGAAGACGCGCGCATGAAATTCGACGTGCGTTACTACCTCGTCGCGATCCTCTTTATTTTGTTCGATCTGGAAACGGCATTCTTCTTCCCGTGGGGCGTATCCATGCGCGAACTGGGCTGGAACGGGTTCCTGGTGATGATGAGCTTCATCGCTGAATTCGTCGTCGGTTTTTGGTATATCTGGAAGAAAGGTGCCCTTGATTGGGAATAAGCCATGGCTATTGAAGGCGTATTAAACGAAGGTTTCATCACCACCTCGGCCGACAAGCTGATCAACTGGGCGCGCACGGGTTCGATGTTCCCGATGACGTTCGGTCTGGCCTGCTGCGCGGTTGAAATGATGCACGTGGGCGCAGCCCGTTACGACATGGACCGCTTCGGCGTGGTGTTCCGTCCATCGCCGCGTCAGTCCGACGTGATGATCGTGGCCGGCACGCTGTGCAACAAGATGGCCCCCGCGCTGCGCAAGGTCTACGACCAGATGCCGGAACCGCGCTGGGTCATCTCGATGGGCTCCTGCGCCAACGGCGGCGGCTACTATCACTACTCCTACTCCGTGGTGCGCGGTTGCGACCGCATCGTGCCGGTGGACGTCTACGTGCCGGGCTGCCCGCCCACGGCTGAGGCTCTGCTGTACGGCATCATGCAGCTGCAAAACAAGATCAAGCGCACCAATACGATCGCACGCTAACGGGGTCGCTTCAAGAATATGACTACACATCTGGAACAACTGCAAACCGCCCTCGGCACTGCCCTGGGCGATCGCGTTACTACGACCGTTGCGTTGGGCGAAATCACGCTGGTCGTGAAAGCCGCCGACTACTACGGCGTGATGCAAACGCTGCGCGACGACAAGTCGCTGGGCTTCGATCAGCTGATCGACCTGGCCGGCGTCGACTACCTGAACTACGGCGATGGCGCCTGGGACGGCCTGCGATTCGCAGTGGTCGTCCATTTGCTGTCCGTGAAGAACAACTGGCGCGTGCGCGTGCGCGCGTTCTGCGCCGACGACGACATGCCGCTGCTGCCGTCGCTGGTGCCGCTGTGGCGCGCCGTCAACTGGTACGAGCGCGAAGCGTTCGACATGTTCGGCATCCTGTTCGAAGGCCACAACGACCTGCGCCGCATCCTGACCGACTACGGTTTCATCGGCCATCCGTTCCGCAAGGACTTCCCGGTATCGGGCTATGTCGAAATGCGTTACGACCCCGAGCAGAAGCGCGTGATCTACCAGCCGGTCACCATCGAGCCGCGTGAAAACGTGCCTCGCGTGATCCGCGAAGAAAACTACGGGAAGTAAAACATGGCTGAAATTAAGAACTACACCCTGAACTTCGGTCCGCAACACCCGGCCGCGCACGGCGTGCTGCGCCTGGTGCTGGAGCTGGACGGCGAAGTGATCCAGCGTGCCGACCCGCACATCGGCCTGCTGCACCGCGGCACCGAGAAGCTGGCCGAGCAGAAGACCTACCTGCAGTCCGTGCCCTACATGGACCGCCTCGACTACGTCTCGATGATGTGCAACGAGCACGCCTACGTGATGGCCATCGAGAAGCTGCTGGGCCTGGAAGTGCCGCTGCGCGCGCAATACATCCGCGTGATGTTCGACGAGATCACCCGCATCCTGAACCACCTGATGTGGCTGGGCGCGCACGCGCTGGACGTCGGCGCCATGGGCCCGTTCCTGTACTGCTTCCGCGACCGCGAAGACCTGTTCGACTGCTACGAGGCGGTGTCGGGCGCGCGCATGCACGCGGCCTACTACCGTCCGGGCGGCGTCTACCGCGACCTGCCGGATGCGATGCCGCAGCACCGTCCGTCGATCATCCGTTCGGCCAAGGCCATCGACAACCTGAACAAGGACCGCCAGGGCTCGCTGCTGGACTTCATCGAAGCGTTCACCGCCCGTTTCCCGACCTACGTCGACGAATACGAAACCCTGCTGACCGACAACCGTATCTGGAAACAGCGTACCGTCGGCATCGGCGTGGTCGCGCCTGAGGACGCGCTGGCGATGGGCTTCACCGGCGCCATGCTGCGCGGTTCGGGCATCCAGTGGGACTTGCGCAAGCACCAGCCGTACGAAGTGTATGACCTGATGGACTTCGACGTGCCGATCGGCACCAACGGCGACTGCTACGACCGCTACCTGGTGCGCGTGGAAGAACTGCGCCAGTCGAACAAGATCATCAAGCAATGCGTGGAATGGCTGCGCAACAATCCGGGTCCTGTGATCACCAGCAACCACAAGGTCGCGCCTCCGGGCCGCGTCGACATGAAGACCAACATGGAATCGCTGATCCACCACTTCAAGCTGTTCACCGAGGGCATGCACGTGCCGCCGGGCGAAGCGTACGCGGCGGTGGAGCATCCGAAGGGCGAGTTCGGCATCTACCTGTTGTCCGACGGCGCCAACAAGCCATACCGCATGAAGCTGCGCGCTCCCGACTACGCGCACTTGCAATCGCTCGATGAAATGGCGCGCGGCCACATGATCGCCGACGCCGTCACCATCATCGGTACGCAAGATATCGTGTTCGGCAGTATCGACCGCTAAGGAAAAAGTATGTTGTTATCAGAGCAGTGCTACAAAAAAATCGACCGTGAGTTGGCCAAGTATCCGGCCGACCAGCGCCAGTCGGCCGTGATGGCCGCGCTGGCCCACGCCCAGGTTGAACTGGGCTGGATCTCGCCCGAAGTGATGGCCGAGCTGGCCGACTACATCCGCATGCCGGCCATCGCCGTGCAGGAAGTCGCCACTTTCTACAATATGTACAACCTGAAGCCGGTCGGCAAGCACAAGATTTCCGTGTGCACCAACCTGCCATGCGCCTTGTCGGGCGGCGTGCGCGCGGCCAACCACCTGAAGGAAAAGCTGGGCATCGACTTCCGTGACACCACGGGCGACGGCGCTTTCACGCTGGTGGAAGGCGAGTGCATGGGCGCCTGCGGCGACGCGCCGGTGATGCTGGTGAACGACCAGCGCATGTGCAGCTTCATGTCCAACGATAAGATCGACGCACTGGTGGAGGAATTGAAGAAATGACGTCACTCCACAATCGTCACATCGACCCTGTCATTCTCGCCGGCCTGGACGGCAAGAACTGGCACCTGGAAGACTACGTCAAACGCGGCGGCTACAGCGCACTGCGCCGCATCCTGGAAGAGAAGATCACCCCGGAACAAATCATCGCCGACCTGAAAGCGTCGTCGTTGCGCGGCCGTGGCGGCGCCGGTTTCCCAACCGGCCTGAAGTGGAGCTTCATGCCACGTCAGTTCCCTGGCCAGAAGTACCTGGTATGCAACTCAGATGAGGGCGAGCCGGGCACTTTCAAGGACCGCGACATCATGCGCTTCAACCCGCATGCGCTGATCGAAGGCATGGCCATCGGCGCCTACGCCATGGGCATCACGGTCGGCTACAACTACATCCACGGCGAAATCTTCGAGGTGTACTCGCAGTTTGAGGATGCGCTGGAAGAGGCGCGCGCCGCCGGCTTCCTGGGCGACAAGATCATGGGCAGCGAGTTCAGCTTCCAGCTGCACGCGCACCACGGCTATGGCGCCTACATCTGCGGCGAAGAAACCGCGCTGCTGGAATCGCTGGAAGGCAAGAAGGGCCAGCCGCGCTTCAAGCCGCCTTTCCCCGCGTCGTTCGGCCTGTACGGCAAGCCTACCACCATCAACAACACCGAGACCTTCGCGGCTGTTCCGTTCATCCTGAACATGGGTCCTGAAAAGTACCTGGGCATGGGACGTCCGAACAACGGCGGTTCGAAGATCTTCTCGATCTCGGGCGACGTTGAAATGCCGGGCAACTACGAGGTGCCGCTGGGCACCCCGTTCGCCAAGCTGCTGGAACTGGCGGGCGGCATGCGCGGTGGCAAAAAGATCAAGGCTGTGATCCCTGGCGGCTCGTCCGCTCCGGTGATCCGCGGCGAACTGATGATGAACACCGACCTGGACTACGACTCGATCGCCAAGGCTGGTTCGATGCTCGGTTCGGGCGCCGTCATCGTCATGGACGAAACGCGCTGCATGGTCAAGGCCATGGAACGCCTGGCCTACTTCTACTTTGAAGAGTCGTGCGGCCAGTGCACCCCATGCCGCGAAGGCACGGGCTGGATGTACCGCATGATCCACCGCATCGAAAACGGCCAGGGTCGTCCTTCGGACCTGGACGTGCTGAACTCGATTTGCGACAACATCCAGGGCCGCACCATTTGCGCGCTGGGCGACGCGGCGGCCATGCCGATGCGCGCGTTCATCAAGCAATTCCGCGAAGAATTTGAATATCACGTCGAGCACAAGCATTGCTTAGTGCCCGCTTACATCTAAGCTGCGTCAGGTAACGATCACCATGGTTGAAATCGAAATAGACGGCAAAAAAGTCGAAGTCCCTGCTGGTAGCATGGTGATGGACGCCGCCAACAAATTGGGAACCTACATTCCGCACTTCTGCTATCACAAGAAATTGTCGATCGCTGCGAACTGCCGTATGTGCCTCGTCGAAGTGGAAAAGGCTCCCAAGCCTTTGCCAGCATGCGCAACGCCGGTCTCGGCGGGCATGATTGTGCGCTCCGCTTCGGACAAGGCCGTCCAGGCACAGAAGTCCGTGATGGAATTCCTGCTGATTAACCACCCGCTGGACTGCCCGATCTGCGATCAGGGCGGCGAGTGCCAGTTGCAAGACTTGGCGGTCGGCTACGGCAAGAGCGAGTCGCGCTACGAGGAAGACAAGCGCGTCGTCGTGCCGAAGGATGCCGGCCCGCTGGTCTCCATGCAGGAGATGGCGCGCTGCATCCAGTGCACCCGTTGCGTACGTTTCGGCCAGGAAGTGGCCGGCGTGATGGAGCTGGGCATGATCGGCCGCGGCGAACACTCGGAAATCACCGCGTTCGTCGGCCAGACCGTGAACTCGGAAATGTCCGGCAACATGATCGACCTGTGCCCGGTGGGCGCGCTGACGTCGAAGCCGTTCCGCTACAGCGCCCGTACCTGGGAACTGTCGCGCCGCAAATCGGTCTCGCCGCACGACGGCCTGGGCGCCAACCTGATCGTTCAGGTCAAGGGCGGCAAGGTCAAGCGCGTGCTGCCGCTGGAAAACGACGCCGTCAACGAGTGCTGGATTTCCGACAAGGACCGCTTCTCGTACGAAGGCCTGGAAGCCGCCGACCGCCTGACCCAGCCGATGCTGAAGCAGGGCGGCGAGTGGAAGGAAGTCGACTGGCAGACCGCGCTGGAATACGTGGCGCACGGCCTGAAGAACATCAAGCACGAACACGGCGCCAACGCGCTGGCCGCAGTGGCCACGCCGCACTCGACGCTGGAAGAACTGCACCTGCTGCAAAAGCTGACCCGCGCCATGGGCTCGGACAGCGTGGACACCCGCCTGCGCCATAGCGACTTCTCGCTGGCCGGCGTAACTCCTTGGCTGGGCATGTCGATCACCGAGTTCGGCCAGCTGAACCGCGCCTTCGTCATCGGCTCGTTCCTGCGCAAGGATCACCCGCTGCTGGCGACCCGTCTGCGCACGGCAGTGAAGGGCGGCGCCAAGCTGTCCGTCCTGCACGCCACCGACGACGACCTGCTGATGAACGTTGCCAACAAGATGATCGTTGCTCCGTCGGAGTGGTTGTCGGCGCTGTCGCAAGTTGTTGTGGCCGTGGCTAAAGTTAAAGAAGTCGCCGCACCGGCCGGCTTCGAAGGCGTACAAGCCTCCGACGCCGCCAACGCGATCGCCGCCTCGCTGATCTCCGGCGAGAACAAGGGCGTCTTCCTGGGTAACGCGGCAACGCAGCACCCGCAGGCCGCCGCGCTGCACGCCGCCGCGCAATGGATCGCCGAACAGACCGGCGCCAAGCTGGGCTACCTGACCGAAGCCGCCAACACCGTTGGCGCCTACCTGGCCAACGCCAACAGCGGCACCGCTCCAGTGTTCACCGAACAGAAGCAGGCCTACCTGCTGCTGAACGCCGAACCTGAGCTGGACGCACACAACCCGCAACAAGCCGCCGCCGCGCTGAAGCACGCCGAGATGGTGGTTGTCATGTCCGCCTACAAGCACGGCATGGAATACGCCGACGTGCTGCTGCCGGTTTCGCCATTCAGCGAAACCTCCGGCACCTTCGTCAACTGCGAAGGCCGCGCACAAAGCTTCAACGGCACCGTCAAGCCGCTGCTGGAAACCCGCCCTGCGTGGAAAGTCCTGCGCGTGCTGGGCAACATCCTCGGCCTGTCCGGTTTCGAATATGAAACCTCGGAAGCGATCCGCGACGAAGTGCTGGGCGCCGGCGTGACCGACCTGTCGGCCAAGCTGAACAACGTGTCCAAGCAAGCCGTCGTTGCCGCCTCCGCAGCTTCGACCGGTACCGAACGTATCGCCGACGTGCCTATCTACTTCGCCGACGCCGTGGTGCGCCGCGCCGAGTCGCTGCAAAAGATGGCCGACGCGGCTGCGCCTCAAGCGCACCTGTCGACCGCACTGGCGCAGCAGCTGGGCGTCGCCGCCGGCGACAAGGTCAAGGTCACGCAAGGTTCCGGCAGCGCGATCCTGGTCGCCGCTGTCGATGCCAAACTGCCAGCCAACGCAGTCCGTGTCGCCGCCGCTCACGCGTCGACCGCTGCACTGGGCGGCATGTTCGGCTCCATCACCGTTGAAAAAGCAGGGGAGGGTAAATAATGGCTCTGCCTGAATTCGTCACTACTATTAACGCCATGGGCGCCAACAGCGTGCTGGCTCCGGCCTGGCCGCTGATCTGGGCGCTGATCCGCATCATCGTCGTGCTGATCCCGCTGATGGGCCTGGTTGCCTACCTGACGCTGTGGGAACGTAAGTTCATCGGCTGGATCCAGATCCGCGTCGGCCCGAACCGCGTGGGTCCGATGGGCCTGCTGCAGCCGATCGCCGATGCGCTCAAGCTGCTGTTCAAGGAAATCATCACCCCGACCAAGGCCAACGCCGGCCTGTTCGTGATCGGTCCTATCATGACCATCATGCCGGCGCTGGCCGCGTGGGCGGTGGTGCCGTTCGGCGCCGAAGCCGTGCTGGCCAACGTCAACGCCGGCCTGCTGCTGCTGATGGCGATCACCTCGATGGAAGTCTACGGCATCATCATCGCCGGCTGGGCCTCGAACTCGAAGTACTCGTTCATGGGCGCGATGCGCGCCTCGGCCCAGATGATCTCCTACGAAATCCCGATGGGCTTCGTGCTGGTGGTCGTGCTGATGGTGTCCGGCTCGCTGAACTTCGGCGACATCGTCGCCGGCCAGCAAAAGGGCATGATGGTCGAACACGGCCTGAACTTCCTGTCGTGGAACTGGCTGCCGCTGCTGCCGCTGTTCGTGGTCTACCTGACCTCGGGCCTGGCCGAGTGCAACCGTCACCCGTTCGACGTGGTCGAGGGCGAGTCCGAGATCGTTGCCGGCCACATGGTCGAATACTCGGGCATGGCCTACGCCATGTTCATGCTGGCCGAATACGCCAACATGATCCTGATCGCGACCCTGGGTTCGATCATGTTCCTCGGCGGCTGGGCTGCGCCATTCAAGTTCCTGGAATTCTGGGGCGGTTTCGGCGGCTTCTTCTGGTTGTTCGCCAAGGCGTTCTTCCTGGTGTCCGTCTTCATCTGGGTGCGCGGTACTTTCCCACGCTACCGTTATGACCAGATCATGCGTCTGGGCTGGAAAGTGTTTATCCCTCTGACGCTGGTGTACCTGGTGTTCGTGGCCGGCTGGATGCAGACATCCTGGAATATCTGGAAGTAAGGACTGGAAAAAATGGAACGTTTAAAAGACTTCATCGGCAGCTTCATGCTGACCGAATTGATCAAAGGGATGGCGCTGACGGGCAAGTATATGTTCTCGCGCAAGATCACCGTGCAGTACCCGGAAGAGAAGACGCCAATGTCGCCTCGCTTCCGCGGCCTGCACGCGCTGCGCCGCTATCCGAATGGTGAAGAGCGCTGCATCGCCTGCAAACTGTGCGAAGCAGTGTGCCCGGCGATGGCGATCACCATCGAATCCGAGCAGCGCGACGATGGTTCGCGCCGCACCACGCGTTACGACATCGACCTGACCAAGTGCATCTTCTGCGGTTTCTGCGAAGAGTCGTGCCCGGTCGATTCGATCGTTGAAACGCACGTGCTGGAATACCACGGCGAGAAACGCGGCGATCTGTACTACACGAAAGAGATGCTGCTGGCCGTCGGCGATCGTTACGAAAACGACATCGCCGCAGCCCGCGCAGCGGACGCTCCTTACCGCTGATCGATGCCGGCTTCGGCCGGTGTCGCCAGCGTGTCGATCAATAATGTACGTCTCTTGGGTTAGTTATGGAATTTAAAACTGCTTTGTTCTACGCCTTCTCAGCCATCATGATATTGGCTGCGACGCGCGTTATCACGGCCCGCAATCCGGTCCACGCCGCACTGTTCCTGGTGCTGGCGTTCTTCTCGGCCGCCGGCATCTGGATGCTGCTGGAGGCTGAGTTCCTCGCCATCGTGCTGGTGCTGGTCTACGTGGGCGCCGTCATGGTGCTGTTCCTGTTCGTGGTCATGATGCTCGACATCGACACCGACAAGATGCGCGAAGGCTTCTGGGGCTACCTGCCGCTGGCGTCCTTCGTCGGCGTCATCATCGTGCTGGAAATGGCCGCCGTGCTGTGGCGCTCCTTCCTGTCGTTCGACCAGCAGGCGGTCAACGCCGGCAACATCGGCGGCACCAAGGAACTGGGCCTGCTGATCTACACCAAATACATCTACGGCTTTGAGATCGCCGGCGTCATCCTGCTGGTCGCGATCATCGCCGCCGTGGCGCTGACCCTGCGCAAGCGCAAGGACACCAAACATTTCGACCCTGCCGACGCTGTACGCGTCAAGCGCAATGACCGCCTGAAGATCGTCAAGATCGCGCCGGTCACCACGCGTGGCCAGGCCGAAGCAGAAGTTAAGGAGGCACCATGACTTTATCGCTCGCTCACTACCTCGTTCTAGGCGCGATATTGTTCGCGATCTCGATCGTCGGTATTTTCCTGAACCGCAAGAACATCATCGTTCTGCTGATGGCCATCGAATTGATGCTGCTGGCCGTGAACATGAACTTCATCGCGTTCTCGCACTACCTGGGCGATGCGGCCGGGCAGATCTTTGTGTTCTTCATCCTGACCGTGGCGGCCGCCGAATCGGCAATCGGCCTCGCGATCCTGGTGGTGATGTTCCGTAACCTGGACACCATCAACGTTGAAGACCTGGATAGCCTGAAGGGTTGATCCCGTGGCTAAAGTTCAAACCTCGAAAAATAACGATTAAGGTTCATCATGGCGGTTACTCTTAACCCTAATCTCCTGCTAGCCATACCCTTGGCGCCGCTGGCCGGCGCCGCGATTGCGGGCTTGTTAGGAACTAAATTCTTCGGCAACGTCGTAGGTCGCAAGACCTCGCACACCGCGACCATCCTGGGCGTGCTGGTTGCCTTTATCTTGTCGGCGATGACGTTGAACGACGTCGTCAACGGCTCCAGCTACAACGGCACCGTCTACAACTGGATGACCGTGGCCGGCATGAAGCTGGTGGTCGGCTTCCAGATCGACGCGCTGTCGGCGATGATGATGTGCGTGGTGACCTTCGTGTCGCTGATGGTGCACATCTACACCATCGGCTACATGGCCGAGGATGAAGGCTGCAACCGCTTCTTCGCCTACATCTCGCTGTTCACGTTCTCGATGCTGATGCTGGTCATGGCGAACAACTTCCTGCAGCTGTTCTTCGGCTGGGAAGCGGTGGGCCTGGTTTCCTACCTGCTGATCGGCTTCTGGTACACCCGCCCAACGGCGATCGTGGCCAACATGAAGGCCTTCCTGGTCAACCGCGTCGGCGACTTCGGCTTCATTCTGGGTATCGGCCTGCTGCTGGCCTACGCCGGTTCGATGGACTACAAGGAAGTCTTCGACAAGAAGCAACAGCTGATGGCGCTGACCCTGCCGGGCACCGATTGGGCGCTGCTGACCGTGGCCTGCATCTGCCTGTTCATCGGCGCGATGGGCAAGTCGGCGCAGTTCCCGCTGCACGTCTGGCTGCCTGACTCGATGGAAGGCCCAACCCCGATCTCGGCACTGATCCACGCCGCGACCATGGTTACCGCCGGTATCTTCATGGTGACCCGCATGTCGCCGCTGTTCGAACTGTCGGACACCGCGCTGTCCTTCATCCTGGTCATCGGCTCGATCACCGCGCTGTTCATGGGCTTCCTGGGCATCATCCAGAACGACATCAAGCGCGTGGTCGCTTACTCGACCTTGTCGCAGCTGGGCTACATGACCGTGGCGCTGGGTTCCTCCGCTTACTCGGTGGCTGTGTTCCACTTGATGACCCACGCGTTCTTCAAGGCGCTGCTGTTCCTTGGCGCCGGTTCGGTCATCATCGGCATGCACCACGACCAGGATATCCGCAACATGGGCGGCCTGCGCAAGTACATGCCTATCACCTGGATCACTTCCTTGCTGGGCTCCCTGGCGCTGATCGGCACTCCGTTCTTCTCGGGCTTTTACTCGAAGGATTCGATCATCGAAGCCGTCGCCGCGACCCACATCTGGGGCGCAGGCTTCGCCAACTTCGCCGTGCTGGCTGGCGTGTTCGTGACCGCGTTCTACTCGTTCCGCATGTACTTCCTGGTGTTCCATGGCGAAGAGCGTTTCGGCAAGGCCCACGCTCACGATCACCATCATGCTCCGGCTGCTGCCGCGCATGACGACGGCCACGGTCACGACGACCACGGTCACGACGAGGAAGACGACCACGCACACCATGGCCTGGAGCCAGGTCAGAAGCCGCATGAATCGCCGTTCGTGGTCTGGTTCCCGCTGGCGATGCTGGCCATCCCTTCGGTCATCATCGGCTACCTGACCATCGGTCCTATGCTGTTCGGCGACTTCTTCAATGGCGTGATCGCTTTCGGCGAAAGCCACAAGGCGATGGAACTGCTGAAAGAGGAATACCACGGTCCGATGGCGATGGCGATGCATTCGCTGACGTCGCTGCCACTGTGGCTGGCCATCTCCGGCGTCGCTGCCGCGTACTACTGCTACATGATCAATCCACGCGTACCGGCCTGGTTCTACGCCAAGTTCAAGTTCCTGCACACGCTGCTGGAGAACAAGTACTACATGGACAAGTTCAACGAGGTCGTATTCGCCGGCGGCGCGCGCCTGCTGGGCAATGGCCTCTGGAACGTGGGCGACAAGACCCTGATCGACGGCCTGCTGGTCAACGGCAGCGCCAAAGTGGTGGGTTGGTTCTCCTCGCTGACCCGCCTGGCGCAGACTGGTTACATCTACCACTATGCGTTCGTCATGATCCTCGGCATTCTGGGGTTCCTGGTCTACTTCCTGCCGTTTTGGCACGCTTAATTAGCTGATACGCAAAGAGATAACGATAACCATGATGCAGTCAACCATATCTACACTACCTCCGTACCTGAGCCTCGCGATCTGGCTCCCGATTATCTTCGGCCTGATCGTGCTGGCCGTGGGCCGTGACACCAACGCCGCGCTGGTGCGCGTTGGGTCGTTGATCGGCGCGATCGTCAGCTTCGTCGCGACCATCCCGCTGATCACCAACTTCAGCAACGCCGCGCATGGCATGCAGTTCGTCGAGAAGTCGCCGTGGATCGAGCGCTTCAACATCTACTACTCGCTGGGCATCGACGGCCTGTCGCTGTGGTTCGTGCCGCTGACCGCCTTCATCACCGTGATCGTCGTGATCTCGGCCTGGCAGGTGATCCAGAAGCGCGTGGCCCAGTACATGGGCGCCTTCCTGATCCTGTCCGGCCTGATGATCGGCGTGTTCTGCGCCATGGACGGCCTGCTGTTCTACTTCTTCTTCGAAGCCACGCTGATCCCGATGTACATCATCATCGGTATCTGGGGCGGCGAGAACCGCGTGTACGCGTCGTTCAAGTTCTTCCTGTACACCTTCTTCGGCTCGCTGCTGACGCTGGTCGCCATCATCTACCTGTACAAGGCATCGGGCGGCAGCTTCGACATCCTGATGTGGCACAAGATCGCCCTGACGATGAAAGAGCAGATCTTCATCTTCATCGCCTTCTTCATGGCCTTCGCCGTCAAGGTGCCGATGTTCCCGGTCCACACCTGGCTGCCGGACGTCCACGTGGAAGCGCCGACCGGCGGTTCCGCCGTGCTGGCCGCGATCATGCTGAAGCTGGGCGCTTACGGTTTCCTGCGTTTCTCGCTGCCTATCGTGCCGGATGCCTCGCACTACATGGCGCCGTTCGTCATCACCCTGTCGCTGATCGCCGTGATCTACATCGGCCTGGTCGCGCTGGTGCAGAAGGACATGAAAAAGCTGGTCGCCTACTCGTCGATCGCGCACATGGGCTTCGTCACCCTGGGCTTCTTCATCTTCAATAACATGGGCATCCAGGGCGCGATCGCGCAAATGATCTCGCACGGCTTCATCTCCGGCGCGATGTTCCTGTGCATCGGCGTACTGTACGACCAGGCGCACTCGCGCCAGATCGCCGACTACGGTGGTGTGGTCAACAAGATGCCGAAGTTCGCCGCGCTGTTCATCTTCTTCTCGATGGCCAACTGCGGTCTGCCTGCGACTTCCGGCTTCGTCGGCGAGTTCATGGTGATCCTGGGCGCCACCCAGTTCAACTTCTGGATCGGCCTGCTGGCCGCGACCGCGCTGATCTTCGGCGCAGCATACTCGCTGTGGATGGCCAAGCGCGTCATCTTCGGCAAGGTCGCCAACCACCATGTGGCCGAACTGGTCGACATCAACGGCCGCGAATTCCTGATGCTGGGCATTCTGGCTGTCGCCGTGCTGTACATGGGCCTGTACCCAGCGCCATTCACCGACACGATGCAAACCTCGGTTGCAGACCTGCTGGCTCACGTTGCGCACAGCAAGCTGCCTTACTGAAAACGGAAACACATAAATGACTACTCCACTTCCACAAGCAGTAATCGACATGGTACCGCTGTCCGCAGAAGTCGCCCTGCTGGTCGGCACCTGCGCGATCCTGTTGATCGATATGTTCCTGTCGCAGGGTAAGCGCTCGGTGACCTACGTGCTGTCGCTGGTGACGCTGCTGGTTTGCGCCGCGTTCAGCTACCACGACTACGCGGCCGGCACCACGGTCTACACCTTCAACGGCATGTTCCTCTCGGATCCGATGTCGAACCTGCTCAAGCTGTTCACCTACCTGGCCGTCGGCCTGACGCTGGTCTACTCGCGCCAATACGCGGACGACCGCGGCATGTTGAGCGGTAACCTGGGCGGCGAGTTCTACGTGCTGGCGCTGTTCGCCACGCTGGGCCAGATGGTGATGATCTCCGGTTCCAACTTCCTGTCCGTGTACCTGGGCGTGGAACTGATGTCGCTGTCGCTGTACGCGCTGGTGGCGATCCGCCGCGACAACCACAAGGCCACCGAAGCCGCGATGAAGTACTTCATCCTGGGCGCGCTGGCATCCGGTTTCCTGCTGTACGGTATCTCGATGCTGTACGGCGCCACCGGCTCGCTGGACATCGCCACCGTATCGAGCGCCGTCGGTCGCGGCACCATCCAGCCGACCATTTTGGTCTTCGGCCTGGTGTTCCTGGTCGCCGGCCTGGCGTTCAAGCTGGGTGCTGTACCGTTCCATATGTGGGTACCTGACGTCTACGAAGGTTCGCCAACCGCAGTGACCCTGCTGTTGGGCGGTGCGCCGAAGATCGCCACCTTCGCCATCTGCATTCGTTTGCTGGTGGAAGGCCTGTTCCCGCGCGCGGTCGATTGGCAGCAGATGCTGATGGTGCTGGCGGTGCTGTCCCTGGCCATCGGTAACTTGACCGCAATCGCGCAGACCAACCTGAAACGCATGCTGGCTTACTCCACCATCGCGCAGATGGGCTTCGTGCTGCTTGGCCTGCTGGCCGGCGTTGCGGGCACCACCGACGCCAGTGGCCGCGACGCCGCTTATAGCGCCGCGATGTACTACACCATCACCTACGTGCTGACCACCATCGGCAGCTTCGGCGTGCTGATGCTGTTGTCGCGCGCCGGCTTCGAAGCCGAGACCCTGAACGACTTCAAGGGCCTGAGCAAGCGTAGCGGCTGGTTCGCCGCCGTCATGTCGATCCTGCTGTTCTCGCTGGCTGGCGTGCCACCGATGATGGGCTTTGCCGCCAAATTCTCGGTACTGACCGCGGTGCTGGGCACCGGCCAGATCTGGCTGACCGTGCTGGCGGTGATGTTCTCGCTGATCGGCGCGTTCTACTACCTGCGCGTCGTCAAGATGATGTGGTTCGATGAGCCGACCGACAACTCGCCGATCGTGGTCAAGGCCGACATGAGCGTCGCACTGAGCCTGAACGGCATCGCCATCATCGCTCTGGGTATTCTGCCAGGCCCGCTGCTGGCTGCCTGCCTGAAAGCCATGACCCTGACGCTGAAATACTGATGGATGTTTCCGTCGCTAGCTGGTTGGTGATCGCCGCTGCACTGGTGGCCGCCAACCTGCCATTTTTCAACGACAAAGTATTCGCGCTGGTGGCCGCCAAGTGGCCCCGCAAGCCGCTGCTGGTGCGGCTGGCGGAAATGACGGTGCTGTACTTTGTCGTCGGCGCGATCGGCTTCGCCCTCGAAGCGCAGATCGGCAACCGCTTCCCGCAGACGTGGGAGTTCTACGCCATCGCCGCCTGCATCTTCATCGTGCTGGGCTTCCCCGGATTCATCGTCTGCTACCTGCGCAAGCGCCACGGCTGATACACTATCGTTCTTCAACGATGGAGCAGGCATGGACAAGCATCTGACAGAAACCCGTATCGACGGTGAATTGGTCTACGACGGCCACTTCCTCAAAGTCCAACGCGACACAATCGAACTCCCCGACGGCAAACACACGGCACGTGAATACGTGCTGCATCCGGGCGCCGTCGTCATCCTGCCGCTGCTGGACGACGGCACGGTGCTGATGGAGCGCCAATACCGTTATCCGCTGCATCAGGTGTTCATCGAATTCCCGGCCGGGAAAATCGACCACAATGAAGACCCGCTGGCCAGCGCCAAGCGCGAACTGGAAGAGGAAACGGGCTACACCGCCAGCGAATGGCAGTTCGTCAGCACCATCCACAACGCCATCGCTTATTCGGACGAGCATCTGGACCTGTACCTGGCGCGCGGCCTCAAGGCCGGCCCGCAGAAGCTGGACGACGGCGAGTTCCTCGAAACCTTCACCGCCACCATCGACGAGCTGCTGCAGTGGGTGCGCGAAGGGAAAATCACCGACGTGAAAACGGTCATCGGCATCTTCTGGCTGGACAAGCTGCGCGCGGGTGACTGGAAACTATGAAGTTCGTTGTCCTCGTTGGTCTGGGCCTGCTGGCCTGCGGCACGGCAAGCGCCGCCGCGCAGCGCACGCCGTTCCAGATCCGCTGCGAGGATACGATAGCGAAGACGGTCTCGGTGCTGTCGGCAAAGCAGAACGGCTACACCATCAACAACCAGCTGCCGTACCGCGCACTGACCGCGAAGTTCGGCAGCATCGACGGCAAGATGGTGACGCTGGGCCTGACCGTGACCAACGGCCAGTACTCGGCCGAACTTGGCGGCCAGATTTTGCAGGACGCGGCCAGCGGCTACGAATGCATCGCGCCGAAGGTGGAGTTGAAGCTGAATTATTCGCCGGTGCTGATCTATGTCGGCAACGAGTTCGCGCCGGGCACCTGCGCGTACAAGACGATCCTGGAACACGAGCAGCGGCACCTGCAGGCGTATATGGAAAACCTGGCGCGCGTGGAACAGGTGGTGCGCGCGGCCCTGAACAAACGCTTCGAGGCCAAGCCGTTGTACGCGCCGTCCGGCACCGCGATGTCGGCGCTGGAGCACGAGATCAACGGCACCTGGTTCCCGTTCATCCGGGATGAATTCGAGAAGGGCAAGGCGAAGCAGGCGGCGATCGATACGCCTGCGGAATACGCCCGCTTGAGCAAGGCTTGCGATGGCGAGATCGAAGCGATCCTGCTGCGCCGCCGGAAAAACAACTGAGAACTATGACTGCATCCAAACATACACCGCGCTATTTTGCATTGCTGCCCGCCGCCGGCGTAGGCGCGCGCATGGCGGCCGACGGACCCAAACAATACCTGACGGTCGGCGGCAAGCCGATGCTGCGCCATGCGGTGGACGCGTTTCGCGCCAGCGAGCTGGTGTCGCACACCTACGTGGTGGTCAGCGCGGCCGACGGCCAGATCGACGGCGTGCTGCCGGCGGACCTGGACGGCGTGACGGTGCTGCGCTGCGGCGGTGCCACGCGCATGGACACGGTGCTCAACGCGCTGCGCGAGCTGCAAGGCGTGGTCGCTGGCGGCGACATGATCATGGTGCACGACGCCGCGCGTCCCGGGCTGACGCCGGCCTTGATCGCCAAGCTGATAGACGGCGTGGGCGACGACGCGGCCGGCGGCCTGCTCGCGCTGCCGGTGGTGGACACGGTCAAGCGCGCGACGGGCGCGGTGCCGGTGGCGGCGACGACGGTATCGCGCAACGGCCTGTGGCTGGCTCAGACGCCGCAGATGTTCAGCTACGAGCTGCTGCTGCGCGCCCTGGGTAGCGCGCCGGACGCCAACGCCATCACCGACGACGCCAGCGCGGTCGAGATGCTCGGCCTGTCGCCGCGCCTGATCGAAGGCCATCCCCGAAATTTGAAAGTCACGCTGCCGGCCGACATCCGCATCGCGGAAATGTACCTGGCCGCAGGCGAATAACACAGGATAAAAAAATGACCAAACTCCCATTCCGCATCGGCCAGGGTTACGATTGCCACGCACTGGTGGAAGGCCGCAAGCTGATCATCGGCGGCGTCGACATCCCGCATCACGTCGGCCTGTTGGGGCACTCGGACGCCGACGTGCTGCTGCACGCGATCACCGATGCTATCCTGGGCGCGGCGGCGCTGGGCGACATCGGCAAGCACTTCCCGGATACCGATCCGCAGTTCAAGGGCGCCGATTCGCGCACCTTGTTGAAGGAGGCGGCGCGGCGCGTGGTCGCCACCGGCTACAGCATCGGCAATATCGACGCCACCATCATCGCCCAGCGGCCGAAGATGGCGCCGCACATCGCCAGCATGTGCGCCAATATCGCGGAGGATCTGGGCGTGGCGGTCGGCCAGGTCAACATCAAGGCCAAGACCAACGAGAAGCTGGGTTACCTGGGCAGGGAAGAGGGCATCGCGGCGGAATCGATTGCCTTGCTTATTTCCTCGTAAAACAAGGTCGTCGCGCTATCCCGCACGCCGATGGCCATGTCGCGGGTAATTGAAGGATAGTCTGCCAAAAAGTCGTCCAACGGTTTCCCCGCCAGCAGATAGTCGAACATGCGCTTGATCGGCACCAGCGTTCCTTTGAACACCGGCATTCCACCCAGGATATCTGGCTCCATCTGCACGAGTGGTGTGATGGACTTCATAGACGCCAGCACTTCCGGGTCGATCGGATCTGTTGCCGACTTTCGTGGCAGAATAATCCTTCCATTAAATTTATGGACAGGCTCTGTAAAGTATCGCGGGTCGTATTCTGGGCAATCCTCGTCGAATTCGATCTCGTTGTCATGATTGGGCATGACATTGATCCAGCTATCGGGACTCTCTAAGTAGGACAACTTCTTCTCGTCTGCTGGCCTTTCTGAATGAGATGATTCGTATAACATCATTTTCCTCCGTATAAGTCACAGAAACAGGCTCACCTTGGAAGTAGCCAAGCGTGTTGAAGCGCCGCTCGGCATACTGGAATCGAATGTCTTCGGTTGTGAACGAGTCGCGCTCAATCACATCCACTGCGTCCGCGAAATCGAGGCCGTGCTTGCGCAGATTGCTCTGCCGCTTGGCGTCGCTCCAGATGTACCTAGTTATCTCAGTGTAGTGGCTTGAAGACATCCTTCAAGCGGCACTGAAAAATGTCAGGCTGCCAGGACATCGTTTCGACATCCTGTGCCTGGTATTCTTAATCGTCCTTCGATTGGATCAATAGTGCATTGCGATCAAGGCGGCAAAAAGCCGATCTGCTACCATGGCGCTTTTTGACGGTGAAGGATGGACGATGGCGCGCGATATTTACGCTTATCGGCAGGTGGCGGTGCATTCGGTGGAACGCGCGGGCAGGGTGGCGATCCATCCGGTGCCGGGACAGGCTTTCTCGCCCGAGCTGCACGTGCAATGCTCGCGCCGCATGTGCGACGATTACCCGCCCGGCACCTGCTTCCTGCTGGACGCCAAACTGACCGACCGCCTGGGCGGCACGCCCTACCTGTACGCCTGGCACGGCGACGACATCAAAGTGCTGTCAGCCAGCGAGACCAAGGCCTTCCTGGCTGAGTTCAAACGCGGCCGGATCTGATCAGTGCACGGCGTGCAGCTTGCCCACGGGCTTGCCATCGTCCCGCGCCCACGCCGCGATGACGGCCGCCATCGCCAGCCCGAACAAGCCGCCCACCACCATCGCGCTCGACACGCCCAGATGGTCGACCGACACGCCGCCCACCAGCGCACCGCTGGCCAATGAAATCTGCGCGGTGGACACGAACACCGCACCGCCGCTCTCCATCGCATCCGGCGCGGCCTTGAACATCCATGTCTGCACCGAGATCGGCATCATGCCGAACGCCAGGCCCCAGATCACGATCAACACCGTCGCGCCAACCGCGCCGGTGCCGAGCAGCGGCATCGCCGCCGCCGACAGCCCCATGATCACGCCTGTGGCGATCAGCGAATTCTTGACGCTCTTCGCCACCGCCCAGCCGCCGATCAGATTGCCGACAAAACCAGCCGCGCCATAAATGAGCAGCAGGGCGCTGATGGCCTTCGCGCTCAGTCCGGCGGTCTGGCTCAGGAAGGGCGTGACATAGGTGTAGGCGGCGAACTGGCCGATGAAGACCAGCAGCGTCGCCAGCATGCCGAGCCGCGCCTTCTGCACGCGCAGCAGCGCCGGCAGCTGGGCGAAGGTCAGGGCTTGCGTGGTCGGCAGGCTCGGCATCAGCCACACCTGCGCCGCCAGCACCAGCACCGACAACGAACCCGCCGCGAAGAAGGCCGTGCGCCAGCCCGCCAGTTCGCCGATCATGGCGCCGGCCGGCACGCCGGCCACCGTGCCCAGCGAGATGCCGGCGAAGATGATCGCCGTGGCGCGCGCGGCCTTGGCCGGCGGCACCAGCCGGTTGCCCAGCGCGCCGCCGATGGCCCAGAAGCCGCCCACGCCTATGCCCAGCAGCGCCCGTCCGGCCAACACCAGCGGGAAGGTCGGCGACAGGAAGACGATCAGGTTGGAGAGGATCAGCGTGGCGGTCAGGCCCCAGATGACGTAGCGGCGGTCGGTCTTGCCGACGCCGATGGTGACCAGGATGGCGGCGAACGCGGCGACCAGCCCGGGAACCGTCACCAGCATGCCGGCCACGCCCTCGGTCACGCCCAGCTCGGCGGCGATGGAGGGCAGCAGGCCGACCGGCAGGAATTCCGTCGTGACCAGCGCGAACGAACCGACGGCGACCGACAGCACGGCCAGCCATGCGGACCGGGTGGATTTGGGGATGGGCAAGGGCGCGTCGTCGCGCACGACGGCCTGGGTGGTGTTGTTTTGCATGTGAGATTTTTCCTATGAGCGGTAAAAATACTTGAGTTTTTTACTGATCGGTTCATAATGAACACCGCAAAGAACTTTGTCAATGAATTTTTAACCGATCAGTATGAAAGATACTTCCGCATCCGCACGCAAGAGCGGCCGCCCGCGTACGTTTGACGCGGAGACGGCGCTCGACAAGGCCATGAAAGTGTTCTGGGAAAAGGGCTACGAAGGCAGCTCGCTGCCGGAGCTGACCGAGGCGATGGGCATGAACCGGCCGAGCCTGTACGCCGTGTTCGGCAACAAGGAAAACCTGTTCCGCATGGCGCTGGAGCGCTACGGCGCCACCCACGATCCGCTGTTCAACGCGGCGCTGGAGCAGCCGACCGCGCGCGCCGTGGTCGAGCATTTTTTGCGCGGCAATGCCGACGCCCAGACCGAAGCCGAGAACCCGCACGGCTGCCTGGTGATCAACGGCGCGCTGGCCTGCAGCGACGATGCGTTGCCAATTCGCCACTCGCTGATCGAGCGCCGCGCCGCCAGCGAAGCCAAGCTGCGCGCGCGGCTGGAGCGCGCCAAGGTGGATGGCGACCTGCCGGTCGACAGCTGCTCGGGTCAATTGGCGCGCTATGTGATGACGGTCTCGAATGGAATGGCGGTGCAGGCGGCTGCCGGCGCCACCCGCAAACAACTGCAGGAGGTGGTGGACCAGGTGCTGCGCGGCTGGCCTTCTTAATCCGGTAGAAATATTGCTATAAAAATATATTCAGTAACAAAATGAAATTTTAGTTGTGCTTTTGAAATTAGTCGGTAAAATGGCTACATTACGTCGCCGTCCCACCTTTTTTGAAAGTCAGCCATGAAAATTTGCAAACTGATGTTGGCAGCAGCCATCGCCGCAGCAAGCGTTTCGGGCGCCGCCTCGGCCGCCAACCTGATCCAGAACGGCGACTTTGAAAATGTCGCCGGCGTCAATCTGAACGACTACGTCAGGGTGGGCGCGGGTTCGGGCGCGATCGCCAACTGGACTGTCGGCGGCGTCTCCGTCGACGTCATCAACAACAGCTACAACTCGATATCGGGCAACAGCATCGACATGCTGGGCACGCCAGGTCCGGGCGTGCTGTCGCAATCGTTCAACGCGGTCGCCGGCGCCACCTACACGCTGTCGTTCGACCTGACCCACAACCCGTACTCGCATGGCGCTGGCCTGGACGTGTTCGTTGGTGGCAACCACTACGCGTTCGATGGCAGCACCCCCGTCACCAACTACAGCTTCAACTTCATCACCACCGGTGGTTCGCAGGCGCTGGTGTTCAGCAGCGTCGGTGGCGACGGCTACTCGGGCGCCGTGCTGGACAACGTGTCCGTCACCGCCGCCGTACCTGAGCCGGAAACCTACGCCATGTTGCTGGCAGGCCTGGGCCTGGTAGGCGTCATCGCGCGCCGCCGCAAAGCAGCCAGGTAAGAGACAGCACGCCCCAAAGCCCGCTGGCACCGAGCGCGATCTTGAGCGCGTTCGGGCTGGCGGGTTTTTTTTGGCCTGTGCCGTCGGCAATCCGAATACGATCATGGTATGGCCACAAGTCGGCGTGCGGCTTTGCAGACCTGACGAAACAACGATTCGTCAGAAGCTCGATTCTCTCCTCCCGTGTCAGGCTGACTTCCATTTCGCAGCAATCGGTTTGCTGCCATTCCGGCGACGCCAAATCACATTTGCCGTCGACGTTGAAATACTGGTTGGCCCCGATGACATAGTCGCGCCGGAATGCCGTGCGCCATTGTGAGTTGTGCCCCCAGCCGTTCGAAAGATCCTGATGTGGCCGCGCTTTTCGGCGACTGGACCAATAAAGGGTGGAGTTGTCAGCGATGCCTGGCCGAAGAAGCGCGGGGTTCGCGGCGACCGCGACGCCGCCACGCAAAACAAGCAAATTGCCCAGCATTACACAGGGCCACTTGTAAGCGAGGATGTGGGCGTCAGGAGACTCATGGGGTTCGACGCTTAGGACCTCATGATAAAACTCGCAGTAGGCGGCGGGCTTTAATACTGTTAAGCCCAGCGCTTCGATAAACGCAGTGAACTCGCTGATCGATATGGCTGGTCCTTTCCAGCTTGAATCGAAGCCGCCGTCTTGGAAGGTTAAAATCAAGACCTCGCAGACGCGGCTCAGCGCGTAAAGCGACCATAACTCTTCAACAGTCGCTGCAGGGATGGGCTCACCCTCCCGTTGTCCAAAAGAGCGTAACCACGTTTGTTCTTCCTGGCTTTCATGAAGCCAAGGCAAAAGCACATCCGCATACGCCGACCCGCCTTCGTAGCTCAACAGTGCATCGTGCAACTGGCGGAAATTTTTTTGACTCAAGGTACATCCTCATTGATAAATTCTGTGCGGCTTGGGCATGCACAGCATATCATCTTGCTTAACTGCAATGTTCGCGCATTCTCGCCCCGTATCGGGCCATTTTCCAAAATTATAAAAAGGTTGCTTAAGGGAAAAACCAAGACTATGATGAAGTTATACACAGACCTAAATAATGTCTAATCATGTCATCATCAGAGGTGAGCGCCATGTCACTCAGTGAACCTACTGCCCACTCGATCCGGCGAGGACCGCCGCGCCCGCAGGATGCGATGAGTCCCATCCCGGCCTCCGCCAATTCCTTTGAAATGACGAGCGAGGACGATATCGGCGATACGCTGACCCTCCTGGCTGAAACCGGCGACGCGATCTCAATGTATGTCGCCGGCAACCGCGAGCCGGTGCTTGGCCGCATCCTGTCGGTCGATCCCGAGCAGCCTCATTTCGTGATGGAGTTGAATGAAGGCGAAGTCCTGCCGCCCGGCAAAGTCACCTTCGTCACCTGGCTGACCTCCGCGAAGCTGCAGTTCCGCCTGTCCAGCGAGGAGTGGACCTCGGTTCCCGGCAGCCCGCACCTGATACCCATGGTCTTCCCTGAGACCTGCGCCGTGCTGAACCGGCGCGCCTCGGAGCGGGTGGAAACGCCGCTGGCGGTCACGTTCAGTGCGTCCTTCGAGTTAAACGGTAAGTTCTATGAGTTGCCCATCTACGATTTCTCCCTGGGCGGGATCGGCCTGCGCTGCACGAAGAATGCCGTCAAGGGTTTGCTCAAGGGCCGCAAGCTGCTGAACGTGCAGCTGGAACTGGAATCGGAATCCGTCATCGTCCCTGAAATGGAAGTGCGCGTCACGCGCTCCTACAAATCCTTCCTGTTGGGCGAGCAACTCCATATCGGCGCCATGTTCGTTAATCTCCCGCCGGAGGCGGAGGCCGATATCAAAACCCTGTTGGCCCACATCCACAACATCCCGCAGGACTAATGTCCCGCAGGATGCCGGCGTTCATTCGGCGCCGTCGTCGTCGTCCTCGGTTTCCGGCGTGCCGTCCTTGACCGCGCGGACGCGGGCGGCGTCGGCGGCGGTTTTCAGTCCGGCCGCGTCGGCCATGAATTGATCGACGCTCCGGTCCGGGCTGTGCCGCACTTCCGGCGGCAGCAGCACCGACATGTACAGCTCGTCGGCGGCGCGGCCCGTTCCCTGCAGATTGGTCATCAGCATCAGCGCGGCGCCGCCCATCAGCATCACCCAGCTGCTGATGGCGAAACGCCGTGGATGGTGGGGCTTGATGGTGACCAGGTGGAAGAACAGCATGCCGCAGGCGATTGCCAGCGTGACCAGGTTGCCGTAGCGGGTGAAGGCCTCGGCCGACCACGCGTACGCCAGCACCGAGCTGATGACCTTCCACACGCCGACCACGGCCAGCGCGCTGCCGAGGATGAACAAGTGCCGCCCCAGCCGCGCATGGACGCCGAACAGGCGGTTGGCCAGCGCCCACAAGCCGCTCCACACCAGGCCGGCGGCCAGGCTGGTGGCCAGCACCTGCAGGTAGCGTATCAGCGCGAACGGTTCGACGTCGGACAGCCAGGTTTCCAGGCAGGTGAAGACGGCGATCAGCGCCAGGCCGATGGTGGCCGGCGCCGCGCCTTCCCAGCCGTGCATGGTGGTGTCGGCGCGTTCGTCGGCGACCGGGAAGTCGGCCGCGCGCACGCGCAGGCGCGTGTGGCCCAGGCGCACCATGGTGTCGCCGTCCAGCACCATGCTGGTCTGGCGCTTGCCGTTCAGGTAGCTGCCGTTCTTGCTGCCGAGGTCGCGCAACACCAGCCGGCCTTGCTCGTCGGCGTCGACCACCGCGTGGGCGGCGGCGCTGTGAGCGTCGTCGAGGATGACGTCGTTATCGTAGCTGCGGCCCAGGCGGATCGGCAGCGCGTCCACCTTGTGACGGTGCAGCACGTCGCCGTTGCGGGCCAGGATCTCGATGAAGTAGGGGGCTTTCATCGCGCGCCTCCCTTGGCCGCCGGGGCGGGCTTCTTAACCACCACCGGCGCCAGGCCGATCGAATCGATGAACACGCGCGACAGGCGCAAGCCGTTTTCATACGAGACGCCGCGCGCGTCGAGCCGGCTCTGCAAACTCATCAAGCCCTGGTCGGTGCTCGCGGTCAGCAGCGCGAAGTCGTACAGGCCGGCGAACTTGCGGTAGGCGCGCACGCACAGCACGGCGCGCAGCGGCACGTCCTTGTTCTTGACGAAGTCCTCGGTGCATTGCGGGCCGGTCAGGCGGGTGTCCTTGTTGGTGCCGAAGTGCTCGTTCTTGAACGAGGCGCTGGCCAGTTGCGCGAAGCGCAGCTGGCCCAGGCCGGTGCTGCGCAGGTACTGGTGGCGGATGCTCAGCTGGCCCGTCTGCAGCGAGCCGCTGACGAAGATGGCCGACTCCATCGCGCAACTGGCGTCGTCCACCGTGAACGGCTTGTCGGCCTTGACGTTGGAGCGGCCCCAGCAGCGCATCTGCTCGGACTCGCGCACCGGCACTTGATACGGGCCCATCGGCTTGAGGCTCAGCGGGCTGGCCAGCAGCTGGTCGACCATGGCGCGCTGGTGGGTCAGCAGCTGCGCGGCGACCACGGCGGTGAAATCGGCCGGCGCCTTTTTCTGCTGCTCCACGCGCTTGAGCAGGTCCTGCGCGTAGCGGGCCGGCACCAGGAAGCTGACCAGTTCGCCGTCGAGGCGCTTGGAGACGTTGACGCCGGCCACCGCGCCGTCCACCGTCACGCTGGGGCCGCCGCTCATGCCGGAGTTGATCGGACCGGTGAACATCAGCTGGTCGTAGAAGCTGCGCGCGATCACGCCGTTGTAGGCGCCTTCGGAAATGGCGAAGCCCAGGTCGAGCGGATTGCCCAGCGAGTACAGGTACTGGCCCTGCGTCAGCTTGGCCAATTGTTCGGGGATCTTGAAGAAGCCGGTGCCGTTGCGGCTCACGCGCAGCACGGCCAGGTCGTGCAGCACGTCCACCGCCAGCAGCTCGACGTTGCCGCGCTGGCCGCTGGTGTCCACCCATTCGCCGACGTAGGTGTCGGGATCGAGCGCGAACTGCGACACCACGTGGTAGTTGGTCACCACCAGGTTGCTGGTGCCGATCAAAAAGCCGGAGCCGACCGACGATTGCGTGCGGCCGCTCTTGAGCAGCGAGCGCACCTGCAGGATATCGTTTTTGGCGGAAGCGTACAGATGCTGGGCCGAGCTTGAGGGCTGCGGCAGCGGGGTGGCGTCGGCGTTGTCGGCGGCGGGCGCCGAGGCCTTGGACGAGGACTGCGCGGCGGCCAGCTGCGGCGGCGTGGCCGGCGTGGTGGCGGCCGGAGCGGCCAGCGCGGTGGCGCCGGCCCAGCTCAGGGCGATGGAGACAGCAAGCTTGTTAAATTTCATGCAATCCTTAAAAATCAACCTTACAGCGCGCCATCCTCCACCGGGGCCGGGGTCAGCGGCGTCATCATGTGGCCCAGCTTGGCGGCCTTGGTATTCAGGTAGTGCTGGTTGAAGGCGTTGCGGTTGACCAGCAGCGGAACGCGCTCGGCCACCTCGATGCCCAGTTTGGTCATGGCATCGATCTTACGCGGATTATTGGTCATCAGGCGTAAGCTTTTGACGCCGAACTGCGCCAGCATCGGCTGCACCAGGCCGTAGGTGCGCTGGTCGGGCTTGAAGCCCAGCTGTTCGTTGGCCTGCACCGTGTCGGCGCCGGCTTCCTGCAGGCGGTAGGCGCGGATCTTGTTGATCAGGCCGATGCCCCGGCCCTCCTGGCGCAGGTACAGCAACACGCCGCGTCCCTCGGTGGCGATGCGCTTGAGCGCGCCTTCGAGCTGGGCGCCGCAATCGCAGCGCTGCGAGAACAGCACGTCGCCGGTCAGGCACTCGGAGTGCACGCGCGCCAGCACCGGCTCGCCGTTGCCGATATCGCCCAGCACCATCGCCAGGTGTTCCTTGCCCGTGGCCTTTTCGACAAAGGCGTGCAGCGTGAACTGGGCCCAGGGGGTCGGCAGGGCGCAGGAAGTCATGTAATCCAGTTCGTCGGTTGCCGGGGTTGCTGCGCTCTGCGACATAGCTATGCTCTTCAATTGATTGATATTCAGGTAAAAAAGGCGCGCCGGGCTGTTCGAACAGACCCGGCGCGCCCTTCATGATACCAAAACTGGCGGAAAGTTTTTTTAGGCCGGCCTCTAGCCTATGCGGGCAGGTCGAACACCAGCACTTCCGCCTCGTAGGCGTCCTGCAGCGTGAGCAGCGTTTCGGCCGTGATCTTCAGCGCGTCGCCGTCCTTGAGCGGGGTGCCGTTGACCGTCACATCGCCCCGGATAACGTGGACGTAGGCGATGCGTCCCTCGGCCAGCTCATGCTTCAGGTGGTCGCCGGCCGCCATGATGGTGGCGTACAGCGCCGCGTCCTGGTGGATCAGCACCGAGCCGTCGCGGCCGTCGTTGGAGGCGATCAGGCGCAGCCGGCCCTGTTTGCTTTCCGGCGTGAAGTGCTTTTCCTCGTAGCTGGGCGGGATGCCGGTCTGGTTGGGCTGGATCCAGATCTGCAGGAAGTGCACCTGTTCGCTTGGCGAATGGTTAAACTCGCTGTGGCGCACGCCGTTGCCGGCGCTCATGCGCTGGACGTCGCCGTAGTGCAGCACCGAGCCGGTGCCCATGCTGTCCTTGTGCTCCAGCGCGCCGCTCAGCACGTAGGAGATGATCTCCATGTCGCGGTGGCCGTGGGTGCCGAAACCCTGGCCGCCCAGCACCTGGTCCTCATTGATGACCAGCAGGGGACCGAAACCGGTGTGTTTCGGATCGTGATAGCTGCCGAACGAGAAGGTATGGCGGGATTGCAGCCAGCCGTGGTTGGCGACGCCGCGTTCTTCACTTCTGCGAATTTGTAACATGGTAGGCTCCGTTTCTTTTTGGTTAATGTGCGATAATTTTGAAAGGTGTTTCGCTATCGCTGCATCCATGAATCACAGTATATTCCTCCGGTTCTGAATAAAAAAACGGAAAATTTACCTCTTTACTATCGAAAAAATCGAATGCTTAGACTCAGCCTGGAAGCCCTGCAAATCGTCGACGCCATCGACCGCCGTGGATCGTTCTCGGCCGCCGGCAAGGAACTGCACCGCGTGCCCTCGACCATTTCCTACACCGTCGGCAAGCTGGAGGACGACCTCGGCGTGCAAGTGTTCGAGCGCATCGGCCCGCGCGTCGAGCTGACGGCGGCCGGCGCCGAGTTGCTCAAGGAAGGGCGCTACCTGCTCAAGGCCGCGCAGGACCTGGAGCACCGCGTGCGCCGCGTGGCGTCCGGTTGGGAGACCGAACTGGCCGTCGGCATGGATTCGATGTTCTCGGCCGGCGTGCTGCGCGACGACATTCACGCCTTCTACCAGGTCGCCCAGCAAACCCGGCTGCGCCTGGTGCGCGAAGCGCTGTCCGGCGCCTGGGAGGCGCTGCTGGACCGCCGCGCCGACCTGCTGGTGGGCGTGGCCGGCGACGGTCCGGCCGGCGGCGGCTACGTGTCCCAGCCGATCGGCAAGATCGGCTTCGTGTTCGCGGTGGCGCCGTCGCATCCGCTGGCGTCGGTTGAAGGCAGGCTGGACCGCGTTCAACTGCAGCGGCACCGCGCCGTCAGCGTGGCCGACTCGGCCCGGCAGATGGCGCCGCGCACCGTCGGCCTGGTGCTGGGCCAGGACACGCTGACCGTGCCCGACATGCACACCAAGTTCCAGTACCAGCTCGACGGCGTGGGCTTCGGCTTCCTGCCCGAGCCGTGCGCGCGCGCCGCCATCGCCGCCGGCCTGCTGGTGGAAAAACAGGTCGAGGAACCCAAGCCGGCCGAGACCTTCCACCTGGCCTGGCGCAGCGGCGAGCGCGGCGCGGCGCTGCAATGGTGGCTGGACCGCATGAAGCAGCCGGGGTTGTTCGAGCGGCTGCTGGGCCATTTGCCCCATCGTTTGATATTGCCCGGTTCGCTTCCATAATGTTGGCCGAGGCCAATAATTTCGGAGTACCATAGCGGGATCATCGATTGCTCTTGCTGGACACCTCATGACCGCCTCGACCGCCATGCCGCCCGTGTTTTTGCATCCCCTGGCCGATCGCAACGGCGTGCCCTCGGCGTTGCTGCTCGACGCCGGCGGCTTGCAGGCCGACGCGGTGCCGGCCGGCGCGCTGCAGGAGCTCGCTTCCGGCAGCATGAGTTGCTATTACCGCGCCGGCCAGGCCGAGGCCGTCAACCATATGCTGGACGAGGCGGGCTGGCAGCCGCTGCCCGCCGACAAGGTCCACCACAGCGACGGCGCGCTGGCCGCCGAGCTGCCCGCCGGCGCCAACTGGATCGAGGGCGACTGGTTCCTGGCGCCGCCGCCCAAGCCGGTGGGCAGCCAGGCCGCCTCGCGCGCGCTGGCGCTCAAGCTGGTGCAACTGGTCTCGGCCGACGCCGACACCCACGAAATCGAAGCGCTGTTGCGCCAGGACCCGACCTTGTCCTACCACCTGCTGCGGCTGGTGAACTCGCTGGGCATGGGCACCGGCCGCCGCGTCACCAGTTTTTCGCAGGCCATCCTGATCCTGGGCCGCTCGCAGCTGCGGCGCTGGCTCAACCTGATGCTGTTCTCGTCGCGCGAGGCCGACCAGCGCTCGGCCATGCTGCTGGCGCGGGTGTCGGTGCGGGCGCGGCAGATGGAGCTGCTGGCCAAGGCCGCCGGCCACGACAAGCCGCACCAGGAGCAGGCCTTCATGGCCGGCATGTTCTCGCTGCTTGGCGTTCTGTTCGGCATGCCGCTGGCCGAGGTGCTGAAGCCGCTGACCATCAGCGAAGCCGTGCAGCAGGCGCTGCTGGCGCGCGAGGGCGAGCTGGGGCAGTTGCTCGACGTGGTCGAGGCCGCCGAGCACGACGATCTCGCGGCGCTGACCCAGGGCCTGCAGGCGCTGCAGATCGACGGCGCCAGCTTCAACCAGATCCAGGCCGAGGCGTATTTGTGGATGCAGGGCGTGGCGGCGGGCAAGGCGGGCAGTCCCCATGCGTGACGCGATCGAGCTCTGCCTTGCGCTGAGCCGTCAGGCCCGCGGCGAGTCGGGCGAGGCGCTGGCGGCCACGCTGTCGCGGCTGGACGCGGCGCTGGCCGAGGCGCACGCCGGCCTGCCCGAGCCGGCGGCGGCCACGGCTGACGCGGTGCTGGAACTGGACCTGGCCGGCTACGTGACCGGCTGGAGCGAGGGCGCGCGGCAGATGTTCGGCTACGCCACCGGCGAGGCGGTCGGGCAGCACGTGCTGTTCCTGTACGCCGAGGGCGACGACGACGGCAACATCGCCGAGCTGTTCTTCGAGCACGACGGCAGTCCTGCCGGCGGCGCCCACACCGAAGTGCGGCGGCGCCGGAAGAACGGCGAACTGATCTGGGTGAACCTGCACCTGCTGCTGCGTCACGACGAGGCCGGCGACCCGGTCGGCATGCTGGTCAAGTTGTCCAATGTGGACCAGACGCTGTCGGCGGCGGACAAGGTCAACCTGCACGCGCGCATCATCGAGGACAGCGACCAGGGCGTGCTGATCACCGACGCCCACGAGCGCATCGTCTCGATCAACTCCTCGTTCACCCGCATCACCGGCTACACGCCGGAGGAATCGATCGGCAAGACGCCGGACCTGCTGCGCTCCGGCGTGCACGACGCCGAGTTCCGCGCCAAGGTGCGCTCGGCCATGCAGGGGCAGGGCCCGTGGCGCGGCGAGATCATCGGCAAGCGCAAGAACGGCGAGCTGTTCCCGCAATCGGTGACGATCAGCGTGGTGCGCGACGAGCAGGGCAAGATCAGCCACACCTTCTCGCTGTTCTCCGACATCAGCGTGCACAAGGACGCCGAGGCGCGCATGCAGCGCATGGCCAACTACGACCCGCTGACCGGCCTGCCCAACCTGTGCCTGCTCAACCAGCTGGTCAGCCAAGCGCTGACCGAGACCAAGCGCTCGCAGGAGCATGGCGCCTTGCTGGTGATCGAGATCGCCCGCATCGGCGCCATCAGCGACACGCTGGGCCACGACATCGGCAACGGCCTGCTGTGCGAGATCGGCCGACTGTTCCGGCTGGCGCTGCGCGAGGCCGACGTGCTGGCGCGGCTGGACGGCCACAAGTTCGCGGTGGCGCTGCTGCACGTGGAAAAGCGCGAACATGCCGCCATCGTCGCGCAAAAGCTGCTGGCCACACTGGCCGCGCCCATCGTGATCGCCGGCCACAGCCTGCAGGTGGGCGGCCACATCGGCATCACCGTCTACACCGAGGACGGCACCGACGTCCCGACCTTGATCCGCTACGCCGACGTGGCGATGAACAAGGCGGCGCAGAGCATCGAATCGGCCTTCCTGTTCTACAGCGAGGAAATGAACCAGCGCGCCAAGGAGCACCTGCGCATCGAGAGCGAGCTGCGCCAGGCGCTCGGCAACAACGAGCTGCTGTTGTACTACCAGCCCAAGGTCAGCCTGCGCAGCGGCCGCATCGTCGGCGCCGAGGCGCTGCTGCGCTGGCGCCATCCGGTGCGCGGGCTGGTGTCGCCGGGCGTGTTCATCCCGGTGGCGGAGGAGACCGGCCTGATCCTTGAGCTCGGCAGCTGGGTGCTGGAGGAAGCCTGCCGCCAGGTGCGCGAATGGAAGGACGCCAACCTGATCATGCCGCCGATCGCGGTCAACCTGTCGGCGCGGCAGTTCGACAGCCAGCTGCCCCGGCGCATGGCGGCGGTGCTGGAGCGGCACGGCGTGCAGCCCGACCAGATCAACCTGGAGATCACCGAGAGCCTGCTGATGCGCGGCACCGACAACGTGATCGCCATCATGAACGAGCTGGTGGCGATGGGCATGGCGCTGGCGCTGGACGACTTCGGCACCGGCTACTCCAGCCTGGCCTACCTGAAGAAATTCCCGATCAGCACCCTGAAGATCGACCGCTCCTTCGTCGTCGGCCTGCCGTACGAGGAGAACGATTGCGCCATCGCGCGCGCCATCGTCACCATGGCGCAGCAGCTGCGCCAGGAGATCGTGGCCGAAGGCGTGGAGACCGCCGAGCAGATGAGCTTCCTGCGCGAGCTGGGTTGCGACCAGCTGCAGGGCTATCTGTTCAGCCAGCCGATTCCGGCGGCCGAGTTCGCCAGCATGCTGCGCGAAGGCAAGCGCCTGGCCTTCGGCGGACGCTGACGCGGCCCGATTGGCCTCCTGAAAAATCCCGCGATTGGCATCCCGCCAACGCGCCGTCCGCAGGCACAATGACCCCATGATAGATCTCTACTACGCCGCCACCCCCAACGGCTTAAAAATGACCATGTACCTGGAAGAGGCCGGTATCGACTACCGGCTGATCCGCGTGAACATCGGCAAGGGTGAACAGTTTGCGCCGGAGTACCTGCGCATTTCGCCGAACAACAAGATCCCGGCGCTGGTCGACCACGCGCCGGCCGACGGCGGGCCGCCGCTGAGCATGTTCGAGTCGGGCGCCATGCTGCAATACCTGGCCGACAAGAGCGGCTTCGGCCTGCCGCGCGATCCGCGCGCGCGGCTGGTGGCCCTGCAATGGCTGACCTGGCAGGTGGCCGGGCTGGGGCCGATGGCGGGGCAGATCGGCCACTTCAACATCTACGCGCCGGAGACGGTGCCGTACGCGATCGACCGCTACACCCGCGAGACGCGCCGCCTGTACGGCGTGCTGGACAAGCAGCTGCAAGGCCGCGAGTTCATCGCCGGCGAGTTCTCGATCGCCGACATCGCCTGCTACCCGTGGATCGTGCCGCACGAGGGACACGGGCAGACGCTGTCCGACTTCCCCGACCTGCAACGCTGGTTCGAGGCGATCCGCGCGCGGCCGGCCACCGTCAAGGCCTACGTCGGCGTGGAAAACGTCTACGCCCGCAAGGACCGCGCCATGTCGGACGAGGAGCGCGCCATCCTGTTCGGGCAGGGCCGCGCCGTTTGATACGGATGGGACAAAGCACGAATCGCCGGAAGGTGACAGAATGGGGGGCGCCATAGCACATGGCACCCCGCCGTTCGTTGATCATTTACGGAGACTTCCATGCAAAAACGTACTTTTCTGCTTCGTGGCACCGCAGCGCTGATGTTGGCCGGCCTGGCGCTGGGCGGTTGCACCACCACCACCACGGCCGGCAAGGCCGATTCGTCCGCCGTCCGCACCGAGATCGAGCAGGGCGCCTACTCGACGCTGGAGCGCCTATATGCCGAAGTGAAGGGCTCGCGCGAGCTGGTGCGCAAATCGGCCGGCGTGCTGGTGTTCCCGCGCGTGCTGGCGGCCGGCTTGGTGGTGGGCGGCGAGTACGGCAAGGGCGTGCTGCGCACCGGCGGCCAGTCGGTTGATTATTACAGCGTGGCCTCGGTGTCGGTCGGCTTCCAGGCCGGCGCGCAATCGAAGGCCGTGGTGCTGCTGTTCATGACCCGCGAGGCGCTCGATAAATTCCGCAACAGCAAAGGCTGGACCGCCGGCGTCGACGGCTCGGTGGCGTTGCTGAAGGTGGGCGCCAACGGCGAGATCGACACCACCACCGCCAACAATCCGGTGCAGGCGCTGGTGCTGACCAACGCCGGCCTGATGGCCAACCTGAACCTCGAAGGCACCAAGATCACCAAGCTCAACTTGTGATCGGCCGGCGGCCGGCGCGGAAAAGGCTTTGCCGCCGCGCCGGTTGCGGCTACTCTTACGCTCATCTGTCAACAACGAGGAATATCGATGAGCCGTAACATCCTGGACGAAACCCACATCCACCCGGCCGTGCGCGAGCAGGTCAGCAGTTACCACCGCGAGCTGGTGGCCGAAGTGCAGGCCGCCGTGGCCGCCAACACGGTGGTGGTGGTCGGCATGGGCCTCAATCCCTTCCCGCGCAAGGCCCGCAAGATCCTCGACGGCCTGGGCACGCCCTACCAATACCTGAGCTATGGCAGCTACCTGGGCGGCTGGCGTCCGCGCACGGCGTTGAAGATGTGGACCGGCTGGCCGACCTTCCCGATGATCTTCGTGAAAGGCACGCTGATCGGCGGCGCCAACGATCTGCAAAAGCTGGTCGAGCAGGGCGAATTCGCGCGCATGGTGGCCTGATGCAAACGCTGGCGCTGCGCCTCGACCCCGGCGACGACTTGCGCGCGGCGCTGGCGGCGGCGCTGCGGGCCAGCGGCCACGCGGCCGGCTTCGTGTTGCAGGGCATCGGCAGCCTGAGCGTGGCGCAGCTGCGCTACGCCGGCCAGCCGCAGCCGGACACCTTGCGCGGCGACCTGGAGATCCTGACCCTGGCAGGATCGCTGTCGGCCGATGGCGCGCATCTGCACATGTCGGTGTCGGACGCGCAGGGACGGGTGCTGGGCGGCCACGTGTGCGCGGGCTGCGTGGTGCGAACGACGGCCGAACTGCTGCTGGCGCTGCTGCCCGGCCAGCGCTTCACGCGCGAGCTGGACCCGCGCACCGGCTATCCCGAGTTGAAGATAAGCTAGTCGGGATCGACTTCGTGGAGCTTGTCGGTGAGCTCCTTGAGCGGCGCGGGCACCGCGTCCAGGTGGTAGTGGACCTGGTGCTCCTGCTGGCCCTGGTCCACCTTGAGGTCGTACTGGAAATCCGACGAGCGCGGCGCGTCCTTGACCAGCTTGTCCGGCAGCGCGAAGAAGTCGCAGGCCGACAGCAGCTGCTCGAGCTCGTTCGCCCGCTCCGGCGGCAACTGCGACAGATCGACCGTGCGCGTCTGCGCGCCGGCCGGGCCGGTGAAGCCGCCGGTGCATCGCAACGTTAAACGTGTCATACCATTTCTCCTAAACGACGCCGACCACTTTCCATGCCGCCTGCACCGCGTGCTGCTCGGGCGAATCCGCGCCGTACAGCAGCACCGCCGCCTGCGAGGTGGCCTTGGCCATGTCGGCAAAGCTGGCGTTCGGCGTCAGCAGACCCAGCGCCTTGTACCAGACCGGTCCGGCCTTGTCCCACGAATTGCCCTTGAGCGCGATGGCCGCCGCATAAAAGGCATGGTTGGGGATGCCCGAATTGGTGTGGACATCGCCGCCCTCCACGTATCCTGCCATGGTTTTCGGTTGATCGTCGCCCGACCAGGTAATTTCTTTATTGCCCGGATCGGCCATCGAGCGCAGCGCCTTGCCGACGCCGGGCGCCAGGATGCCCGCGCCGATCAGCCAGTCGGCCTGCTCGACATTCTGCTTGAGCTTCCACTGCTTGATGATGCTGCCGAACACATCGGAGATCGACTCGTTGAGCGCGCCGCTTTGGTTCTCATAGATCAGGCCGCCTGGCACGGCGTGCTGGGTGACGCCGTGGGTCAGCTCGTGGGCGATGACGTCGAGCGCGCTGGTAAAGCCGAGGAACAGTTTGCCGTCGCCGTCGCCGTAGACCATCTGCTGGCCGTTCCAGAACGCGTTGTTGAACTTGTTCTGGTAGTGGACGGTCGAGTCGATGCGCAAGCCCTTGTTGTCGATGGAGTTGCGCTTGAGGACTTCGCGGTAGAAGTCGTAGGTGATGCCGGCGCCGTCATAGGCCTGGTTGACGGCGGCGTCGGCCACCGCGACGCCGCCCTCGGTACGCATCAGCTTGCCGGGCAGGGTGGTCTTGTGGTTGGCGTCGTAGACCGTGCGGCGTTTTTCGCCGACGGCCGCCACGCCCGTCGCGACCGGCGAGATCGAACGCTGGCCGCGCAGGTAGGCGGACGTTTCGCACTGGTCCAGCAGCAGGCAGCGGTCCGCCTGCGAGGTGGCGGCGTCGGCCAGCTTGCGCAGCATGGTGGTCGGGATGATGAAGCAAGTGCAGCTGTGGGCCTGGGTTGCCATGACGTTCTCCTTCACTGATGCAATAGTGTCCTCTTTATACACGGATTCGCAATTTCGGGACGTCACGATTGCTTCTGCAACCAGCTATGGAGTTGTAGAAATGATATGCTTGCATCTCTACTGGCGCTCGGGAGACTATTTTGGCATCCATTTCCTTTTCAGCTTACGCAGGCGTGTTCGACTTCAAGCGGGTGGATCCGGAGACGGGCGAGGAGGGCGTGTTCGTTGAGGACGCGGCCATCCTCAAAACATTGGACGGGCTTGCCTATGACGAGGAAGTCTTTTCAGACTACTTGCTGGACGGAGAAAACGCCGGCGAGCTGGAGGACGCGGGCATCAGTGGCGGCAGCCTTGCATTCAGCTTCGACAGCGCATCGGGCAGGCTGATCGGCCGCACCGAATACCAGCTTGAGCGGGCGCTGAATCCCGACCAGATCGCGCTGCTGAAGGACTACACCATCGGCCAGTGGAGCGACGGCATCGGCTCCAACTTCTTCCAGGAGCGCATGCGGCATGGCCTCGCGCCGCAGTTGCTCGTGATGGATGAAAGCGCTGTACAGGTCGAGCAGCGAGCCCATTAACGGCGATATCAACCATATTATTTATACGGATTCAGGAGTTCTTGCGTGCCAAAATTCAGCATCATCCCGTTTGCGCTGGCCCTGTTGATCGGCCAGGTTCCGGCGCATGCCGAGACCTGGCAGCCATCGCCGGATCAGATCCAGGTTCCGATCTGGCCCGGCGCGGTGCCCGATGCGATATTCGCCCCGAAGCCGGAATCCCTGGCGCAGCGCGACGGCCACGGAGGCTGGCTCCAGGCCAGCGACGTCAGCCAGCCGACCATGACGGTGTATGCGCCCAAGGGCCGGAACACCGGGGCCGCCGTCGTGGTGTTTCCCGGCGGCGGTTTCAAGGTGCTGGCCATGGATCTGGAAGGCACGGAAATCTGCGATTGGCTGACCTCGCGCGGCATCACCTGCGTGCTGCTCAAGTACCGGGTTCCGGGCGGTAACCACTACTACGACGAGAAGTGCAACTGCCACATCACGCCCAAGGTGCCGCGCGCGCTGCAGGATGCGCAAAGGACGATCAAGCTGGTACGCTCCAGGGCGAAGGAGCTGAACATCCATCCCGACAGGATCGGCGTGATCGGCTTCTCGGCGGGCGGCTACCTGGTGGCGCAGACCAGCAATATCCTCGCGTCGGCATACAAGCCGGTCGATGCGGTCGACAAGCTGAGCAGCCGCCCGGACTTTGCGATCGCGCTGTATCCCGGCCACCTGTGCCGGGCCGGCGGCACGCTCGAGCCCAGCATCCGCGTCGGCGCGAAGACGCCGCCGACCTTCCTGCTGCAGGCTTGGGACGACCCGGTCGACCCCATCTGCAACAGCACGCTGTATGCGCGGGCGCTGAACCAGGCGGGCGTGCCGGCGGAGGTCCATCTGTTCGCCAAGGGCGGCCATGCCTTCGGCCTGCGGGACAAGGATCATCCGATTTCGTCGTGGCCGACGCTGGTTGAAAACTGGCTCAAGGATATCGGGATGCTTTAGCCGTTCCGGCCGGCTGGCGCGGCCGCAGCATGTTTGCGACGATCCGCAATATCGTTTGCCGTGGCAGCAAGCGGGGCAGCCATCCCAGCATGCGGTTCGCGCCGCCGGGGACGACGTGGCTGCGTCCGCGATCCAGCGCACGCAGGCTGACTTCGACCACCGTCTCCGCCGCCATCCGCGTGCCGACCCCGGCCTCGGCCGCGCCGACCACATCGAAGAAAGCGGTATCGGTCGCGCCCGGACACACGGCCAGCACGCGCACGCCGCGCGCGCGATACTCCTGCCACAGGGCTTCTGAAAACGACAGCGCGAAAGCCTTGGTGGCGCCGTAGATGGCCATGTAGGGCAGGGGCTGCAAGGCGGCGGTCGACGCCACGTTGATGATGGCGCCTTCTCCCTTGGCCAGCATGGCCGGCAGTGCCGCGTGGCTGAGCTCGACCACGGCCCGGCAATTGAGCGCGATTTCGTCGAGTTGCCGTTCCAGCGGCAGCTGCTCGAAATGTCCGTGCGTCGCGAAGCCGGCGTTGTTGATCAGGATGTCCGGCGTCAGGCCCAGCGCGCCGGCCCTCGCCAGGACGCCGCCGGCCGCGCCGGCCACGGTCAGGTCGGCCGCCAGCGCGACAGCCCGGATGTCGTGGCGATGCGCCAGTTCCCGCGCCAGGTTGTTGAGCTTGTCCTCGGAGCGCGCGACAAGGATCAGGTCCGCGCCGCGCGCCGCCAGTGCGTGGGCATAGGCCAGGCCGATGCCGGACGAGGCGCCTGTTACCATAATGGTGGTGTTGCGATAGTTGAGTGGTCGCATGGTGAATGGATTTGTTGAGGGAGCGCCGACTGTAAAGCGTGGACCATGGTCCACGGTCAAGCGCTGTCTGTGTTTCGATGGGAAGGGAAGCGGTAATGCGTATTGGAGAAATTGCGTCGCGGGCCGGCGTGTCGCGCGACACGGTGCGGTTCTATGAACGCATGGGTCTGCTCAACGAGGCGGCCCAGCCGCATCTGAGCAACAACTACAAGGAGTATTCGGCGCTGGCCTTGCGGCGCATCGAGCTCATCACGCACGCCAAGGCGCTGGGCTTCACGCTGAAGGAAATCGCCGATGTGATCGGCGCCTGGGAGCAGCAGGCGCTGGCGCCGAGCGAAAAGCGTTTGCTGATCCGCGAAAAAATTCGTGAGGTGGAGAACAAGGCGCACTCGCTGGCCGTGCTGCGCGTCGCGCTGTCCGAAGCGTTGGACAAGGTGGAAAGCGGCTGCAGCGACGAACTGCCGGCTTAGCGCGGCCTGGCCTGGCGCAGCGGATCGAGCAGGCTGCGCAGGTCGTTGTGGTCGAGCTCGTACATCAGCGCGATCAGGCCGCCCAGTTCGCCTGAAGGAAAGCCCTCGCGCGCGAACCAGCCCAGGTAGTGGCCGGGCAGGTCGGCGATGACGCGGCCTTTGTATTTACCGTAAGGCATTTCACGCGTCAGCAGCAGGGCAAGTTTTTCGGAATTCATCGTGGAGGGGCGGTACAATCGGGTTGCTATTTTAACTATCTTAACTCTGGCCGAAAAGGACTGTCATGTCATTCAAATCCGTCTTGCTTCTTTGCGCGCTGGCCGCGCCCATGATAGCGCAAGCCGATCCGCAGCCCATCCCCGCTGCCAAGCGCGCCTACATCGGCGACTGGAAGGGCAAGGACATGGAACTCAACATCGAAGCCAGCGGCAAGCTGCACTACAAGCGCAACCAGCCGGGCAAGAACCTCGACCTCAACGTCGATATCCTCGATTTCAATGGCGACAACTTCGACGCGGGTGTCGGCATCCTGCGCAGCACCTTCGTCGTCACCCAGCCGCCGCACCTGCAGGACAAGAAGATGAAAATGACCGTGGACGGTGTCGAATTGACCAAGGCAGAATGATTATTTTTGCTTTCGAGGCAAATATCATTGCCACTTTCGTGTCTGTTTCTCAGTAAAGAAAATCCCGATACTGCATGACATTAACTTTTCAGGAGTGAATGTCATGCCTATTGCCTTGCTGGCGCTGACCATCAGCGCGTTTGCCATCGGGACCACCGAGTTTGTCATTGTCGGCCTGCTGCCGACCATCGCCGCCGATCTGGGCGTGAACCTGCCATCGGCCGGCCTGCTGGTCAGCCTGTACGCCTTGGGCGTGGCCGTCGGCGCGCCGGTGCTGACCGCGCTCACCGGCAAGGTCCCGCGCAAGATACTGCTGGTGTCGCTGATGGTGCTGTTCACCGTCGGCAATCTGCTGGCGTGGAAGGCGCCCGGCTACGAATCGCTGGTGGCCGCGCGCATCCTCACCGGCCTGGCGCATGGCGTGTTCTTCTCGATCGGCTCGACCATCGCCACCTCGCTGGTGCCCAAGGAAAAGGCCGCCAGCGCGATCGCCATCATGTTCACCGGCCTGACCGTGGCGCTGGTGACCGGCGTGCCGCTGGGCACCTTCATCGGCCAGCACTTCGGCTGGCGCGAGACCTTCCTGGCCGTGTCCGCGCTGGGCGTGCTGGCGTTCATCGGCAGCCTGCTGTTCGTGCCGTCGACCATCAAGCACAGCAAGCCCGCCTCGCTGCTGCAACAGGTGAAGGTGTTGGGCGAGCCGCGCCTGCTGCTGGTGTATGCGATCACCGCGCTCGGCTATGGCGGTTCGTTCACTGCCTTCACCTACCTGGCGCCTATCCTGCAGGACATCACCGGCTTCGGCGCCAACACGGTCGGCCTGGTGATGCTGGTGTACGGCGTGTCCGTCGCGGTGGGCAATATCTGGGGCGGCAGGCTGGCCGACCGGCGCGGCCCGGTCGGCGCGCTGAAGATCATCTTCCTCGGCCTGGCCGCCGTGCTGTTCGTGCTGAGCTTTGCGGCGCCGTACAAATGGCTGGTGCTGGCGACCGTGCTGTTGTGGGGCGCGGTGGCCTTCGGTAACGTCGCCGGCCTGCAGGTGTATGTGGTGCGGCAGGCCGAGCACTTCACGCCGCGCGCCGTCGATGTGGCCTCGGGCTTGAACATCGCCGCCTTCAACGTCGGCATCGCCGGCGGCGCCTGGGGAGGCGGCCTGATCGTCGATCATCTCGGCCTGGTGCATACGGGTTGGGCCGGCGGCCTGGTGGTGCTGGGCGCGCTGGGCCTGACCGCGCTCAGCGGCCGCCTGGACCGGCTCGATCCGCGTCCCGCCGGCGCGGGCGGCGAAAAATCCATCCACGCCGTCGCCCACTAAAACAGGGGACCGGCCGCGCGACGGGCGCGGCCGGTGTATATTGGCGGCGAATTGAATCATTGGATCGCCCCTCATGTCTGCTGTTTCCCTGTTCTGCCTGGTCTTCTCCTATTTCGCCTTGCTGCTGCTGGTGGCCTGGCGCACCTCCCGCAACGCCACCAACGACAGCTTCTTCATCGGCAACAAGCGCAGCAACTGGATGCTGGTCGCGTTCGGGATGGTCGGCACCACGCTGAGCGGCGTCACCTTCGTCAGCGTGCCCGGCGCCATCGGCCGCGACGGCTTCGGCTATGTGCAGGTGATACTGGGCTACGTGCTGGGCTACATCGCCGTCGCATACATCCTGCTGCCGCTGTACTACCGCCTGAAGCTGACCTCGATCTACACCTACCTCGAGCAGCGCCTTGGCCCGAGCTCCTACCGGAGCGGCGCCGCCTTCTTCATCCTGTCGCGCACCTTGAGCGCGTCGGCGCGGCTGTACCTGGTGGTCAACATCCTGCAGGCGGCCATCCTCGACAGCCTGGGCGTGCCGTTCTGGCTGACCACGCTGGCCATCCTGGCCATGATCCTGATGTACACCTACCAGGGCGGCGTCAAGACCATCGTCTGGACCGACATGCTGCAAACCGCCGGCATGCTGCTGGGCCTGGCGGTCTGCGCCGGCTGGCTGCTGGGCCAGATGCACCTGAGCCTGCCCGACAGCCTGGCCGCGATGGGCGCGCGCGGCCTGACGCACGTGGTCACCACCTCGATCGACAGTCCCGCCTATTTCTGGAAGCAGGTGCTGGCCGGCTTCTTCATCGTGCTGGCGATGACCGGCATGGACCAGGAGATCATGCAGAAGAACATCTCGGTCCAGACGCTGCGCGATTCGCAGAAGAACATGCTGCTGCTGACCGTGGTGCTGACCGGCGTGCTGCTGCTGTTCATGTTCCTCGGCGGCCTGCTGCACCTGTACGCGCCCACGGTGGGCCTGGCGGCGGCCGGCGACAAGCTGTTCCCGGCCGTGGTGATGCGGCACATGCCGGCCGCCGTGCAGCTGGTCTTCTTCATCGGCCTGGTGTCGGCGCTGTTCCCCAGCGCGGACGGCGCCATGACTGCGCTGACCTCGTCCTTCTGCATCGATATCCTCGGCATGCAGCGCCGTACCGACCTGCCGGAAGCGGCCAAGGTACGCCTGCGCCACCGCGTCCACCTGGCTTTCTGCGCGATCTTCCTGCTGCTGGTGCTGCTGTTCAAATGGGTGGACAACGCCAGCATGATCGGCCTTGTGCTGAAGCTGACCGGCTATACCTATGGTCCGTTGCTCGGCCTGTTCGCCTTCGGCATCCTGACCCGCCGCGCCGTGCGCGACCGCTGGGTGCCGCTGGTCGCGCTGGCCGGTCCTGTGTTGTGCTACGTCATTGATTCCAATCAGAAATTGCTCTTCGGCAGCTACCGTTTGGGCCTGGAGCTGCTTATCATGAACGGATTGCTGGTGTTTGCCGGGCTGCTGCTGATTTCTAAACCGAGACAGTAACGTTGGCATGCAGTATCATTCTTGTAACACCTAATCAACTGGAGTACTAATGAGCAGATCCCCGTTTTCCTACATTCGCAGCGGATTCGCCTTCTTCTGGCGGGCGCTGGACACCGGCCGCCGCACGGTCCTGAACCTGCTGTTCCTGTTCGTGCTGATCGTGCTGGGATACGCGATCTTCTTCGGCGGCGCCAAGCCGCTGGCGCCCAAGACCACGCTGGTGCTGAACCTGAAGGGCCAGCTGGTCGAACAGTCCGCCTCCAACGCGCGCGACGCGCTGCTGACCAGCGTGCGCGGCGGCGAGAACCACAAGATGATGCAGCTGCGCGACGTGCTGTCCGTGCTGGAGACGGCCGCCAAGGATCCCGAGATCACCGGCGCCGTGCTGTTGACCGACGAGATGGAAGGCGGCGGCCAAGCCATGCTGCGTGAAGTGGCGGCCGGCATCGACCGCTTCAAGGCGTCCGGCAAGCCGGTGGTGGCCTGGGGTTCGAGCTACGACCAGCGCCAGTACCTGCTGGCCGCGCATGCCAGCGAGGTGTACCTGCACCCGATGGGCATGGTGCTGCTGGAAGGCTTCGGCCGCTATCGCAACTACTACCGCGACGCGCTCGACAAGCTGGGCGTGACGGTCAACCTGCTGCGCGTGGGCACCTACAAGAGCTTCGGCGAGCCGTACATCGCCAACGGCCCATCGCCGGCCGCGGTCGAGGCGGAGGCTTACCTGAACAATGCGCTGTGGGCTTCCTACACCGGCGACGTCGAGAAGGCGCGCAAGCTGCCGGAAGGCCAGGTCATGAAGACCATCAACGACCTGCCGGCCCAGGTGGCCGCCGTCAACGGCGACCTGGCCAAGCTGACGCTGTCGGTCAAGCTGGTCGACGGCCTGAAAACCAAGGACGAAGTCCGCGAGATGATGATCAAGCGCGGCGCGCTCGACGCCGAAGGCAAGAGCTTCCGCCAGATCAGCTTTGACGACTACCTGGCCCGCGTCCACACCAAGCTGACCGGCGACGCCATCGGCGTGGTGGTGGCGCAGGGCGAGATCAGCGACGGCAGCACCGGTCCCGGCGCCATCGGCGGCGATTCGACCTCCAAGCTGATACGCGCCGCGCGCGAGGACGACCATATCAAGGCCGTGGTGCTGCGCGTCGATTCGCCTGGCGGCAGCGCCTTCGCCTCGGAGCTGATCCGCCGCGAGCTGGAACTGACCCGCGCTGCCGGCAAGCCGGTGGTGGTCTCGATGGGTAACGTCGCAGCGTCCGGCGGCTACTGGATTTCGATGTCGTCCGATGAAGTGATCGCCGAGCCGACCACCATCACCGGCTCGATCGGCGTGTTCGCCATCCTGCCGACCGCCGACAAGGTGATCGACAAGCTGGGCATCCACACCGCCGGTCAGCCGACCACCTGGCTGGGCGACGCCGGCAATCCACTGCGTCCGCTGGACCCGCGCTTCGGCCAAGTGATCCAGGGCAGCATCAACCACGTCTACGCCGAGTTCACCGGCCGCGCGGCCAAGGCCCGCAAGACCACGCCGGAGAAGATCGACGCCGTGGCGCAGGGCCGTGTGTGGACCGGTGCGCAAGCCAAGGAGCGCGGCCTGGTCGACACGCTGGGCGGCTACGGCGATGCGTTGAAATCGGCCGCCAAGCGCGCCAAGCTGGCCGACTACCGCGTGGTCTACATCGAACGCGAGACCAGCAAGTTCGATCGCCTGATCGAAATGGTGGGCGGCTCGGCGGCGCACGCGGTGGCACAGTCGGTGGCACAATCGGTGGCACAAGCCGTCGGCGCGGAGCTCAAGCTGGGCGTGGCCGCCAGCACCGGCCTGCCGCCCAACGCGGCAACCGGTATCGTCAACGATTTGGGTTGGCTGTCGGAGATCACGACGGCGCACAAACCGTTCACCGCCATCACCCACTGCCTGTGCGAATCGCCGTGACGTGAATGCGGTCGCTGGCTATGGCGCCGTCATTTCGGCGCTGCCGCCAGCAGTAGCGTAATCTCGAAGCTGCCGCGGCCATCGGGCATCGGCACGCAGCGGGCCTCGCCGCCGTGACGGCGGGCGATCTGGCGCACCAGCGCCAGACCGAGGCCTGCGCCGCTGTTGTCGCGCGTGCCGCGACGGCGGTAGAACGGCTCGAACACCCGCTCGAATTCCTCTTCCGGTATCCCCGGACCACTATCCCAGACCGCCAACGTGGCCTTGCGTTCGTCGCAGGTGATGGTGACGTGCGCCGGCGCCACGCCGTGGCGGCGCGCGTTCTCCAGCAGGTTGCGCAGCAGCCGGCGCAGCAGGCGCGGATCGCCCAGCATCACGGCGGAGGCGCCGTTGAGCACCGCGTCGTCGTAGCGCGCGCATTCTTCCGCCGCCAGCGCCAGCAGATCCAGTTCCTCCAGCTGCGCGTTGTCGTGCGTGGCGCCCAAGCGGCTGGCCAGCAGGATCTCGTCCAGCAGGTCGTTCAATTCGGCGATGTCCTGTTCCAGCCCGGCGCGGCGCTTCGGATCGACGCCGTCCTTGATCAGCTCCAGCGCCAGGCGGATGCGCGCCAGCGGCGTGCGCAGTTCGTGCGAGGCGTTGGCCAGCAGCGTCTTGTGCGCGCCCACCAGTTGTTCGATCTGGTCGGCGGCGCGGTTGAAGCTCTGCGCCAGCCTCGCGATTTCGTCCTTGCCCTCGACCGGCACGCGCGCCGTCAGGTCGCCGGCGCCCAGCGACTCCACGCCTTGCTGCAGGCGTTCCAGGCGCTTGGTCAGACGCCGCACCAGCGGGAATGCGGCGATGCCGATGGCTAGCGCGAGCAGCAGCAGGGCGTTGTGCAGCATGGCCTTGGGCCGCGTGAAGCCCAGCGGCTCGCTGGACAGCAGGCGGCGGCCGTCCGGCAGCCGCACGTACGATTCCGGCGGCGGGCCGCCCATCTCGTGCTGCCGCCAGCGGTGGCCGGGGATGGGCGCGCCGATCACGGCCAGCTGTTCCCAGTTGCGGCTGTAGAGCGTCATGCGCGCATCGAGGCCGGCGGCCATGTGCTCCAGCGCGGCCTGCTGCGCGGCCGGTGGGGCGTCGGCCGGCGCCAGCGCGTTCTGGATCACCATCGCCAGCGTGGCGTTGGAGCGCTCCAGCGGTCCGCCGCTGCGGTTCCACACCATCACCACGGCCAGCGCGAACAGCAGAAGGCTGACCAGCAAGGCCACGTAGAAGCGGAAGTAAAGGCGCGGCAGGCCCCAGCTGAAGCGCGGGGCGGCCATCAGTCCTGCACCTTGGCGAACAGGTAGCCGGCGCCGCGCACGGTGATGATGCGGCGCGGCTTCTTGGGATCGTCCTCGACGGCGGCGCGGATGCGCGACATGTGGACGTCGATCGAGCGGTCGAAGGCTTCCATCGCTTCGCCCTTGAGCAGCTCCATCAGGCTGTCCCGCGACAGCACGCGGCCGGCGTGGCGGGCCAGCACCAGCAGCAGGTCGAACTGGTAGGAGGTCAGCTCGCAGGGCGCGCCGTCCAACCGCGCGGCGTGGGCGGCCGGGTCGATCTCCAGCCGGCCGAAGCGCAGGAACTCGGCGGCGTGTTGCGGGGTATTGTCCGGCTGGTGGCGATGCTCGACGCGGCGGCGCAGGATGGCGCGCACGCGGGCCAGCAGTTCGCGCGGTTCGAATGGCTTGGGCAGGTAATCGTCGGCGCCGATTTCCAGGCCGATGATGCGGTCGATGGCGTCGCCGCGCGCGGTCAGCATCAGCACGGGAATGTCGGACACGGCGCGCAACTGGCGGCAGACATCGAGGCCGTCCATGTCGGGCAGCATCAGGTCAAGAATCACGGCGTCGATGTCGCCGGCCGCGATGTGCTCCAGCGCCGCGCGGCCGTTGGGCGCGTGTGTGACGCGAAAAGCCGCCTGGCTCAGATACTCGGTGAGCATCTCGGCCAGGCGGGGGTCGTCTTCGACCAGCAGGATATGGTCAGGCATGGGATTCATGGTTGAGGTTCACGCGGACCATTCTACGGACAGGCGACCGGCTTCACAAGGCGGCTTAGCCGTGATGACCGTGGCGTTCGTGCATCTGGCCCAGGTGGTCCGCCAGCTTCTGGCGCTGCGCCGGCGTAAGGGTATCACCTACGTCTGCCAGCAGCTGCACCAGGCGCTTGGAGGCCTGGTCGGCCAGCGCCACGCCTTGTGCGCGGGTGGTTTCGAGCGCCGCGCGGTCGATGGTGGCGGCGGACATCTGCTGCATCACCTGCTGGTGGATCTGGTGCAGCTGCTCGTGCATCGGCTTGATGTCGGCCATGGCGGCCTTCACCAGCGGCTCGATCCTGGCCTTCTGCGCATCGGTGGCGTCGACTTCGACGTACAGGTGCTTGAGCATGCGGTCCATATGGGCGCTGGCGTCGATGGCGGCGTGCGGCCCGCCCATGTGGCGCTCGACGGCGAAGGCGCCGACGCCGACGACCAGTGTGGAACCCAGCAGGAATGCGGCGATGGTTTGGCGGTTAAAGATACTCATGTTCTATCCTCGTTTGGTTGATGTGGGAGACAACGAGGCCAGTGTGCACGGCCTGCGTGAAGCGGCGATGTCGCGTTCGTAAAGATATGTAAAGCGGGATTAACGCAAAGTGCGCAAAGTCCTTGATTTGTAGCGACTTTGTAACCGTGGGGGCGAGTGACTTACGGCGGCGGGGTGCCTGTGCTAGAGTCCACGCATTGATCGCCATGGTGGGTTTGCCATGGACACGCACGCCTAAAAAGGACAAAGATGGATACACCGACCAAGCCGAATCAGACCGCCGTTCCACCGCAGCGCAGCCGCCGTTCCAAGGTGGTCGGCAGCGTGATCGCCGTCGCCGCCATGGCGGGGCTGGGCGGACTGGCGTGGTACCTGACGCATCAGCCGCCAAGCGCCGGCGCGCCTGGTGCGCCGGGCGCGGGCGGTCCCGGTCCCGGCGGCCCTGGAGGTCCCGGTGGTCCAGGCGGCGGCCGTCGCGGCGGCCCGGCCACCACGGTGGGCGTCGCGACCGCCGAGAAGGCCGATATCCCGGTCACGCTGGAGGCGCTGGGCACGGTCACCGCCGCCGCCACCACCACGGTGCGTCCGCAAGTGTCGGGCATATTGCAGCAGGTGCTGTTCAAGGAAGGCCAGATGGTCAAGGCAGGGCAGGTGCTGGCGCAGATCGATCCACGCCAGTTCGAAATGGCGCTGCTGCAGGCTTCCGGCCAACGCCAGCGCGACGAGGCGCAGCTGGAAAACGCCAAGCTCACCTTGAACCGCTATCGCACGCTGCTGGGCCAGGACTCGATCGCGCGCCAGGATGTGGATACGCAGGCCGCATTGGTCAAGCAGCTCGAAGGCACGGTGATGACCGACCGCGCGCAGGAGGGCACGGCCAAGCTGAATCTGGGCTACACCAAAGTGATCGCGCCGATCACCGGCCGCGTGGGCCTGCGCGTGGTCGATATCGGCAACCTGGTGGGCTCCGGCGATGCCAATGGCCTTGCTGTGATCACCCAGCTGTCGCCTATCGATGTCGAGTTCTCGATCCCGCAGGACAGCGTGCCGATGGTGATGCAGCAGGCGAACGACGGCGCGCAGATGCCTGCCATCGCGCTGGACCGCACGCGCACCAATGCGCTGGACAACGGCAAATTCTCGGCCATGGACAACCAGGTCGATGTGCAGACCGGCACCGTTAAGGCCAAGGCGCGCTTCGCCAACGTCAAATCGGCGCTGTTCCCGAGCCAGTTCGTCAATGTGCGGCTGGAGCTGCGCACGATCAAGGATGCGGTGATGGTGCCGGTGACGGCGGTGCGCCATGGCGCCAATGGCGATTTCGTTTATGTGCTCAAGGCCGACAAGACCGTCACCATCCGCCCGGTCACACGCGGGCAGGCGACGGTCGACAAGGTGCAGATCGCCAGCGGCTTGCAACTGGGCGAGCAGGTGATCACCGAGGGCGGCGATCGACTGAAGGAGGGCGCCAAGGTCACGCTGCCGGGCGAGGGCAAGGGCCGTCGTGACGGTGCGGCCGGCGGTGCTGGCGGCGAACACGCGGGAGGCTGGAAGGGCAAGCGCGATGGCTCGGCCGGCGAGGCGGCGCCTGCGGCATCGGCACCGGCTTCACCGGCGGCTTCGGCGCCGGCATCGGCGGCCGGTGCGGCCTCCGCTCCGGCGGAAGGCGAGCGCCGTCATCATCGTAAAGAACAGGGCGCGGCACAACAATGAGTCCATCAGCACCATTCATCCAGCGGCCGGTAGCGACATCGCTGCTGATGCTGGCGATCGTCCTGGCGGGCATCGTCGGCTTCAAGTTCCTGCCGCTGTCTGCGTTGCCGCAGGTGGACTTCCCCACCATCCAGGTGCAAACGCTGTACCCCGGCGGCAGTCCCGAAGTGATGGGCCAGACCGTGACCGCGCCGCTGGAGCGCCAGTTCGGCCAGATGGCCGGCCTGCAGCGCATGAGCTCCACCAGCGCCGCCGGCGTCTCCATCATCACGCTGCAGTTCGGCCTGGGCCAGACGCTGGACGTGGCCGAGCAGGAAGTGCAGGCCGCGATCAACGCCGGCGCCTCGCTGCTGCCGACCGACCTGCCGGCGCCGCCGGTCTACGCCAAGGTCAACCCGGCCGACGCGCCGGTGCTGACGCTTGCCATCACCTCGGACACGATGCCGCTGACCGAGGTGCAGAACGTGGTCAACACCCGCCTGGCGCTGAAGATCAGCCAGGTGTCCGGCGTCGGCCTGGTCACGCTGAGCGGTGGCCAGCGTCCGGCCGTGCGGATCCAGGCGGACACCAACGCGCTGGCGTCCTACGGCCTGGGGCTGGACACGCTGCGCACCGCGATCACCGCCGCCAACGCCAACGGCGCCAAGGGCAGCTTCGACGGCCCGACCCGCGCCTACAGCATCAACGCCAACGACCAGCTGGTGACGGCCAAGGACTACAAGGACCTGATCCTGGCCTACAAGAACGGCGCCCCGGTGCGCCTGGCCGACGTGGCCACCGTCAAGGACAGCGCCGAGAACGTCGAACTGGGCGCCTGGTCCGGCAACAAGAAAGCCATTATCCTCAACGTGCAGCGCCAGCCCGGCGCCAACGTCATCGCCACCGTCGACGCCATCAAGGCGCGCCTGCCGGAGCTGCAGGCCGGCCTGCCGGGCGCGATGAAGGTCGAAGTGCTGAGCGACCGCACCACAGGCATCCGCGCCTCGGTCGAACACGTGGAGACCGAACTGCTGCTGGCCGTGGTGCTGGTGGTGCTGGTGATCTTCGCCTTCCTGCATAGCCTGCGCGCCACCGTGATCGCCAGCCTGTCGGTGCCGATTTCGCTGATCGGCACGTGCGGCGTGATGTATTTGCTCGGCTATAGCCTGAACAACCTGTCGCTGATGGCGCTGACCATCGCCACCGGCTTCGTGGTCGACGACGCGATCGTCATGATCGAGAACATCGCCCGCTACATCGAGGAAGGCGAAACGCCGATGGCCGCCGCGCTGAAGGGCGCCAAGCAGATCGGCTTCACCATCATCTCGCTGACGGTGTCGCTGATCGCCGTGTTGATTCCGCTGTTGTTCATGGGCGACGTGGTGGGCCGCCTGTTCCGCGAGTTCGCGATCTCGCTGGCGATCACCATTTTGATTTCCGCCGTGGTGTCGCTGACGCTGGTGCCGATGATGTCGGCGCGCTGGCTCAAGAGCCACGCCGAAGAGAAGCCGGGCCGCTTCGCCCGCCGCTTCCAGCAGTTCTTCGACTGGGTGATCAACCACTACGACCGTTCGCTGACCTGGGTGCTGAACCACGCCGGCCTGACGTTGCTGGTGGCCCTGGGCACGATGGCGCTGACGGTGCTGCTGTACGTGGTGATCCCGAAAGGCCTGTTCCCGACCCAGGACACCGGCCAGCTGCAGGCGCGCCTGGAGACCGGCAAGGCCGTCTCCTACGCCAGGATGGCGGACCTGCAGCAGCAGGCCGCGCGCCTGGTCCTGGAAGATCCGGACGTCGCAACGCTCAGTTCCGTGGTCGGCGTGGACGCCGCCAACAACACCATGCTCCATACCGGCAGCATGCTGATCAACCTGAAGCACCAGCGCACCGGCAGCCAGCAGCAGACCATGGACCGCCTGCGCCAGCGCGTGTCGCAGATCCCCGGCCTGACGCTGTACCTGCAGCCGACCCAGGACCTGACCATCGACGCCGAATCCGGCCCGACCCAGTTCCGCGTGTCGATCGAAGGCGCGGACAACGCCACCGTCAACCAGTGGGCCACCAAACTGGCGGAGCAGATGCGTACCAAGCACGAATTGCGCAACGTGGTATCGGACGTCGGCGCTAGCGCCAACGCGGCCTACGTCACCGTGGACCGTGACAGCGCCTCGCGCATGTCGATCACCGCCGCCTCCATCGACGACGCGTTGTACAGCGCCTTCGGCCAGCGCATCGTGTCGACCATCTTCACCGAGACCAACCAGTATCGCGTGATCCTGGAGGCGCGCCGCGACGACATCACCACGCCGGCCGACCTGGGCAACCTGCAGATCCGCACCGGCTCCGGCAAGGCCACGCCGCTGTCGGCGGTGGCCTCCATCAGCGAACGCGCCGCGCCGCTGCAGGTGACGCACGTGGCGCAGTACCCGGCCACCACGCTGGGCTTCGACACGGCGCCCGGCGTTTCGCTCGGCACGGCGGTGGACTCCATCAAGCAGGCCGCCGCCGAGATCAAGTTCCCGGCCTCGGTCACGCTGACCTTCCTCGGCGCGTCCGGCGCCTATCAGAACTCGCTGTCGAACCAACTGTGGCTGATCCTGGCCGCCGTGATCTGCGTCTACATCGTGCTGGGCGTGCTGTATGAAAGCTATATCCATCCGCTGACGATTTTGTCGACGCTGCCGTCGGCCGGCGTGGGCGCCTTGCTGGCGCTGCTGGTCAGCGGCCAGGACCTGGGCGTGATCGGCATCATCGGCATCATCCTGTTGATCGGTATCGTCAAGAAGAACGCCATCATGATGATCGACTTCGCCATCGAGGCTGAGCGGGAAGAGGGCAAGCCGCCGCGCGAGGCGATCCACCAGGCCGCGCTGCTGCGCTTCCGCCCCATCCTGATGACGACCCTGGCCGCGCTGTTCGCCGCCGTGCCGCTGATGCTGGGCTGGGGCGAGGGCGCCGAGCTGCGTCGTCCACTGGGCCTGGCCATCTTCGGCGGCTTGATCGTCAGCCAGATGCTGACGCTGTTCACCACGCCGGTGATCTACCTCGGCTTCGACAGCCTGGCACGCCGCTTCGGCGGCGGCAAGCCCGCGCAGCCGCCGGCTTCCGTTGAAGGTGGTGCGCTGTGAACCTGTCGTCGCCCTTCGTCAAGCGCCCGATCGCCACCGTCCTGCTGACGTGTGGCCTGGCGCTGGCCGGCATCGGCGCGTTCTTCGTGCTGCCGGTGGCGCCGCTGCCGCAAGTGGATTTTCCGGTCATCTCGGTCAACGCCAACCTGCCGGGCGCCAGCCCCGCCACCATGGCCACCAGCGTCTCCACGCCGCTGGAGCGCCATTTGGGCGTGATCGCCGGCGTCAACGAGATGACGTCGCAATCGAACACCGGCTCCTCCAGCGTGACCTTGCAGTTCGACTTGAACCGCAACGTGGACTCGGTCGCGCGCGAGGTGCAGGCGGCCATCAACGCCAGCCGCGTCGACCTGCCTGCCTCGCTGCGCAGCAACCCGACCTACCGCAAGGCCAACACCTCCGGCATCCCGGTGATGATCCTGGCGCTGACGTCGGAAACCCGCACACCGGGCCAGATCTTCGACGCCGTCTCCAACACCGTGCTGCAACGCCTGTCGCAGGTGACCGGCGTGGGCGACGTGGAACTGGGCGGCAGCTCGCTGCCGGCGGTGCGCGTCGAACTCAATCCGTATGCGCTGAACCGCTACGGCGTGTCGGCGGAGGACGTGCGCGCGGCCATCCAGGCCACCAACGCCAATCGTCCGCGCGGCGCCTTGCAGGGCAATGGCCGCCGCCTGCAGATCTATACCGAGTCGGCCCACGCCAGCGGCGGGCGCTCCGCCGCCGACTACCGCAACCTGGTGGTCGGCTGGCGCAACGACAGCGCGATCCGGTTGCAGGACGTGGCGCAGGTGATCGACGGCGTCGAGGACAACAACAACCTTGGCCTGTTCAACGGCAAGCCGGCGATCATTGTCATCCTGCGTTCGCAGGCCGGCGCCAACGTCATCGAAACCGTCAACAGCGTGCGCGCGCAGCTGCCGCAGTTGCAGGCGCAGTTGCCGTCCGACGTCAAGATCGACGTCGCCAGCGACAGCACCAATTCGATCCGCTCGTCGCTGCACGAGATCGAGATCACGCTGATTATTTCGATCCTGCTGGTGGTGCTGGTGGTGAGCGCCTTCCTGCGCAGCGTGCGCGCCACCATCGTGCCGGCGGTGGCGACCATCGTCTCGCTGTTGGGCACCTTTGGCGCAATGTACCTGCTGGGCTTCAGCCTGAACAACCTGTCGTTGATGGCGCTGACGGTGGCCACCGGTTTCGTGGTCGACGACGCCATCGTGGTCCTGGAAAACACCACCCGCCACATCGAGGCCGGCATGGACCGCTTCGAGGCGGCGCTGCTGGGCGCGCGCGAGGTGGGCTTCACCGTGCTGTCGATCAGCCTTTCGCTGATCGCGGTGTTCATTCCGCTGCTGTTCATGGGCGGCCAGTTCGGCGCGTTGTTCAAGGAGTTTGCCGTGACGCTGTCGGCGGCGGTGATGATTTCGCTGGTGGTCTCGCTGACCACTACGCCGATGATGTGCGCCTGGCTGCTCAAGCCCGGCCACACGCACGCCAAGCCGCCGGGCCGCATCGCCCGGTTTTTCGAGCGCGGTTTCGATTTCATCCTCAAGGGCTACGAGCATAGCCTGGACTGGGCGTTGTCCAGCGTGTGGCTGGTGATGCTGAGCCTTGTGTTCGTGATCGGGCTGAATTTCTACCTGTTCGCGGCGATTCCAAAGGGCGGCTTCCCGCAGCAGGACACGGGCCAGATCAACGGCGGCATCCGCGCCGACCAGAGCATCTCGTTCCAGGCCATGCAGGGCAAGCTGCGCCAGCTCGTCAACATCATCAAGGACGATCCCGATGTCGCCACGGTGGTGGGCTTCACCGGCGGCCGTCGCGCCGGCGGTGGCTTCATGTTCATCAACCTGAAGCCGGCCAACCAGCGCACGGTGGCGGGGCAGGCGGTGATCGCGCGGCTGCGTCCCAAGCTGGCCAGGGTGACGGGCGTGAGCCTGTTCCTGAGCCCCGTGCAGGATCTGCGGGCCGGCGGGCGGCAGGCCAACTCCAACTACCAATACACGCTCAAGAGCGACAACCAGGCCGATTTGAAGAAGTGGGCCAGCCGTCTCGCCGATGCGATGAAGGGACAGAAGGCATTGACCGACGTCGATACCGACCAGGCGGACAATGGCGTCGAGACCTTCGTCACCATCGACAAGAACAGCGCCTCGCGCCTCGGCCTGTCGGCGCGCGATGTGGATAACGCCTTGTACGACAGCTTCGGCCAGCGCCAGGTGGCGACCATCTACGGTGAGTTGAACCAGTATCACGTGATCATGGAAGTGCCGCGCGAGTTCGCCAAGAGTCCGGCGGCGCTGAACGATGTGCATGTGCCGTCGAAAGGCCTGCCCGCGCCGAGCGCCAGCAATCCGAATGGCGCGCCGGTGGCGCTGACGGTGGCCGCGACGGGCAGCGGTACCGGCACGAGCGGCACGAGCACCAGCACGGCCAGCGCCACGCCGGCCAATGTCGCCGCGCCGGCGGTCAAGGATGCGTCGTCCGGTTCCGCGTTGAGCACCAAGGCCACCACCATGGTGCCGCTGTCGGCGCTGGCCAGCTTCGCCGAGAGCTCGGCGCCGACGTCGATCAACCACCAGGACGGCGAACTGGCGACCACCATCGCCTTCAACCTGCAGCCGGGCACCAGCCTGTCCGACGCGGCGGAGCAGATCAAGGCGGCCGAAGCGGAAATCGGCATGCCGAACAATGTGCGCGGCAGCTTCCAGGGTTCGGCCAAAGCCGCGCAGGACAGCAACAAGTCGCTGCCGCTGCTGATCCTGGCCGCCATCGTGGTGATCTACATCGTGCTGGGCATCCTGTACGAAAGCCTGGTGCACCCAATCACCGTGCTCACCACGCTGCCGTCGGCGGGCGTAGGCGCGGTGCTGGCGCTGTTGATCTTCAAGATGGAGTTCTCGACGATTTCGCTGATCGGCATCTTCCTGCTGATCGGTATCGTCAAGAAGAACGCCATCCTGATCATCGACTTCGCGCTGGAGGCGGAACGCTCGCGCGGCCTGACGCCGGTGCAGGCGGTGCGCGAAGCCTGCCTGCTGCGCTTCCGCCCGATCCTGATGACCACACTGGCCGCCGCGCTGGGCGCGCTGCCGCTGGCGATCGGCTTCGGCGAAGGCTCCGAGCTGCGCCAGCCGCTGGGCGTGGCCATCATCGGCGGCTTGATCGCCAGCCAGGTATTGACGTTGCTGACCACACCGGTGGTCTACATCCTGATGGACAAGCTGCGCCGCCGCAGCGCGTCCGAACAACATTTAAGCCGCATCCACAGCGAAGCGCCGGGTACACCATGAACAAAACCGCACCATCCCTCCGTTATCCCCTGATCGCGCTGGCCGCCTTGCTGGCCAGCGGCTGCGCGGTCGGCCCGGCCTACCAGTTGCCTTCCACGCCGCAGCCGTCGGCCTACAAGGAAACCGCCAGCGAGGCCGAGAAGGTCGCCGCCGGCTGGACCGCCGCCGCGCCGGCCGACGCGCTGGAACGCGGCCCGTGGTGGCAGCTGTTCGCCGATCCGCTGCTGAACCAGATGGCCGACAGCATCGAGGTCTCGAACCAGAACGTCGCCGCCGCCGTCGCCAACTACGCGCAGGCGCGGGCGCTGGTGGAGCAGCAGCGCGCCTCGCTGTTCCCGTCCGCGACGCTCAACGGCAGCGCCAACCGCTCCGGCGGTGGCGGCAACACGCCGACCGCCAACCAGTACCGCGCCAACATCGGCGCCAGCTGGGAGCCGGACGTGTGGGGCAAGCTGCGCGCCGGCGCCAACAACGCCAACGCGAGCATGCAGGCCAGCGCCGCCGAACTGGCCGCCGCGCGCTTGTCGGCGCAGGGCGAGCTGGCCACCAACTACTTCTCGCTGCGCCAGACCGACGCGCAGAAGGCGCTGCTGGATGCCACCACCGAAGGCTACGAGCGCGTGCTGCAGATCACGCAGAACCGCTTCGACGCCGGCATCGCCGCCAAGTCGGACCTGCTGCAGGCGCAGACCCAATTGGCCAACGCCCGCATCGACCAGGTCACGCTGAGCGCCAGCGCGCCACGCTGGAACATGCGATCGCGGTCCTGTTGGGCAAGGCCGCCAGCGATTTCAGCCTGCCGTCGGCGCCGTGGAAGGTGGTGGTGCCCGATGTGCCTACCGGCGTGCCGTCGACGCTGTTGCAGCGGCGCCCGGACATCGCCGCCGCCGAGCGCCGCGTGGCCGCCGCCAATGAGCAGATCGGCGTGGCGCGCAGCGCCTACTTCCCGAGCCTGAACCTGACCGGCTCCTTCGGCTACGGCTCCAGCTCGACCGGCGGCTTGTTCAACGCCTCCAACAACCTGTGGTCGCTGGGCCTGTCGGCGGCGCAGACCTTGTTCGACGCCGGCGCCACCCGGGCGCGCGTGAGCGGCGCCGAGGCGCAGCGCGATGCGGCCATCGCCCAGTACCGCCAGACGGTGCTGGCCGCGTTCGCGGACGTGGAGAACCAGCTGGCCGCGACCCGCGCGCTGGCCCAGCAGCAGGATCTGCGCAAGATCGCCTCCGAGGCGGCGGACCAGGTCGAGGCGCAGATGCTCAACCGCTACCGCGCCGGCCAGGTCGGCTACAGCGACGTGGTGACGGCGCAGAACACCGCGCTGGCCGCGCGCCGCGCGCTGGTGCAGTCGCAGGCCGACCGCCAGACCACGGCGGTGGCGCTGATCCAGTCGCTGGGCGGCGGCTGGCATGCCGCTAGCGATTAGACTGTTGTAAGGCGGGGCGCGTGCGCTTGGTTTTTGGGTGGCGTGTTTGTATAATCATCTGGCAAGATGTAAACAAATACCACTTTCCCGAGACACCTGATCGCCGGTGCAGGGTTCTTCCGGCGGTGACCATGCCACGATGACCAAACGAACCGCCCATGCCACACCAGCCCCCGCCATCGAAGCGTCCTCGATGAAGCCTGCCGCCGTGCCGGTGGTGGGCATCGGCGCGTCGGCGGGCGGGCTCGATCCGATCTGCGAGTTCCTGGTCGGCGTGCCGCCGGCCAGCGGCTTCGCCTATGCCATCGTCCAGCATCTCGACCCGCTGCACAAGGCCATGCTGTCCGAGCTGCTGCAGCGTGTGACCCGCATGCCGGTGCAGGAGGCCGAGGATGGCATGCCGGTCGAAGCCGACCATGTGTACGTGATCCCGCCCAACCGCGACCTGAGTTTCGACGGCGAGAACTTCGCGGTGCTGCCGGCGTCCGGCGTGCGCGGCCACCGCTTTCCGATCGATAGTTTCTTCAAGGCGCTGGCCGCGCGTTGCCGCGAGCAGGCGGTGGCCATCGTGTTCTCGGGCATGGGGAGCGACGGCACGGCGGGCCTGGCCGCGGTGCGCGAGGCGGGAGGCCTGACGATGGCGCAGCTGCCGTCCTCCGCGCGCTTCGATCCGATGCCCATCAGCGCCATCGCGGCCGGCGTGGTCGACATCGTGGCGCTGCCGGGCGAGATGGCGGCGCACGTGGCCGAATGGTGGAACAGGCAGGAATCCGGCCTGCCGGTGCGGGCCAGCGTCCAGCGCGATGCGTTGCAACAGCTGTTCCAGCTGCTGCTCAAGCATACCGGCGCCAATTTTTCGGACTATAAGCTCAGCACCGTATTGCGCCGCACCGACCGCAGGCTGAAGCTGCGGCAGTGCGACACGCTGGCCGAATACGTCGCCTACCTGCGCGAGAATCCGGCCGAGATCGAGCTGCTGTTCAAGGAGCTGCTGATCGGCGTGACCAACTTCTTCCGCGACGCCAAGGTGTGGGACTTCCTGATGGAGACGGCGCTGCCGCAGCTGCTGGAGGCGCACCCGGAGGGCGCCGCGTTCAAGGCCTGGGTGCCGGCCTGCTCGACCGGCGAGGAAGCCTACTCGCTGGCGATCGCCTTCAACGAGGTGCTGGAAAGGCAGCGGCCGACGGCGCAATACACGCTGCAGATCTTCGCCACCGACCTTGACGAGGATGCCATCGACCGCGCGCGCCAGGGTGTGTTCGGTCCCGGCATCGCGGCCGATGTCTCCGCCGAACAGCTGGAGCGTTACTTCCTGCCGGACGAGAAGGGCGGCTACCGCATCCGCAAGGATGTGCGCAACACCATCATCTTCGCCCGCCAGAACGTCATTTCCGATCCGCCGTTCACCAAGCTTGATATACTGTGCTGCCGTAACCTGCTCATTTACTTCACTACCAAGTTGCAGGAGCAGTTGATCCCGCTGTTCCACTATGCGCTCAAGACCGGCGGCTTGCTGATGCTGGGCAGCGCCGATACGCCGGGCCATTTCAACGAATTGTTCGTGCCGGTGACCGGCGCCGGCCGCATATATCGCCGGCTGGACGCGTCCATTCATCGCGTCGCCAATTATTTCCCGACCCGCGTCAGCAGCGTGTCGATTCCTCAAGCCAGCGAACCCAATCATCCATCCATGAACGGTAACCTACAAACCCAGGTCGAGCAGCAGCTGCTCAAGAAGCACACGCCGGCGGCCGTGCTGCTCAACGCTCATGGCGACATCCTGTACATCCATGGCCGCACCGGCGCCTATCTGGAGCCGGCCGCCGGCAAGGCCAACTGGAATATCCATGCGATGGCGCGCGACGGCCTGCGGCACGAGCTGGCCGACCTGCTCAAGCGCGCCGGCCACAACGACGGCATGATCGCCGTGCGAGGCCTGATCCAGCGCGACGGCGCCGGCAAGCCGTCCGAGGCGCTCGACCTGACCGCCGAGGCGATGCCCGAATCCGGGCCGCTGTCGGGCACCCTGATGCTGACTTTCGCCACGGCGCCGCTGCCGCCGGAAAAGCGCCGCTCGCGTTCCAGCAATCCCTATGTGCTGGAACTGGAGCAGCAGCTGGCGCAGGCGCGCCTGGAGATCCAGGCGGTGCGCGACGAGATGCAGGCGTCGCGCGAGGAACTCAAGTCGGCCAACGAGGAACTCCAGTCCACCAACGAGGAGCTGCAGTCGGCCAACGAGGAGCTGACCACCTCGAAGGAGGAGATGCAGTCGCTCAACGAGGAACTGTACACCGTCAACGCCGAGCTGCAATCGAAGGTCGACGACCTGTCGATGGTCAACGGCGACATGAAGAACCTGCTCAACAGCACCGACGTCGCCACCATCTTCCTCGACGGCGCGCTGTGCATCCGTCGCTTCACCGACCGCACCACGCAGATCTTCAAGCTGATACCGAGCGACGTGCGCCGCCCGCTGAGCGACATCGTCAACGACCTGGAATACCCGGACCTGGAGGCCGACGCGCGGGAGGTGTTGCGCACGCTGGTGTTCTGCGAACGGCAGATCCCGACCCGGGGCGGCGGCTGGTACACGGTCCGCATCATGCCCTACCGGACGGTGGACAACGTGATCGACGGCGTGGTGGTCACTTTCATCAACATCACCGAGTCCAAACTCCTTGAGCAGCAACTGAGGTCCATGCAAAAAGGCTCCGACTAGCATGAAAAAGCGCCAGCGTCCCGAACTCGATCCAGTGCAGTTGCGCCAGATAGCGGAGTTGACGGTGCGGGCGCTGCCCAATGTGCGGCCACCGGCGGCCGGCGCGGGCATCGATGAGCTCAAGCAGTGGCACGAGCTGCAGGTCAGCCAGATCGAGCTCGATATGCAGAACATGGCGCTGGCCGAGCTGCAGGTGGAGCGCGACCAGGCCGAGGCGGGGCGCGACAGCTACGCCGAGTTGTACGACCAGGCGCCGGCCGGCTACCTGTCGCTGGACGCGGACGGCCGCATCACCCGCGCCAACCAGGCCGCCGCCGTGCTGCTGGCGCGCGCGCTGGACGACTTGCCGGGGCGCGGCTTCGAGCAGTTCGTGGCGCCGCAGGCGCAGGCCACGCTGCGCGCCTTCCTGCACGAGCTGCTCGCCAGCGGCGGGCGCGCGGTGCTGGAGGTGCCGCTGTTCGACCGGCGCACGCGCCCGGCGTCGCCGGGGCTGCGCCAGGTGCGGATCGAGGCCAATATGGACCCGGTGGCCCGCACCTGCCGCATGATCCTGACCGATATCGGCACCGAGGACGTGCGCGAGGATGCGCGCCGGCGCGCCTTCCAGGTCCTCGACAGCATCGACGAGGCGGTGCTGGTGTGCGACGCCGCGCAGAACATCGTCTTCGTCAATCCCGCCTTCACCAAGCTGACCGGCTACGCGGTGGAGGAGGCGCTGGGCCGCAATCCGCGCTTCCTGGGTCGCCCCGGCGCCCATCCGGCCGGCTACCACGCCGAGGCGATGCGCTGCCTGCGCAGCTACGGCCGCTGGCAGGGCGAGGTGTACAACCGGCGGCGCGAAGGAACGCCTTTCGTGGCCTCGATGTCGCTGACGGTGGTGCGCGACGACGATGGCACCATCAGCCATTACATCGGCGTGTTCTCCGATGTCACGGCGCGCCAGCAGGCCGAGGCCGCGCTGCTCAAACTGTCGCGCGAGCTCGATGCGCGGGTGGCCGAGCGCACCGCCGAACTGACCGAGGCCAATCGCTTGCTGATGCTGGAAGTGGTGGAGCGCAAGCGCACCGAGGCCGCGCTGCACGAATCGCGCGAGCAGCTGCGCAAGCTGGCGGAACACCTGGAGACGGTCAAGGAGAGCGAACGCACCCGCATCGCCCGCGACATCCACGACGAGCTGGGACAGAACCTGATGGCGCTGCGCATCGACATCTCCATGCTGGCGGCGCGCACCAGCGAGCGCCATGCGCGCCTGCACCGGCGCGTGGACGCGGTGCTGGAGAATGTGGACACCACCATCAGCAGCGTGCGCGGCATCATGAACGAGCTGCGGCCGGCGGTGCTGGACCTGGGCCTGCAGGCGGCGCTGGAGTGGCAGGTGGGCGAGTTCCGCAAACGCAGCGGTCTCGATTGCACGCTGGCGCTGCCGGACGACGCGGTGTGCGCCGCGATCGCGCCGGCCATGCAGATCGTGTTGTTCCGCAGCCTGCAGGAGGCGCTGAGCAATGTGCGGCGCCACGCCAGCGCCACCCGCGTCGACGTGCGGCTGGAGCGGCGCGACGGGCGGCTGCGCTTCAGCGTCGGCGACAACGGCGTCGGCATCCCGCCGCAGCACCGGGCCAAGAGCGAATCCTTCGGCTTGATCGGCATGGCGCAGCGCGTGGAATCGCTGGGCGGGCGCTTCGATATCGGCCAATATGCGCCGGGGCGCGGCTGCATGCTGACGATGGACTTCGCGTTCCCGGCCTGAGTGCCGTTGCGGGCGCCGCACCAGATGGCGGACGTGGATGCCGTGACAATGTGAGGATTTTGTACTCATACAAGCTGTTATGCTGAATTTTCCCTGGTTCGGTTCGGCCAGCAACCGCTGTGCATCAGCCCATGGATTTAGTCATTCGGAGGTTCGATCTCAAAACTTATTTTTCAATCGAAAACACTAACATCTTCGATATATTGGGGCTTGACTATGCGGATTCTGGCGGATTACGGCATTGGAATAGAGGTCGGTACGGAATACGATGAAGGCATGAATGATGTTCCTGTTCTCAGTGGATTTTATGCGCTCGTATTGGTGGATTTAAAGGAGATAGAGCGGAATCGGACCGGAAAATTACTTCTTGAAATGATAGCTGCACAGGTAAAGCTAGGAAGGGAAATTACGATCGGTGAACAGAGAAATGCGGGAAATAAAATCGCAAGAATAAATAGAGCCGCGATATGTGTTAGACCACCGCAGCCCACCTCCACGACTTCTTCTTCATCTTCGTCGTCTTCTTCTACTGTAGCCAGTATTGGCACATCCAGTACCGCCCCACTTGGTTCCAACATTTCGGATTCGAAAGCGGAGGCCAGCGGCGCGAGCATCGTCCTTTCAGAAGAAAGATTGAAGATGCTCAGCGCGGTAACGCAAAAAGCGCGGGAAACGGCCGCTTTGGAACCGATTTATAGTGAAGGGCATTGTTATGCTGATGCAGAAGACGTAACTATTGGGATGGGCCTGTATTCGGACCGCAGTACCAAAGTCAGGGTTGATTACGATCCCACGATTAGACGTTACAAAGACGGCTCGCCATCCTGGATCGTTTTGGCTCATGAGCTGATTCATGCCGTTCATCGCTTTCATGGCACCCGTAAGCCGAAAGACAAAACGATGGCATACCAGAACAAAATGGTCGAGGTGGAAGAATTGGAGACAGTCGGACTAGGTCAATTTTCGTTTAAATCAATTACCGAAAATGCTATACGCGCGGACGCCAGTTTGCCGCTTCGTCTTCAATATTGAATCTGAACTATCGATTAACAAATGCGTGCGAAATACGTGCTACCCACGCGGCGCCGGGCAAGTTTCGGCCTATGTGGTCCCGCTTCCGCGAGGACGACGCGCTGATTCGATGCGCCCTCGGGGCAAGGCCCGGCCACTACAAAAGCATTTTCAGCTATCCGCAGAAGGAATATACTGCCGCCAGAACTCAAACTGGGGTGTATATCTTGTTAAAATATCTAGTACTTCCGGTGGCCCTGATCGGCGCCGCAGCGGCGCAGGCCGACGAAGGTCAATGGCAGCCGTATCAGCTGCCGCAGCTGAAATCCGAATTGAAGCGCATCGGCATCACCATCCCCGCCGAAAAACTGTCCGACCTGTCCAAGCATCCGATGAGCGCCATCGTGTCGCTGGGCGGCTGCTCGGCGTCGTTCGTTTCGGACGCCGGCCTGGTGGTGACCAATCACCACTGCGCCTACGGCGCGATCCAGCGCAACGCCACGCCAGAGCATAACTACATCGTCGACGGCTACTTGGCCAAGACCCGCGCCGAAGAGCTGCCGGGCGGCCCGAACACGCTGGTCTACGTGACCGACAAGGTGGAAAACGTCACCGACCGCGTGCTTAAGGGCGTGAGCGACACCATGAGCGGCAAGCAGCGTCACGACGCCGTGGAAAAATCGATCAAGGCGCTGATCGCCGAATGCGAGAGCGACAAGATCTACCGCTGCTCGGTGCCGGCCTTCCATCGCGGCCTTGAGTACTACCGCATCCGCCAGATGATGATACGCGACGTGCGCCTGGTGTACGCGCCGGCCGACATGATCGGTAACTTCGGCGGCGATATCGACAACTACGAATGGCCACGCCAGGGCGGCGACTATTCCTTCCTGCGCGCCTACGTGGGCAAGGACGGCCGTCCGGCCGATCCGTCGCCGGACAACGTGCCTTACCACTCGAAGGACTTCCTGGTGGTCTCCGCCGCCGGCCTGAAAAACGGCGATCCGGTGCTGTTGGCCGGCTACCCCGGCCGCACCAGCCGCTACAAGCTGCCGTCGGAAATCCGCGCCGCGCGCGACTCGGTATATCCGGCCAAGGTGGCCGAGCTCCAGGCCGACCTGGACGTGATCGCCGCCGCCACCAAGGGCAATCCCGCCGCCGCCGTGCGTTACGCCAGCGTCGACAAGAGCATGAACAACGTGATGAAGAAAACCCAGGGCCTGCTGGACGGCTTTGCGCGCAAGGACATCGCGGCCATCAAGGACGTGCAGGATGCGGAGTTCCGCGCCTGGTACGCCAGGCAGCCTGGCATGTCGAAAACCCTGCTGGGCGAACTGGATGCGGTGATCGCCGCCGACCTGGCGCTGAGCGACGAGGAGTTCGGCTACGGCGTCGCCACCACCAGCGACCTGCTGAAGAGCGCGGGCACCCTGTACCGCCTGGCGCGCGAAGGCGCCAAGCCGGACGCGGAGCGTGAATCGGGCTACCAGCAGCGCGACCTGACCTTCATCAAGGCCCGCCTGAACCGCCTGGAGCAATCGTATGTGGGCAGCGTGGACCAGGCGCGCTTTGTCGCCGCCCTGCAGCGCTACGCCAAGCTGCCGAAGTCCATGCACGTCAACGGCATGGACGCGCTGCTGCCGGCCGTCGGCGCCGTGCCGGCGTTGTACACCAAGTCGGAGCTGGGCGACACGGCCAAGCGCCTGGCGTGGCTGGACAAGGACGCCGCCGCCATCGCCGCGTCGAACGACGCCTTCCTGCAACTGGCGGTCAAGCTGGACGACGTGACGCAGTCGCTGAAGGAGCGCCGCAAGGAACTGGACGGCAACCTGGAACGCGTGATCCCGCAATACATGCAGACCGTGATCGCGTGGAAGAAGTCGCAGGGCAAGCCGGTCTACCCGGACGCCAATTCGACGCTGCGCGTGACCTACGGCACCGTGTCGCCATACTCGCCGAAGGACGGCATCACCAAGGGCCCGTTCACCACGATCGAGGGCATCGTCGAGAAGAACACCGGCAAGGATCCGTTCAACGCGCCGCAAAAGCTGCTTGATGCGATCAAGGCCAAGCGCTACGGCCAGTTCATGGATCCGATCCTGGGCACGGTGCCGGTCGACTTCCTGACCAGCGCCGACACCACCGGCGGCAATTCCGGCTCGGCGGTGATGAACAAGAACGGCGAGTTGATCGGCTTGAACTTCGATTCGACCTACGAGTCCATCACCAAGGACTGGTACTTCGATACTGCGATCACCCGCGCGATCCACATGGATATCCGCTACATGCTGTGGGTGATGGCCGAAGTGGACCACGCCGATAACGTGCTCAAGGAGCTGACCATCAAGTATCCGGCCAAGAAAAAATAATGAACGAGCTGTCGGTTCTGTTGGGGTACCTGAACATGCCGTGGCATCTGGCAGGCGTGGCCACGTCCCCGCTGGAACTGGTGTCGTTCATTTTGTCGGTGGCGACGGTGTGGCTGAACATCCGCCAGAGCCATTGGGGCTGGCTGTTCGCCATCATCTCGTCGGCCACCTACGGGCTGGTGTTCTTCGGTTCGCGGCTGTATGGCGACATGGCGCTGCAACTGGTGTTCATCGCCGTGTCGTTCTTCGGCTGGCACCAGTGGCTGCACGGCGACGACAGCCACGAGCGGCTGCCCGTGTCCACGCTGGACGCGCGCGCCCGCTGGCTGGCCGCCGCCGCGTGGCTGGCCGGCTTCGCGCTGCTGGCGTGGTTCCTCAAGTCCTATACCGATACCGACGTGCCCAACTCCGACGGCTTCCTGACCGCCGGCAGCCTGGTCGGGCAGCTGCTGCTGTCGCGTAAGAAGGTCGAGAACTGGCATGTGTGGATCATCGTCGACGTGCTGTACGTGGCGCTGTACCTGCACAAGCACCTGGTGCTGACGGCCGTGCTGTACGCGGTGTTCGTCGGCATGGCGGTGATCGGCCTGCGCGCCTGGAGCAGCGACGGCGCCAGCGGCCGCATGGCGCTGGAATGAACACGGCCGCGCCGCTGCGGGTGGCGATACTGGGCGCCGCGTCGTCCGGCAAATCGACGCTGGCGGCGGCGCTGGCCGAGCGCTATCAGACGCTGTGGGTGCCCGAGTACCTGCGCGAATTCGTCGACACCGAGGCCAGGATACCGGTGGCGGCCGACCAGTTCCACATCGCCGAAACGCAGCGCGACCGCGAGGACGCGGCCGCGCCGCGCGCCAATCGGTATCTTTTTTGCGACACGGCGCCGCTGATGACGGTGGTCTACGGCCGCCATTATTTCGGCGGCATCGACGACCCGCTGGCCGCGCTGGCGGCCAGCCACCAGCGGGATTACGCGATCACGCTGGTGACGGCGCTGGATATTCCGTGGATCGCCGACGGCTTGCAGCGCGAGTCCGAGGAGGTCAGCGTGATCGTCAACCGCTTGCTGCTGGACGAGCTGGCGGCGCGTGGGATACCCTATCTGCTGGTGTCGGGCGATCCCGGCGAACGATTATCCCAAGTGGAGCGGCATCTATCATGAAGCAGCGGCTGGCGGCGATCCTGATGTGCGTGTCCCCGCTGGCGCTGGCCGACACCGGCTACTACCTGGTCTCCACCTACGATGTGGAGGGCCAGGCATCCCTCGACTACAAATACTGGAACGCCCATTACAACGGCCGCACCGTGGCGGCGCCGGAAATCGGCATCGGCTACTGCGTCACGTCGCGCTGGTACACCGAGGTGTACGCCAAGTGGGTCAAGCTGAACGGCGGCGCCGGCCACTGGCAGGAGACGGCGTGGCAGAACGATTACCTGCTGACGCAAGGCCAGTACGACTTCGACCTGGCGCTGCACACCAAGGTGGAGAAGGCGCGCGACAACGCCGGCGGCTACGCGCTGGAATGGGGGCCTGTGCTGCAGACGGAAGTCGGCCGCACGCAGTTCAACGCCAATCTGTTCTTCCAGCGCGACTACCGCGTGGCGCCGGGCGGCGGTGAGCATCCGATGGAGCTGACTTACCAGCTGCAAGTGAAGCATCACTGGAAGCCGTGGCTGCAACCGGGTGTGCAGGCGTTTGGCGAGGTGGGGAAGTGGAACGACTGGCTGCCGTACAAGCAGCAGTCGCACCGCGCCGGGCCGGCGGTGTTCGGACACCGCGATATCGGCCGGCAGGAGATCAAGTACGAATTCGCTTACCTGATCGGCAGGAATTCGGCACGCGCGGCGAAGAGTTTTTCGATGCGCGTGCAGCTGGTCTTTTAAAGGTCGAACTGGGCCGACACGCGCAAGGTGCGGGTGGCGCCCGGCATCAGGTAGCCGCCCAGCTCCGGCGTGACGTCGCGCCAGTAGAACTTGTCGAAGGCGTTGTCGATGCCGGCGCGCAGCGTGGTGTGGACGCCGCCGATGCGGGTGTCATAGGCGCCGCCCAGGTTGAGCACATGGTAGCTCGGCACGAACACCTGGTTCTCCTTGTCGAACGCCTTCTTGCCCGAGTAGATCCAGTTGGCGTTGACCGACAAGCCTGCCACCTGCGGCACGGCGTAGTCGGCGTACACGGTCGACTTGAAGGCGGCGACGTCGGTGACGCGCTTGCCGTCCATGTCCGCCAGGCCGGTGTCGCGCTGGCGCGTGTTGAGCGCGGTGGCCGAGACGCCCACCATCAGGTCGCGCGATGCGCGGCCGTTCAGGGACATCTCCAGGCCGCGGTTCTGCGCGCGGCCGTTGCGCACGTAGGTGTTGTGCGCGTCGGTGTATTCCAGGCCCTTGCGGATCTCGAACAGCGCGACGCTGGCGCTCAGGTCGGGATGGATGTCGGCCTTGACGCCCACTTCGACCTGCTTCGATTTGCCCGGCGCCAGTGCCAGTCCCTGGTTGGTGGTCTGGATAGGCGCGATGCCGCCGTGCTCCAGGCCCTGCGCGTAGGAGCTGTACACCGACACATTGGAACGCAGGCTGTACACCAGCGCCACGTTCGGCAGCCAGAAGCCGACGTCGGTGTGGGCGGCCGGCAGCGTGGCGTCGCTGATTTCGTCGCGCTTGACCTGCACGTAGCGCGCGCCGGCGTGCAGCTTGAGCTGCTCGGTGAGGCTCAGGATGTCCTGCGCGAACAGGGCGCGTTCGTTGTCGCGGCGGCGTTCGGAGACCGGGCCGCTGGTGCCGGCTGCCGGCGCCACCATGATCGGGTGGTAGATGTTGCTGAACGCGGTGCCGTCGGCGCCGGCCTGCACGTACAGGTAGTCGCCCCATTTCTCGCTGTTGCGGAACAGCGAGGCGCCGCCGGTGAAGTCGTGCTTGATCGCGCCGGTGCTGAACTTGCCCTGCACCAGCGCCTGCACCGTCAGCGGCGATTTCTTCTCGCCCAGGCTGATGTAGTCGTAGACATCGTAGTCGCCGTTGCCGCAGAAGCCAGGGTACAGCAGCTGCGCGGTGCAGCCGTAAGGGAAGGCGGTGTAGTCGTCGCGCTTGAACTGGTGCTGGTTGGCGCTGACGGTGGCGCTCCAGTCGGGCGTGAACAGGTACTCGAAGCGCGCGCCGAGATTGCTGCTGGTGGTTTCCACCGGACGGCTCCACGGCTGGTTGTTCAACATGGTGTCGGCCGGGACGCTCGGCAGCGTCGCGTTGTTCAGCAGCTGGAAGCCGGGCGCGGTCACCTGCGACTTCTTCTGGTAGTCGGCGTCCACCTGCAGCAGCGCCTGCGGCGAGATCTTCCAGTCGAAGGCGGCCGAGACGAACTTGCGGTTGCCGTCGGCGCCCTTGATGTAGGAGCGCAGGCGCTCGGCGGCGACGTTGACGCGGTAGCCGAAGCGCGGGTCTTCAAAGCGTCCGCCCAGGTCGGCGGCGCCGTACAGCGTGCCGCGTTCGCGCTCTTCCAGCACCACGGTGCGCAGCGCGGTTTCGGTCGGGCGCTTGGTGACGTAGTTGACCACGCCGCCCGGCGCCGACACGCCCGCCTGCAGGCCGGACAGGCCCTTCAGCACTTCCAGGCGCTCCTTGTTCTCCAGCGGGATCTGGGCGTCGGCCGAGACGGACATGCCGTCCTTGCGGTAGCTGGAGGCGTTGTCCAGCTTGAAGCCGCGGATGGAGAACTGCTCCGAGTAGCCGACCGCGTTGTAGGCGTCGCTCAGGCTGGCGTCGAATTTGGCGGCGTCGGTGGTGGAGCGGACCTGGCGGTCCAGCATCTGCAGCGACGTCATCACGCTGACCGAGGCCGGGGTCTCCAGCAGCGGCGTGTTGGCGAAGCCGGCCACGGAGGCGCGGCTGGCCTGCGCCCTGGCGCCGGTGATCACCACTTCGGGCAGGGCCTGTTCGTCGGCGGAGGTGTCGGCGGCGGCGGCCGGGAAGGCCTGGAGCAGCGCCAGCGCGATGGCCGACACTGCGAAACTTGGTTTGTACATGGTGTGCTCTCTCTTGTTCTCGGCTGGGAGCCGCGGGGAGAGCCATCAAAGGAGGGGAAACTGCTTTGCGCTTTCCTTCGCTGGCATTATCCAGATCAGGTACGAAGGGTATCTCTCACCCGGCAGCAAAGCTCCAGGACCCCTAGCGAGGCGGTAGTGTAGCACAGGCGCGGGACGCGGTGCCGTGCGCCGTGTTCCGCGCCGCGCCTTTACACTGGCGGTTTGCGCCGCAGGGCGCCAACGAAGCAGTCACAGCTTTTACGGAGGCGCCATGATGTCCGTGCATTTTGGCGACACCGTGCTGCATCGTGCAAGCGAAAGGGTAGGGATGAGGCAGTCGTATCAAGAGGGGAGCTGGTTTGCGATTCCGTTGCTGGACGGTGGCTACGGCTGGGGGCTGGTGGCGCGCCTGTCGCCGGGCAGCAAGATCATGCTGGCGTATCTGTTCGGCCCCAAGCTCACGCGCCTGCCGTCGCAGGAGGAGCTCAACACCTTGCAGCCGCAGGACGCGGTCAAGGTGCTGCGGGTGGGCGACATGGCGCTGGCCAGCGGCCACTGGCGCGTGCTGGGCGAGGTGGCCGACTGGAACCCGGCGCTGTGGCCGATGCCGCAGTTTTTGCGCCGCGCCGATTCGCTCAAGCGCGCCTGGCGCGTCACGTATTCGGACGCGGACCCGAGCCGTTCGGAGCGCGAGGAATCCGTCCCCTACGATACCGAGGGGCTGGAGGCCGATTCGCTGTACGGCTACGGCTCCACCGAGCTGTTGCTGACCCGCCTGCTGGAGCCGGCCGACCACCCGATCAACCGCGGCAGCGGCAGTAGCGCTAGTCGCAGTTGACGTTCCAGGCCGCGTACTCGCCCCGGTGCTTGCGCACGGCGACGCGGGCGGTGGTGTCGCGGTCGCTCTCAAACACCAGGTTGAACATCACGGGCGCGCCGGCCGCCGGCGGCGCCGGTTCGATCGCGCGCAGCGTGAAGGGCAGGGCGCGCTGGCGGATGCAGCGCGAGTTGCCGGCCAGGAGCAGGCGCGCGCGGCTTAGCAGTTCGGGATACTGGCGCAGCAGCGCCACCACGTCCTCCGGCGGCAGCGCCTGGTCCATCAGCACCGTGTGCGGGGCGGCGGTGCAGACGGTTTTGGGCTGCGCCAGCCACACATGCCAGCTGGGCGGCTGCGCCGATTCGCTCCAGCGCGCATCCCTGGGCGCCCTGGCGTCGTAGATGAAACTGGAGCGTATCTGCCGGCACAGGTCGACCGCCGAATGGCGCGGCGCCGAATCGACGCGGGCGATCACCTGCCACGGCTTGCCGTGCTGGCGCTCGATGTCGAACTCGGGCGCGAACAGCGGCTGCACCACGGGCGCGCCCTTGGATTCGGCCAGCATCTTTTGGCGGTAGTAGTCGTCGAAGCTGGCGCGCTCCTCGCCGGTGGGTTGGCGCTGTTCGATGCGCGGCGGCGCGGGCGGCGGCGCAACGCGCGGCTTGGCGGCCGTGGCCTGGCCTGCCGCCATCAGCAGCAATGCAATCGACAGCGCCCGCATCAAGCCGCCTTCATCACGATCTGGATCTGCAGGCCGCCGCCTTCGCGGTTGCGCACCTGCAGTTCGGCGCCGTGGCGCTGCATCACGCGGTCGACGATGGCCAGGCCCAGGCCGGCGCCGTTGGCCTGGCCGCGCGCGGCGTCGAGCCGGGTGAAGGGCTTGAGCAGTTGCTCGATCTGTTCGGGCGGCACGCCGCTGCCGTGGTCCTGCACCTCGATCAGCACGCGGCGCGAGGTGTGCATGCCCTTGATGCTGCACTTGATGTCGATCTCGGTCAGCTCGCCGCCGGGCGTCTTGCCGTAGCGGCGGGCGTTCTCGATCAGGTTGTTGATGACGCGCTTGATGTCGGTGGCGTTGCCCATCACGTGCGCGTTGGGCGCGATGTCGGTGTGGATGCGTACGTCCGGCAGGCGCTCGGCCTCGTGCGCGGTCTCGCTCAGCAGTTCGCTGACGTCGACGTTGATGAAGCTCGACACCTCGGTCGGCTTGGCGTAGTCGAGGAACTGGCCGATGATGTCGTCCATCTGCGCGATGTCGGACTGGATGCCCTCGCGCGCCTCGTTCGACAGGTTGGCCATCTCCACCTCCAGCTGCATGCGCGCCAGCGGCGTGCGCAGGTCGTGCGAGATGCCGGCCAGGATCACGGCGCGGTCGGACTCCACCTGCTGCAGCTGGTCGACCATCTGGTTGAAGCTGCGGTTGGCCACCATGATCTCCATCGGCCCCTTTTCCGGCAGTGGGTCCGGGCGCTTGCCCTGGGCGAAGGCGCGGGTGGCCTGCGTCAGGCGGCGCAGCGGCAGGTTGATCAGGCTGGAGATGAAGGCCGCGCCCAGCAGCGACACCACCGACACCACGCTGGCCCAGCCCAGCCACTGGATGCCGGTCAGGCCGCGGATGCGTTCGCGCTCGAGCATCAGCCAGTAGGCGTCGTCGTCGATCTTGAAGCTGACCCAGAAGCCGGCCACGCCGTTCACGCGCGCCGAGAAGCGGGTGTCCTCGCCCAGCTTGGCCTTGACCAGTTTCTGGATGTCGGGCATGAGGGCGTTGTCGGGCGGCGGATCGACCTTGTCGTCGTCCTCCAGCGTGAACACGCGGATGCCCTCGTTGGACACCAGGTCGAACAGCAGCTCGCGCCGCAGCTCGGGCGCTGAGTGGGTCAGGGCGGCGTGGGTGATGGTGACCACCGAGATCACCTGCGACGAAATCTGCTGCACCTGCGGCTCGTGCTGCACCACGCTGATCATGCCGACCCAGGCCGTCATGCTGGTCGTGGTGAGCGCGCCCAGCAGGAAGAAGGTGCGCCAGAACAGGCCGCTCTTGAGGCTGGCGATGCGGAATGCGAACGGAAACTTCAACTTCATGCGCGCGTCCGCGCCTTAGCGCGGCTGCCCCTCCGGTATGAACACATAGCCCAGGCCCCAGACGGTCTGGATGTACAGCGGGCTCGATGGATCGGGCTCGATCAGCTTGCGCAGGCGCGAGATCTGCACGTCCAGGCTGCGGTCGAACACCTCGTATTCGCGGCCGCGCGCCAGCTCCATCAGCTTCTCGCGCGACAGCGGCTGGCGCGCGTGGCGAGCGAATACTTTCAGTACCGAAAATTCGCCGGTGGTCAGCGGCACGGTATCGCCGTTTTTCTTCAGCGTGCGGGTGCCCAGGTCCAGGATGAACTGGCCGAACTCGAACGATTGCGGGGTTTCCGACGGCGCGCCGGGGATCTCGTCCGGGCCGCGGCGGCGCAGCACGGCGCCGATGCGGGCCACCAGCTCGCGCGGGTTGAAGGGCTTGGGCAGGTAGTCGTCGGCGCCCATTTCCAGGCCGACGATGCGGTCGACGTCCTCGCCTTTCGCGGTGAGCATGATGATCGGCGTCTGGTCGCCGGCGCCGCGCAGGCGGCGGCAGATCGACAGGCCGTCCTCGCCGGGCAGCATCAGGTCCAGCACCAGCAGGTCGTAGCGCTCGCGCAGCCACAGCTTGTTCATGGCGGTCGCGCTCTCGGCGGTGAAGACGTTGAAGCCCTGCTCGGTCAGGTAGCGCCGCAGCAGGTCGCGCAGACGCACGTCGTCGTCCACCACCATGATCTTGGCCTGGTGGCCATGCTGGTTGGCGGAGGTGTTGCCGGATTCAGTCGTTGTGCTAGTCATGGGGCCTGCCAAATTTGTCATATTCATGTTGCTATGGTAACGTCATAATCGCATTGCGAAAACGTCTGTGACAACCCATTACAAAGTGTTACAAACTTTACCCAATTCGTCTTACCCCCTCAGGTAAAGCATCATACACTCTGGGCATGGATTCAGCTTTTTAGGAACGCCAATGGGCATCGATCACAAAAAAAACTACGCGGCAGCAAGCGCAACTTTTTGCGTTCGATCCCTCCTGGGTGTTCTGCTGCTGAGCGGCGCGGCCGCCATGGCGCACGACGGTTCCGGCGAGCGCGACGGTCCACGGCGCGAGGATCCGCGCGGCCTGCCGGCCCGCGAAGCCCAGCAGGTGCGCCAGGAAGTGCGCCAGCAGGCCGAACCCCGCCAGATCGATCCGCGCAGCTACGAGGCGCGCGCAGAGGAGCAGCGCCGCGCCATGCAGGATGCCGGCCGCAACGCGGAAATGAGCCGCCGCGCCGGCCGCCTCACGCCGGACGAACGGCGCGACCTGCGCCGCCAGATCAACGAGGTCGGACAGGACATCTACGCCAATCCGCCGCGCCACTGATTCGGATGTTAATGAACTAACATTGATCTGTAGCAATAAGTTCACAGTTATAGTCCGCTTGCCACTGAAATCACTTTCTTTTCCTTGATCTGAGTGTAAGATTCGTTAATTACACGCAATGCCTTCCGGCCGCGTGCCGTTGGGAGGAAGATGGTGGTTCAAGAGGTTGCCCCTGTCGCGCCAGGCGAGGAGCTGCACGCTCCGGGGGCCGGCTTGCCCGTCGGGTTGGCCAAGCGGCCGGACGGCATTTATATCGACCTGTCGCTGTCGCCGCTGACGCTGACCGCCGCCATCAACGAAGTCTTCCATTCCCACTGCTATTTCGCCGGCCTGAACTACCCCGTGCTGAACAAGGCGCTGTACGGCATCGGCCCCGAGGTGGGCACGCCGGGCAAGCCGGGCTGGGCGCGGATCGCCGACGAGCTGCGCGTGCTGGCGCCCGAGCGCATCGCGCTGTACAAGAACCCCAAGCTGGGGCGCGGCTACGCCGAATACTATTTCGAGACCCTGTACCTGGACGAGATGACGCTGCCCGACGGCACCGTGATCCCGGAGCGCCCGACCCGCCTGGACGTCGACGAGTTCGTGGCCGAGATGTGGAACAAGGGCATCCTGTTCGGCATCGAGGTGGCGGCCGTGGCGGCGGCGATCGCCTCCACCAAGGCCGACCGCATCACCGTGGCCACCGAGCTGGAGCCCGAGCCGGGCCAGGACGCGACCGTGGTTGAGGTGTCGTCCGACCTGCACCGCAGCGACGCGCCCAAGACTCGGGCCGACGGCCGCGTCGACCTGGGCAGCTTCCAGAACCGCTTCCCGCAGATCAAGGCCAACGTGCGGCTGCTCAAGAAGCTGCCGCCGGTGCCGGGCCATCCCGGCTTCGACCTGGGCGGCCGCATGACGCCGGCCGCCGCGCCCAAGGACCTGACGCTGCGCTTCTTCGCCGGCGACGGCACCGAGGCCCGGGAGATGGAGGACGGCGAGTACCTGGTGTCGACGCGCGAAGGCTTCCTCAACGTGGACGCCAAGTCCAACCGCATCTCCATCACCGATAAAATCGTCAGCACGGACGGCGTCAGCGGGCGCACCACCGGCAACCTGCAGCTGGCCGGCGCCTACGAGGAGTTCGGCGACGTGCAGGAGCAGCGCGACGTCACCGGCGGCGACATCACGGTGCACGGCAACGTCTACGGCAACATCCATTCGCGCGGCGGCACCGTGGTGCTGGACCAGAACCTGGTCAGCGGCAGCATTGCCAACGCGGCCGGGAACATCACCGTGACCGGCGTCGCCTCCGGCTCGGTGATCCATACCGCCAAAGGCACGGTGCATGTCGGCCGGGCCGAGAACTGCGTCATCTCCGGCACCATCGTGACCTTGGGCGAGGCCTCCAACTGCGAGATCATCGCCGACGAGATCCGCATCGAGGTGGCCGAGGGCTGCGCGGTGGCGGGCCGCAACGTGGAAATCGACAGCGCCGGGCCGCGCCGCCGCACCGAGATGGTGGTGTATGTGCTGGTCAAGGACGTGAGCCAGTTCGACCAGGAGATCGCCGACCTGGAACAGCGGGTGGCCGGGTTCGAGGCGGCCAACGTGGCGGCGCAGCAGGAGGCCGAGCGCATCGCGGCGATGCCGGACGTGCGGCGCTACCTGGCGCTGGCGGCCAAGCTGCGCGCCCAGGAGCTGCAGCTCAACGCCGAGCAGGGTCTGCTGCTGCGCAAGATCGCCGCCGCGGTGGCGACCGAATTGCAAGCCATCGCCAAGCTGCGCACCGACCTGCAGGCCGGTCAGACGCAGCAGAAGCTGTTGCAGGACAAACTGGCCCGCGTGATCGAGCAGAAGGTGGAGGCGGCCGGCATCGCGCGCTGCGGCCTGCGCATGGTCAGCGGCGAGACCATGGTGCGTACCATGCCGTTCCAGGCCGATGTCGCCGCGCTGACGCATCTGCCGGCCAAGGATATCAAGCAACGCCTGCGCGGTTCGCCCAGCGGCGAGGTGCTGTTCTGCGACAGCGCCGGTTCGCTGGACTGGCACCTCAATGCGCGGCACCGCCCGGTGGACGCCTAGCCATGGCGTGTGCACAATGCGCGTGGTTCATGCTAAGCTGGATTCAACATTAAAAAGTGAAGAAGCGCCGTCCGGACAGGCGGCGTTTCGACGAACATCTTCCTGGGGATTACCGTGTCCGATGACGCAACGGCGCTGGATTTAAACGCGGAGAGCGAGCTGCCGGCAGCGATCGTCAAGCGCGCCGACGGCGTCTATTTGGCCGGCGACGCCACGACCGTGTCCTGCCTGGCGGCGGTCAGCCAGGTGTTCCTCGGCAGCGCCTACCTCGCCAACCTCGACTACGCGCTGTTCGTCAAGCTGCTCTACAACTGCGGGCCGGAGCTGCCGGCCAACGTGACCAACAAGCCGCTGATACGCATCGCCGACAGCATCGAGCCGTTCCATCCGCCGCGCCGGGCGCTGTACAAGTCCGTCAAGATCATCAACGGCGAGGCCGAATACTATTTCGAGCCGGTGTTCTTCGAGATCCCGGACATGCCGGCGCAACCGGCGCGGCTCAACTTCGACGAATTCGTCTCCGACATGTGGGTCAAGGGCATCCGCTTCGGCATCGACGCGCCAGCCGTGCGCGAGGTCATCGCCAGCGGCCGGGTGGCGCGCATCATCGTCGCGCGCCGGCTCAACCCCACGCCGGGCCGCGACGCCAGCATCGAGGAAGTCTCGCGCGACCTCCACCGCAGCAACGCGCCGCGCGAGAAGTCGGACGGCAAGCTCGATCTGCAGGCCTTCCAGAACCGCTTCCCGCAGGTCCAGCCCAACGTCAAGCTGCTGCGCAAGGTGCCGCGCACGCCGGGCGTGCGGGGCTACGAATTGTCTGGCATCGTGCTGGAGCCGCCGGTGCCGCGCGATATCGAATTGAGCAGCGTGGCCGGCGAGGGCACGGTGATCGAGAACCTGCGCGGCGGCGAGTTCCTGGTGTCGGCGGTGCAGGGCTTCCTCAGCGTGGACCCGTCCAGCAAGCGCCTGTCGATCGGGCCGAAGATCATCAGCCGCGAGGGCGTCAGCGCGCGCACCACCGGCAACCTGCAGCTGACCGGCGAGTACGAGGAATTCGGCGACGTGCAGGAGCAGCGCTCGGTCGAAGGCGGCAACATCACCATCCACGGCGACGTGTTCGGCATCATCACATCGCGCGGCGGCGACGTTGTCCTGAGCCGCAACCTGATGGGCGGCACCGTCACCAACGCCGACGGCGGCATACGGGTGCAGGGCGTCGCCTCCGGCGCGGTGCTGCAGACGAAGCGCGGCGAGGTGACGCTGGCGCGCGCGGAGAGCTGCATCATCTCCGGCACGCGGGTGGTGATCGGCGAGGCGAGCAACTGCGAGATCATGGCGGACGAAGTGGTGATCAAGGTGGCCGAGGGCTGCGCCATCGCGGCGCGCAGGATCGAGATCGCCAACGCCGGGCCGCGCAAGCAGAACGAGATGCTGCTCTACACGCTGGTGCCGGACATCTCCAAGTTCGACAAGAAGATCGCCGAGCTGCAGCCACGGGTGCAGCACGCGGCGCACGAGGCCAGCCTGCGCAAGGCGGAGATCGACGCCATCACCGGCCAGGCCGAGGTGCGCAACTACCTGACGCTGGCGACCCGCCTGCGCAAGCGCGAGCTGGTGCTGACGGCCGAGCAGGAGCCGCTGTTCCACAAGATGGCGGAATCGGTGGGGCCGTCGCTGCGGGCGGTGGCCAAGATTTCGCTGGCGATGAAGGCGGCGCAGGTGCAGCAGGAACAGGCGCAGGAAGAGGTGAACCAGGTGCAGCGGCAGAAGCGCGCCGTGATGAGCGGCTCGCGCTGCATGGTCGAGAAGCTGACCGGCGACGTGCTGCTGCGGACCATGACCTTCGTGCCGGACGGCCCGCCGGCGTACGACCGGCCGGCCAAGGAGGTCAAGGCCAAGGTGCGCACCACGGCCGCCGGCATGGGCACCATCTACGCCGGCAGCGCCGGGCCGATCGCCTGGGCACCGGAGACCGACTGGCCCGCGGGCTGACTTCTACAGGCTGACTTTGCCGCGCAGCTGTTTGCGCTCGCCGTCCCTGGTTTTTCCGTCGAGCCGCTTGCGCTGCGAGCTGCGGGTGGGCCGGGTGGGGCGGCGCACGGCGGGCAGCACGGCCACGCTGTCGACCAGCTCCTGCAGGCGGCGCAAGGCCTCCTCCTTGTTGGCCTCCTGGCTGCGCGACTGCTGCGCCTTCAGCACGATCACGCCGTCCTTGGTGATGCGCTGGTCGCGCATGGCCAGCAGGCGCTCCTTGATGTGCTCCGGCAGCGACGAGTTGGCGATGTCGAAGCGCAGGTGCACCGCGCTCGACACCTTGTTCACATTCTGCCCGCCCGGCCCCTGGGCGCGGATGGCGGTGAACTCCACTTCATTCGGATCGATCACGGCGCGAACCTCACCGGCTGCGCCACCGACCACGATTCGCCCTCGGTGGGATGCGTGCGGCGGCCGACCAGGTCGCGGAACAGCGGATGCCGCAAGGCCTCCTCGGTGCGCAGCACCGGCGAGACGCAGCAGTCGGCGGCGGCGAAGGCCTCGGTCCATTGCGCCAGCGTGCGGGCGGCGAACAGCGCATCCAGTTCGGCCTTGAGCGCCATCGCATCCGCGCCGCCGACCTCTTGGCCCAGCTGCCAGTGGCGCGGCTTCAGGTCCGGCCGTTGCAGCACGTCGCAGCAGGCCTGCCAGAACTTGAGCTCCAGCGCGCCGACCGCCATGTGGCGGCCGTCGGCGGTGCGGTAGACGTTGTAGCAGGGGACGCCGCCGGTCAGCAGATCGCGCCCCGGCGCGGCGGGCGCGCCGTTGTTGACCGCCACCAGCGGCATGATGTTGTGGGCCATGACGGCGGCCGTCATCGAGACATCGACGAAGCGCCCGGCGCCGCCCATCTTGACCGCCACCAGCGCCGCCAGGATGCCCTGCAGCGCCGATTGCGCGCCGCCCAGCAGGTCGCCCACCTGCAGGTTGGGCAGGGCGGGCACGCCGTCGGCGCCGGCGTTCTGCTCCAGCATGCCGGCGTAGCCGATGTAGTTGATGTCGTGTCCCGCCAGCTGCGCAAAGGGGCCGTGCTGGCCGTAGCCGGAGATCGCGCACATCACCAGCTTGGGATTGCGCTGGCGGAGCACCTGCCAGCCCAGTCCCAGCTTGTCCATCACGCCGGGGCGGAAGCTTTCGACCAGCACGTCGGCCGTCTCCACCATCGCCAGCAGCTGCTCGCGGTGGGCGGCGTCCTTCAGGTCCAGCCGCATCATCCGCTTGCCGCGGTTGACGGCGACGAAGAACTGCGACACCTCGTTGCGCACCGGTCCCATGGCGCGCGCGTAGTCGCCGGGACCGGGGTCTTCGATCTTGATCACTTCCGCGCCCATGTCCGCCAGGTGCATGGTGGCCACGGGGCCGGGCAGCAGGCGGGTGAGGTCCAGCACGCGGATGCCGCTGAGGGGGAGTTCTGTCGTCATGGGTTCATTGTAGCAAACGAACAACCGCAGACCCGGCGAATATTGACGCCGCTCAACGACTACGGCGGGGGCCGAAGGTAGGATGGCACATGCCTGTAACCGCACGTCCCGGACGAAAGGATCATCATGCCTTCATTGACAATGCAGTCCACCAGCGCCGATACCGCCGTCGCGCCGGGCCAGTATCTGGTTTTCCGGCTGGGTGGACTGGACTACGCGCTGGACTTCAGCAAGGTCCAGGAGCTGCGGCCCTTGAAGGCGCTGGAGCGCTTTTCATCGGAGGGGGAAATCGTGGCCGGGGTGGCGGTGTCGCGCGGCGTGATCATGCCGATCGTCGACATGCGCGTCGCCTTCGGCCCGCGCCCGCAGGAGCACGATCCGCTGACGGACGTGATCATCCTCAAGCTCTCGACCTGCGTGATGGGGATGGTGGTGGACGGGGTGACCGATATCGTCCAGCTGACGCTGGGGCAGATCCAGCCCATCCCCGGCGCCAGCGCGGTGGAGTACCTGGTCGGCATCGGGGAGGCCGACGGGCGCCGCCTGATCGTGGTCGACATCGATAAGCTGATGTCGATCCAGAAGGTACCAATGGGCGCCCGCCAGGCCGCGTAGGCTTTTTAGGCCAGCGCTTCCAGCTGTTCCTGCAGTTCCAGCCATTCAGCTTCCAGCTGGCCGAGGTCCTTGGTGAAGAAGGATTGATCGGCCAGCAGCTGTTTCAGCTTGGCCTTGTTGGCGGCGTCGTAGATCGACGACTCGCCCAGGGCGGCATCCACATCGGCTTTCTGCGCGCTGCGCTTGGCGATCTGCTCGTCCAGGCGCTTGATCTTCTGCTCCAGCGGTTTGCGCAGCGTGGCCAGGCGCTGGCGGTCTTCCGCCTCCTTGCGCTTCTGTTCCTTGGTGTTGACCACCGGCGCGGCCGACGGCGGCGCGACCGGCGAGGCCACCGGGAACTCGGTCTTGTTGGCGTTGCCGGCGGCGGGCAGCACGTCGGTGCCCTTGCCCATCTTGGTTTGCAACAGCCAGTCCTTGTAGTCATCCAGGTCGCCGTCGAACGGTTGCAGCTTGCCGTCGGCGACGATGATGAACTGGTCGGTGGTGGCGCGCAGCAGGTGGCGATCGTGCGAGACCACGACCAGCGTGCCTTCGAACTGCGCCAGCGCTTCGGTCAGCGCCTCGCGGGTTTCCAGGTCCAGGTGGTTGGTCGGTTCATCGAGCAGCAGCAGGTTGGGGCGCTGCCAGACGATCAGCGCCAGCGCCAGGCGGGCCTTCTCGCCGCCGGAGAACGGAGCGATCGAGCTGGTGACCATGGTGCCGGGGAAGTTGAAGCCGCCCAGGAAGTTGCGCAGCTCCTGTTCGCGCACGGTCGGCGCGATCTTCGCCAGGTGCCACAGCGGCGATTCGTCGTGGCGCAGCATCTCCACCTGGTGCTGGGCGAAGTAGCCGATGTTCAGGCCCTTGCCCATGGTGGCGTCGCCGGTCAGCGGCGACAGCTCGCCGGCGATGGTCTTGATCAGCGTCGACTTGCCGGCGCCGTTCACGCCCAGCAGGCCGATACGCTGGCCGATCTGCAGCGAGAACTTGATGTTGTTGACGATGGTCTTGTGGGTGATCTCGCCGGTTGCCTCGTTCTCGATCTTGTAGCCCGCGTCGACGTCCTCCATCACCAGCAGCGGATTCGGGGCGCTGAGCGGCTCGCGGAACTCGAACGAGAATTCGGCGGCGGCGCGCAGCGGCGCCAGCTCCTCCATCTTGGCCAGCGCCTTCATGCGGCTCTGCGCCTGGCGGGCCTTGGAGGCCTGCGCCTTGAAGCGGTTGACGAACGACTCCAGGTGGGCGCGCTTGCGCTGCTGCTTTTCCAGCGCGCCGGCGGCCAGGATCATCTGCGCCGCGCGCTGGCGTTCGAAGGACGAGTAGTTGCCCGAGTAGCGCTTCAGTTTGCGCTCGTCGATGTGCACCACCACGTTGACCACTTCATCGAGGAAGTCGCGGTCGTGGGAGATGATCAGCAGGGTGCCGGTGTAGCGTTTGAGCCAGTCCTCCAGCCAGATGATCGCGTCCAGGTCCAGGTGGTTGGTCGGTTCATCGAGCAGCAGCAGGTCGGAAGGGCACATCAGCGCCTGCGCCAGGTTCAGGCGCATGCGCCAGCCGCCGGAGAAGCTGGCCACCGGCTGCTGCATCTGGTCGATCGAGAAGCCAAGGCCCAGCAGCAGCTGTTCGCCGCGCGACTGCACGGTGTAGGCGTCGGCGTCGGCCAGCGCGCTGTAGATCTCGCCGATGGCGATGCCGTTCTCGGACGATTCAGGCTCCGATTCCAGGCGCGCCAGTTCCGCCTCCAGCTTGCGCAGGGTGACGTCGCCATCGATGGCGTAATCGAGCGCCGCGCGTTCCAGCGGCGGGGTTTCCTGCGCCACGTAAGCGACGCGCCATTTGGCCGGGAAGTCGATCTCGCCCTGGTCCGGGTGCAGCTCGCCGCGCATCATCGCGAACAGGCTGGATTTGCCGGCGCCGTTGGCGCCGATCAGGCCAATCTTGTCGCCGGGGTTGAGGGTGACATCGACCTGTTCCAGCAGCGGCTTAATACCGCGCATCAGGCTTACTTGAATAAAGCGAATCATTGGTTCTTGTTCTTCTTAAAGAGGGATTACAACTTCAGCTGGTCTGCCGTCAGCAGGAAGACCATGTCGTCGCCGTTGCTGGTGGTGAGCCAGGTCAGGCCCAGTTCACCGAAGGCCGCTTCGGCGAACTCGCGCTCGTTGCCGATTTCGACGATCAGGATGCCGTCGTCGGTCAGTCGCTCTGCTGCACCGGCGACGATCTTGCGCACCAGGTCCATGCCGTCCTTGCCGCCGTCGAGCGCCAGTTCAGGCTCGGCGCGGTACTCCATCGGCAGCTTGCTCATCGACGACGAGTTCACATACGGCGGGTTGGTGATGATCAGGTCATACTTCTTGTCCGGCACATTGGCGTACAGGTCGGACTGGATCAGCGTCAGGCGGTCTTCCAGCTTGTAGGTGGCGACGTTTTTCTTCGCCACTTCCAGCGCGTCGGCCGAGATGTCGACCGCGTCCACATGCGCGTCCGGGAAGGCGTCGGCCAGCATGATGGCCAGGCAGCCGGAGCCCGTGCACAGCTCCAGCACATTGGCCACGTTCTCAGGCTCGTTGACCCACGGCGCGAAGTATTGCGGGATCAGTTCCGCGATGAAGGAGCGCGGCACGATGGTGCGCTCGTCCACGTAGAAGTTGTAGGTGCCCAGCCACGCCTCGTTGGTGATGTAGGCGGCCGGCACGCGCTCGTTGGTGCGGCGGTCGATGACGGCCATGACCGCGTCGATCTCCTCCGGCAGCAGCCTGGCGTCCAGGAACGGGTCCAGGCGGTCCAGCGGCAGCTTGAGCGTGTGCAGGATCAGGTAGGCCGCTTCGTCGAAGGCCTCGACGCTGCCATGGCCGAAGAACAGCTTGGCGGTGTTGAAGCGGGTGACGGCGTAGCGCAACAGGTCGCGCGGCGTGGTGAAAGGAGTCGTGTTCATGGCTATCTCGGTAAAACAGTAATCGGTTTGCGCACGCCGCGCCGCCAGCCAGGCATCAGGCCAGCAGGTTTTCCAGCGTACGGCGATAGATATTCTTCAGCGGATCGACAAAACGCAGCTCGATATGCTCGTCGATCTTGTGGATACTTGCGTTGGGAGGCCCGAATTCTATCACCTGAGGGCAGATCTGAGCGATAAAGCGTCCGTCCGAGGTGCCGCCGGTGGTCGACAGTTCGGTGTCGACGCCGGTTTCCGACTTGATCGCGGCCGACAGCGCATCGCTCAACACGCCGCGCGGCGTCAGGAACGGCAGGCCGCTCAGCGCCCATTTCAGGTCGTAGTGCAGATTGTGCTTGTCCAGGATGGCGTGCACGCGGCGCTTGAGTTCCTCGTGGGTGCTGGCGGTGGAGAAGCGGAAGTTGAAGTCAATGACCATCTCGCCGGGGATGACGTTGTTGGCGCCCGTGCCGGCGTTAATGTTGGACATCTGCCAGGAGGTCGGCAGGTAGTACTCGTTGCCCTCGTCCCAGCGTTCGGCCACCAGCTCGGCCAGCGCGGGCGCGGCCAGGTGGATCGGGTTGCGCGCCAGCTGCGGGTAGGCGATGTGACCCTGCACGCCCTTGATTGTCAGCTTGCCCGACAGCGAGCCACGGCGGCCGTTCTTGATCATGTCGCCCAGGGTCTCGTCGGAGGTCGGCTCGCCGACGATGCAGTAGTCCAGCGTCTCGCCGCGCTCCTTGAGGAGATTGCAGACCACCACGGTGCCGTCGATGGCCGGGCCTTCCTCGTCGCTGGTGATCAGGAAGGCGATCGAGCCTTTGTGGTCGGCGTGGGCGGCGACGAACTCCTCGCAGGCCACCACGAAGGCGGCGATCGAGGTCTTCATGTCGGCCGCGCCACGGCCATACAACTTGCCGTCGCGGTGGGTCGGGTTGAAGGGCTCCGAGCGCCATTGCTCGACCGGGCCGGTGGGCACCACGTCGGTGTGGCCGGCGAACACCAGCACCGGCGAGGTGGTGCCGCGGCGCGCCCACAGATTGGTCACGCCGTTCGATTCGATCACCTCGCAGGCGAAGCCCAGCGGCGACAGCAGGTCGATCAGGTGCTGCTGGCAGCCCTTGTCGTCGGGGGTGACAGAGGAGAGGGCGATCAGCTTTTCGGTCAGCGCCAGGGTCTTGGATGGAGTCATGTTCAGAGGTCGAAAATTTGTTTGTACTGGGCGTCGGAGAAGGAGACGGCGAAGTCGCCGTCCTTGTCCAGCACCGGGCGCTTGATTACAGAGGGGAATTCGAGCATCAGCGCGATGGCGCTGTCGTCGTCGACGATGGCGGCCTTGCGCTCGTCCGGCAGGCCGCGCCAGGTCGTGCCTTTTTTGTTGATCAGCACATCGCGCGGCAGGTGCTGGAGCCAGCCGGCGACGATCTCGCGGCTCAGGCCCTGTTTTTTAAAATCGTGGAAGACGAAGTCCTGCTGCCGGCCGGCCAGCCAGACGCGGGCCTTTTTGACGGTATCGCAGTTCGGGATGCCGTAGAGGGTAATTTTCATAGGATGAAGAAGAAGTGCTTTGCGCGGAGGAGCAATAGAATACCACGGGCGCGACCGCCAGGCGGATGGCCGGCTCGACGGCGCGACCGTTGTTGAAAGGTCACTTTTTGAAAGAAGTTAAAATTTTTGTCACATTCCTGTCATTTAATACAATCTTAAGTGTTACATTGGAAACGTTGTGGATTGTATTACTGGCCTGCATGGCCAGCTGGCCCAGGTGCTGGATTCCTCCTGGAATTAAATGACGACTCTTTCAACTTCCAAACCTATGAAACTATCCGCTATCGCTTCCAAGGCTGCGATCAGTGCAGCTTTCCTGTGCATCAGCACTTCGTCCCACGCATCGTTTGTCGAGGGTTTCGACACACCCGGCGTGTTGCCCGCCGGCTGGGTCACCCAAAATCTGAGCACGCGCAATGCCACCGGCAATCCGTGGTCGGTGGGGGAGGGCATCCTTGATGAGTTCGGTGATGTCGTGGTGTCGCCTCATGCCGGCGACGGCATGGCCGTGGTCAACTACACCTCCGTCGGCAGTGGTGTCGGCACCATCAACAACTGGCTGATCTCGCCGCTGATCACCGGTCTGCGCAACGGCGACACATTCAGCTTCTACACCACCACCACGCCGAACTCGGAGTACCCCGACCGCTTGGAATTCCGCATGAGCACGGGCAGCGGCACCGGCGTCGGCAGTTCCACCACCAGCGTGGGCAGCTTCACCACCATGCTGCTTTCCGTCAATCCAACGGTCGGCGTCGGTGGCTATCCGGAAGACTGGACCAAATACACGGTGACCCTGAGCGGCCTGAGCGCCCCGATCGACGGGCGTGTCGCGTTCCGCTACTTTGTGCCGAATGGCGGCCCCAGCGGCGATAACTCCAACATCATCGGCGTGGACGACTTCAGCTATGTTTCGGCGGTGCCGGAGCCGGGCAGCGTCACGATGCTGCTGGCGGGCGTGGGCGTGCTGGCCGGCCTGCAGCGCCGCCGCCGGAAAGCCGGGGGCGCCGCCTGACGGCGACCCCCACAACGCTTGCCGCGCAAAGGCCGGCCGCATGATGTTCATGCGGCCGGTTTTTTTTGGTGGCTGCGCCGCCACGCCCCCCTCTGCTTCGGCCCCACTCCCGCGTCCTTTACGATTACAATTCCATAAATATCATTCTTCACGGAAATATCATTTTGGGCATCCCCGCGCACCCATGACCGAATCCGAAGTCCTGCCGGCGCCACCGTCCGATTCGCTGGTGCGACGCCTGACCCGGCTCAATTTGCAGCTGCTCAGCGTGACCATGCTGCTGACCTTTGTGCTGCTGGCGACGGCCACCTGGTACGTCGCGCGCGGCCGCCAGGTGCATGCGGCGCAACTGAGCGCGCAACTGCTGGCCAACAGCGTCTCGCCGATGATGGTGTTTGCCGACCGTCCCGCCGCGCAGACCGAACTCGAAGCCTTTTCCCGCCGCAGCGACCTGCTGCTGGTGCAGGTGCAAACGCCGGCCGGCGCGGTGTTCGCGCAGTGGCAGGCCGGCGGCGCGGCCGCGCCCCGCGTCGCGCCGCCGGCCGCGCTGGACAGGCTGGCTGATGCGACCAGGGTCACGATGCAGGAGCTGGAAGTGTGGGAGCCGATCCGCCTGAAGGAGGAGGTGGTGGGCGTGCTGGTGCTGCGCGAAAGCCTGGCCGGCCTGCGGATGGCGGTGCTGACCATCAGCGCGGTGGCGGCGGCGCTGATCGCGCTGGCGATCCTGGTGGCGTGGCGCGGCCTGCTGCTGGTGCAGCGGCGCGCGTTGGCGCCGTTGGTGGAGTTGTCGCGCCTGGCCGAGCATATCGCCCGCGAACGCGATTACGGCAAGCGCGCGACCGTCCATCGCCGCGACGAGGTGGGCCGCCTGACCGAACGCTTCAACGACATGTTGAAACGGATCGAAGTGTGGCAGGCCGACCTGCACCTTCAGCTGGAGCAGGAACAGGAGGCCGGCCAGCAGTTCCAGCGCCTGGCGCTCAAGGACAGCCTGACCGGCCTGCCCAACCGCCTGTTCTTCCAGGGCGAGTTGCAGCGCTACCTGTCGGCGAGCGTGGAGCACGGCGAGTTGATGGCGCTGATGTTCATCGACCTGGATAACTTCAAGACGGTCAACGACAAGCATGGCCACGACGCCGGCGACGAAGTGCTGTGCGAAGTGTCGCGCCGGATGGCCGGCGTGGTGCGGTCGCGCGATGTGCTGTGCCGCCTGGGCGGCGACGAATTCGCGCTGATCCTGCCGGCGCTGCCCGACCAGGCGGCGGCCGAGCAACTGGCCCAGCGCCTGATCGACGCGGTGCGCGTCACGCTGACGATACGCGGCGAAGTGATGCCGATCGGCGCCACCGTCGGCCTGGCGTTCGCGCCGGTGGACGCCAGCGACGCCACCGACTTGCTCAACGCCTCGGACCAGGCGATGTACGAAGCCAAGCGCGCCGGCAAGAACACCTTCAGGAGGGCGCGGCGTGCGGATGCGTAGGGCCGCCATGCTGCTGTCGGCGCTCTGCTGCGCATCGGCCGCCCCGGCCGCGCTGGCGCAGCAGCCGGCGCCGGCCAGCCTGGAGGAGCTGCTGCGGCAGACGCCCACCGACGTCACGCGCGACATCGAGGAATCCACCTCGTCGCGGTTCGCGCAGAGCGCATCGCAGGCGCCGTCCGTCACCTACGTGGTCACGGACACCGACATCGCCCGCCACGGCATGCGCGACATGGCCGACATCCTGCGCAGCATGCCGGGCCTGTACGTGACCGGGGACGGCAACTTCAGCTACGTCGGCGCGCGCGGCCTGGGGCGGCCGGGCGATTTCAACGCGCGCCTGCTGTTCCTGGTCGACGGCATGCGCGTCAACGAAAACATCTACGACGCCGGCCTGCTGGGTTCCGAGTTCTTCGTCGACGTCGACCTGATCGACCGCGTCGAATACGCGCCGGGGCCGGGCTCCGCGCTGTATGGCAACAACGCCTTCTTCGGCGTGGTCAACATCATCACCAAGGGCACCGACAAGCTGGGTGGCCTGCAGGTGCGGGCCAACGTGGACTCGGACCGCAAGCGCGAAGTGCGCGCCAGCGTCGGCCACCGTTCGGAGCAGGGCTGGGAGGCATGGCTGGCGCTGAGCGCCTTCAGGCAGGACGGCATCGCCGCGCCGTTCTCCGTGCAGCCGGAGGACGAGGCGCCCTACAAGGATCTGAACTGGGACCGGGGCCAGCGCCTGCTGACGATGGCCCGCTACGGCGGCTGGACGCTGCGCGCGGGCCTGAGCCATCGCGAGCTTGGCAGCCCGGCCATCCTGCCGCCGGAGGCGCCGGTGCACATGGTCCAGAACCGTAACATCTACAACAACAACTTCGTGTCGGCCGAATACCAGCGGGACCTGGGGAACGACTGGAGCCTGTACGGCGCCGTGTCGTCCAAGCGCAGCGATTACCTGAGCGTGTACCCCTTCGTGCGCCCGGACGCGACGACGTTCGAATTCGACAATCTCGGCCTGGGGCGCTGGTACAACCTGGACCTGCGCGTCAGCACCCAGCGCTGGCGCGACCACGAATTGATGGCGGGCTTCGAATACCAGTACGATCGCACGCAGGCTATCCTCGCCGGCCCGGTGGGCGAGGAGCCCGACGCCGCCTTCTTCGGCCGCAATCGGCGGCGCGGCCTGTTCGTGCAGGACTCCTGGCGGCTGAACGATGCCCACCGCGTGACGCTGGGCCTGCGCCGCGACAGCACCATGGTGGGCGGCACCAACACCAATCCGCGCCTGGCCTGGATCTGGAGCGGCGTGCCCGACGCGTCGCTCAAGCTGATGTACGGCAGCGCCTACCGCGAGGCCAACCTGTTCGAGTTCCAGGTCAACGCGCCGCAGGGGGCGCCGCTGCCGTCGCCGGAGCGGATACGCACGCTGGAGCTGGCGTGGGAGCACGCGCTGAATCACAATTTCCAGTACCGGACCTCGGTGTACGCGTCGCGCCTGCGTGACCTGATCAGCATCGACCAGGAGTCCGGGGTGTTCGAAAACAGCGGCGCCATACACAACGTCGGCGCGGAGCTGGGGCTGGAGCGGCGCTGGACCGGCGGCCAGCAATTGCAGGCGGCGGTGTCCCTGCAGCGCACCACCGATGCGGCGGGCCGTCGCCTGGACAATTCGCCGCGCGCGCTGGCCAAGCTGCTGTACAGCCAACCGCTGCAAGGCGACCGCCTGCGGCTGTCGTGGCAGGTGCTGGGCCAGAGCCGCCGCTCCATCGGACCCGTGGCCCTGCCGGGATATGCGCTGCTCAACAGCACCCTGCTGTGGCGCCCCGGCCAGGGGACCGATATCGCGGTCTCGTTGTACAACATCGCCAATGTGCGCTATTACGACGCGCCGTCCGGCATCGATCCGCAATTCAGGCAGGAGGGGCGGGTGCTGCGCTTCTCGGTGACCAGGCAGTTCGGCCTATGAGGCCCTTGCGCCTTGCCTGGCTGCTGCTGCCGGTGCTGGCCGCGCTGGCGGCGCCCGCGCGCGCGGGGCAGGACCAGCTGCAACTGAAGGCGGCCTTCATCTACCGCTTCGCCCAGCTGACGCAATGGCCTCCGCCGCCGCTGCGCGAGTTCACCTACTGCGTGGCGGGCGACGCGCCCTTGCAGGACGCCCTGCGCCTGCTGATGCAGGCCACCCCGGGCGGCGTGCCGGTCCACACGCTGCAGCTGAACGAGCCGCAGCGCGTGCCGCAATGCCAGCTGCTGGTGTTGGGGGCGGGTGTGCGCGGCGACCTGCGGCGCTGGCATGAAGTGCTGGCGGACGATCCGGTGCTGGTGGTGGGCGACAGCGCGGAGTCGTTCCGCAGCGGCGCCATCATCGGGCTGGTGATCGAACCGAACGGCCTGGCCTTCCGCATCAATCAAACGGAAGCCAGGCGGCGGGGATTGGCGATCAGCTATCAGATGTTGAAGCTGGCGCGCGAGGTGAAGTAGGGCGCCTCAGGTGTTGAGCGTGAACTCGGTGAACGAGGCCTCGTCCGGCGGCGACTTGGGTTCCGGCTCGGCCTGGGCGTTCTTGCTGTCCGGGCCATTGTTCAGTAGCCACAGCAGGTTGGTGGCCGAATCGGCGTTGGCCAGCGCCTCGTCCTGGCTGATCAAGCCATCCTGCACCAGCTTGAGCAAGGCCAGTTCGAACGACTGCGAACCGGGCGACATGCTCTTCTCCATCGCCTCCTTGATCTGGCCGATCTCGCCTTTTTCGATCAGGTCCGAGATGTAGCGGGTGTTGACCATCACCTCCACCGCCGCCGTGCGCGTGCCGCCGTTGATCGAGCGGACCAGCCGCTGCGAGACGATGGCCTTCACCGTCGACGACAAGTCCTGCAGCAGCGCGGCGCGGTTCTCGATCGGGTAGAAACTGATAATACGATTTAGCGCGTTATAGCTGTTGTTGGCGTGCAGGGTCGCCAGCACCAGGTGGCCCGACTGCGCGTACGCCAGCGCGGCGGCCATGGTCTCTTTGTCGCGGATCTCGCCGATCAGGATGCAGTCCGGCGCCTGGCGCATGGAGTTGCGCAGCGCGGTGTGGAAGTCCTTGGCGTCGCTGCCGATCTCGCGCTGGCTGACGATGGATTTCTTATTCTTGAACAGGTACTCGATCGGGTCTTCCAGCGTCAGGATATGGCCGGAGCGCAGTTCGTTGCGGTGGTCCAGCATCGAGGCGATGGTGGTGGACTTGCCGGAGCCGGTCGAGCCGACCAGCAGCAGCAGGCCGCGCTTTTCCATGATCAGGTCCGCCAGCACCGGCGGCAGCTGGAGGTCGGCCAGCACCGGTATGGTGGCGGGCACGAAGCGGAATACGGCGGAGATGGTGCCGCGCTGCTTGAACGCGGACAGGCGGAAGCGGCCCATGTTCGGCACCGACACGCCCATGTTCAGCTCATTGGTCGCCGCCAGTTCCTCCATCTGCGCGGGGGAGGCGATCTCCGACAGCAGCGAATGGATGTTGTCCGGCTCGAGCTTTTGCTGGTTGATGGGGATCAGGTTGCCGTTGATCTTGATGTGCACCGGCGAATTCACCGCGAAGAACATGTCCGACGCGTTCTTCTCCTTCATCAGCTGGAACAGGCGTTCCATGGCCATGGCACTCTCCTCAGTATCAAAAAAAACGGGGACTGCGTGGAGTCCCCGGTTCTTGTCGCCTGCTTAGATACCGCGCAGCAGTTCGTTGATGCCGGTCTTGGCGCGGGTTTTGGCGTCCACGCGCTTGACGATGACCGCGCAGTACAGCGAGTACTTGCCGTCGTCCGAAGGCAGGTTGCCCGAGACGACCACCGAGCCCGCAGGCACGCGGCCGTAGGTGACCTCGCCGGTGGCGCGGTCGTAGATCTTGGTCGACTGGCCGATGTACACGCCCATCGAGATCACCGAGTTCTCTTCGACGATCACGCCTTCGACGATTTCCGAACGGGCGCCGATGAAGCAGTTGTCTTCGATGATGGTCGGATTGGCCTGCATCGGTTCCAGCACGCCGCCGATGCCGACGCCGCCGGACAGGTGGACGTTCTTGCCGATCTGCGCGCACGAACCGACGGTGGCCCAGGTGTCGACCATCGCGCCTTCATCGACGTAGGCGCCGATGTTGACGTAGGAAGGCATCAGCACCACGTTCTTGGCGATGAAGGAGCCACGGCGCGCAACAGCCGGCGGCACCACGCGGAAGCCGCCCTTGGCGAAATCCTCGGCGGTGTAGTTGGCGAACTTGGTCGGTACCTTGTCGTAGAACTGCATGGTGCCGTCGGACGGCATCTGCACGTTGTTCTCCAGGCGGAAGGACAGCAGCACGGCTTTCTTGACCCACTGGTTCACCACCCAGTCGCCGGTGGTTTTTTCGGCCACGCGGATGGTGCCGGCGTCCAGGCCCGCGATCACGTGCGAAACCGCGTCACGCAGTTCGGCGGTGCCGTTGGCTGGATTGATGTTGGCGCGGTCTTCCCATGCCTGGTCGATGATTTGCTGGAGTTGTTGGCTCATGATGTGCGATCTTATTTGTTAAGGGACTTGCAAAATTGGACGATGCGCTGCGCCGCTTCCAGGCCTTCCTCCGTCTCGGCGACCAGCGCCATGCGGATGCGGTTGCGGCCCGGATTGGCGCCGTGGGCGTCGCGCGCCAGGTAGCTGCCCGGCAGTACCGTGACATTATATTCGGCGTACAGGCGCTGGGCGAATTCGGTGTCCGACAGGCCGGTCCGGCTGACGTCGGCCCACAGGTAGAAGCCGGCGTCCGGCAGTTCGACCTGCAGCACTTCCTGCAGCAGCGGGGTGATGGCGGCGAATTTGGCGCGGTATTTTTCGCGGTTCTGTTCGACGTGGGTCTCGTCGTTCCAGGCCGCGATCGACGCAGCTTGCACGGAAGGGCTCATGGCTCCGCCGTGATAGGTGCGGTACAACAGGAATTTTTTCAGCACGTCGGCATCGCCGGCCACGAAGCCCGAGCGCATGCCCGGCACGTTGGAGCGCTTCGACAGGCTGCTGAACACCACCAGCCGCGCGTAGGGCTTCTCGACGGTGGACAGGCCCAGCGTGTGGGCCGCTTCCAGCGCGCCTAGCGGCGCCTTGTCGCCGTGGTAGATCTCGGAGTAGCACTCGTCGGCGGCGATGATGAAGTTGTAGCGCTCGGACAGGGCGAACAGGTTCTCCCAGTCGGTCAGCGTCAGCACGGCGCCGGTCGGATTGCCGGGGGAGCACAGGAACAGCAGCGACACGCGCTCCCACACCGAGGCGGGGATGCTGTCGTAGTCGCAGCCGAAGTTGCGGGCCGGGTCGGAGTTGACGAAGTACGGCTCGGCGCCGGCCAGGTAGGCCGCGCCTTCATAGATCTGGTAGAACGGATTCGGGCTGATGACCAGCGACTTGGCGGCCGGGTCGATCACGGTCTGCGCCAGCGAGAACAGCGCCTCGCGCGAGCCGTTCACCGGCAGCACCTGGGTGGCCGGATTGAGCTTGGGGATGCCGTAGCGGCGTTCCAGCCAGCCGGCGATGGCGCCGCGCAGCGCGTCCGAACCGATGGTGGTCGGGTAGGTGGCCAGGCCGTCCACATTGTCGATCAGCGCCTGCTGGATGAAACGCGGCGTCGGGTGTTTGGGTTCGCCCATGCCCAGGCTGATGGCCTTGTGCTGTGGACTGGCGGTCACCTGCGCGAACAGCTGGCGCAGTTTTTCGAACGGATAGGGTTGCAGCTTGTCGAGATGTGGATTCACTTGGCGGACCGGGTGCGGAACGTTGAAAAAAGAACAGCGTAGACAGCCATTATAGCGCCTCCGCGCGGGCGTCGTAGTGTGGCGCTTTGGAGGCTCGCCACCAATGCCAAATAATAAACATGTGAGATACTGCGGCCCACGGTTCACAAAGAGACAAAGCATGGAACAAGACGAGACGACGTTGGAAGCGCAGGTCAGCCGGCGCGTGATGGCGCTGCGGCTGGCGACGGGCCTTATGCAGGGCGCGCTGCTGTATTGGCTGTACCGGGCCGACCAGGGCGCATGGTGGCCGGGCGGGCTGCCGTATGTGATGACGCCCCTGATGATGGCCGGCGTGCTGCTGCCGGCGATGCTGATATCGGCTATGGGCCATATGGCGCCGAAGAAGGTGGCGCAGTGGATGCTGGCCGCCGCCGTCGTGCTGCTGGTGCTGGCGCTGCACGCGGTCAGCCGGGATGCCGGCTTGTGGCGCGGCGCCGGCGAGGTTGGGAAGAGCGTTTTGGCGCCGCACTCCGCTCCGGTGATGGTCTTCGGCGGAGTGTTCATGTACATCGCCCACGTGATGGTGATGGCGGGGGCCGCGGACAGGCGCTTCTTCGCCAGCTACGATAGCTATTTCGAGCTAGCCTGGAAGCTGACGGTGCAGCTGATGTTCTCGGTGTTCTTTGTCGGCACGCTGTGGCTGGTGCTGCTGATGGGCAGCGGCCTGTTCTCGATGGTGAGGCTGAACTTCCTCAAGCATGCGATGGAGAAGTCGTGGTTCGTGGTGCCGGTGGTGTGCTTCGCCTGGTCGTGCGCGATGCACGTCACGGACGTGCGTCCGGCCATCGTGCGCGGCATCCGCAGCCTGCTGCTGGTGCTGCTGTCGTGGATACTGCCGGTGGCGGCGCTGATCGTCAGCGGTTTCCTGTGCGCGCTGCCGTTCACGGGACTGGATGTGCTGTGGGCCACGCGGCATGCGACGTCGCTGCTGCTGGCCGCGGACGCGGCGCTGATTGTCCTGATCAATGCGGCCTTCCAGAACGGCCGCGCCAAGGCGGCGCTGGTGGTGCGCGTGAGCGCGCGCATGGCCGCGCTGCTCATATTGCCGCTGACGGCCATCGCCGTCTACGCGCTGGGTTTGCGGGTGTACGACTACGGCTGGACCGCCGACCGCGTGGTCGCCGCCGCCTGCCTGGTTCTCGCCGGTTGCTATGCGTTGGGCTACGCGTGGGCGGCGCATCGCTACGAGACCTGGCTGTGCGCCATCGCCAACGTGAATGTGGCGTCGGCCTTCGTTTTTCTGGCGCTGCTGCTGGCGTTGTTCACGCCGATCGCCGATCCGGCACGCCTGTCGGTGAACAACCAGGTGGCGCGGCTGGAGAAGGGCCGCACCGAGGCCGCGAAATTCGATTTCCACTACCTGCGTTTCGAGGGGGAGCGTTATGGACAGGCAGCCCTGGCGCGCTTGTCGCAACAGGCCTCGGGGCCGGAGGCGGCATTGATCCGCGAACTGGCCGCCAAGGCGCTGAAGGACACGGACCGCTGGCACAATGAGCGCCAGGTTGTGCAGATATCGGTGGCCGCCAACGTCAAGGTGTGGCCCGCCTCCGCAAAGCTGCCGGCCAGCTTTGTGGCACAGAAGTGGAGTCCGGAGGACGCGCGGGCGATTCCGTCATGCCTGTCAAGCGTCGGCTCCTACTGCGATGCCATGATGGTGGATATCGACGGAGACGGCAGGCCGGAAATCCTGCTGGTTAACGTCGACAGCTATTCAGAGCCTGCGCTCATCAAGGAACGCGCCGATGGCAGGTGGGTAGTCGCAGGCCATCTCGATATGAACGTCAGCAAATGCGAACCCTTGATGGAGAAGCTGATGACAGGCCAATACACGCTGGTCGCGCCGCGCATGAAGGCGTTGCAGGTGGGCGGCCAGGTCTTGCAGTTTCAGTCGGAGTTCGATACCGGCGACTGCAAACCAATCAAGGCTGCCAAATAGGGGGGCCGTGGCTAGTATCCGGTGGCCAGCAGTGCCGGGTTGCGTATGCGCCCCTCGTCGATCAGCTGGCAGCAAATCGCCAGGGCGTTTTGACCGGCTTCGGTCGATGTTTCAAACTCTGTCACCACGGTGCTTGAATCGATCCTGCTGATGTCCCTGTAAATCTCCCATCGCCCCTGCCATTTATTCCGTTCGTTTTTCGTGCTGAACGAACGGATTTCAAACAATTTATAACAAATGTGATAGTTGATCATGGAGTCCAACGATAGCTATATTTAAACGCCGAGAATTGCTGTTATGTAACTCCCTGTATCGTATTGTATATAGCTTGCCGCAGTGCATCATTACAAATTGGTAATATTGATTTTTTGTAATCAATGGTCATTCAAAGTTGCGGGACTGTAAAGGACAGGCTTGCATATCCTCGTCCAACCTGGGCGCTGTCCGTCACGGGCGCGCCGCTGCTTTGGCTGTTCATTGTGCCGGAGCTGGCCTTTTGCGTGGCGCAGTGGCTGCCGGTACGCTCTCCATCAGAAAGTCGATGACGGAGCGCACGCGGGCCGGCCGCTGCTGCCGGCACCACCAAGGCGATCAGCGCTTAAGGAGTGCCGTTTCCAGTTCATCGGTGCTGCGCACATGGCCGATGAAAGGGAAAATATTCCGCACCGCGAACTGGTGCATCTCCGCCTTCAGGCTGGACATCGCGTCATGGGCGAACACCATCGCATAGCCCTGGTCGAAGGCCGCGCGGGCGGTGGATTCGACGCCGAAGTTGGTGGCGATGCCGCCCATGATGAGCGTGCGGATGCCGCGCCGGCGCAGTTGCAGGTCCAGCTCCGTGCCATGGAACGCCCCCCACTGGCGTTTGGCGATCACAATGTCGCCCGCCTGGCAGCCGGCCTGCTCGACCAGTTCGGACGCCTGCGGCGGTGGTGGCGGCGCGGACGGATCGCGCGCCAGCGAGACATCCGCCGGCAGGCGCAGGAGCTCGTTGACCAGTACGCGGACGTAGACCACCGTGCCGCCGCTGCGGCGTAGGGCGTCGGCCAGGCGGGCGCCATTTTCCACCACTTGTTGGGCCGTATGCGGCGCCAGCTCCCGTGCCACGTTGCTGTGCTGTAGATCGATCAATACCAGGGCGGTGCTGGATGGTTCGAGATTCATTGCTGATTCCTTTAATGTGAGGGTATCCTCATATAATTATAAGTCGGATTCGTTTATAATGTGAGGATGTCCTCAGATATTAAACAAGCCAACAGGCGCAAGCCACAGCAACTGCGCGGGGAGCAGCGTATGGCGGCGATGCTGGATGCCGCCGCCGCCGTGTTCGCGCAAGCCGGCTACGATGCCGCCACCATGACCGCCATCGCCGAGCAATCCGGTTCGTCCATTGGCGCGCTATACCAGTATTTTCCCAACAAGCTGGCTTTGGCGAAGGCGCTGCGCGAGCATTATGGCGAGGAGATGGCGCGTCGCTGGACGACGCTGATTGCCGATGCGTCGCAACTGAGCATCGCCGCGCTGGTGGACCGGATCTTCGATCTGATGATCGGTTTTTTCGATGAGCACCCGGCCTACTTCACGCTGCTCAATGCAACACTTGGGTATCAGCGCGACGCGGTCGCGCGCCAGCGGCTGCGGTCGCGGATAGGCGCCGCGCTGAGGGAGAAACAGCCGGAATTGGAAGAGGGCGAGGCGCTGCGGCTGGCCACTGTGTCGCTACAAATCGTGAAGGGACTCAATCCCCTGTACGCCGAGGCAGCGGCCGCCGAGCGGAAGGAACTGGTGGCGGAGTTCAAGCTGGTGCTGGTCAGCTACCTGAAAGCGCGTTTGCGCAAATAGTCAGGCGGCCTTCAACAACGCTTGTGGCTTGTTCCATACCTGCTGGGCCACGCGCATCATGTTGCGGCCCATGACAAGCTCGGTCTCGCTGTCGGTCATGCCGGCCTTGCGCAGCGCGGCGGCCAGCTGGCGCCAGATTTCGGGCGGCGTGAAGGTCGGCGGGTGCCCGGCGCTGTAGCCGGCGGAGGCGGGCCACCAGTGACTTGGGTCGAAAGCGCCGGGCGGCGTGTCGTCCAGGCCGGGCTGCTGGAAGCAGATATCGAGGCCGATGCCGGCATGCGTCACGCCCACCAGATCGGCCACATAGGCGGCGTGGCGCGCGACGTCGTCGACGTCGGGATGCTCTTTACCGAGGAACCACGACAGGCCGGACACGCACACCACGCCACCGGTGGCGGCGCAGGCGCGGATCTGTTCATCGGTGACGTTGCGGCCGTGCTGCACCAGCGTGTATGGATTGGCGTGGCTGAAGATCACCGGCTGCGACGATGCGGACATGATATCGAGGCTGCACAGGCGCCCCGTGTGCGAACAGTCCATCAGGATGCCGGCGTCGTTCACGGCGCCCACCATGCTGTAGCCGAGCGATGTCAGGCCGCGCGGCTGGTCGTGGCAGCCGTCGGCGACGCTGTTGTTGCGGTTGTAGGCGAAGTGCATCTGGCGCACGCCCAGCTGGGCATACAGGGCCACCATCTCCGGCTGGTCGAGCAGCGGCATGGCGCCTTCCAGGTCGAAGCCGATGGCGATGCGGCCGTCGGCGGCGGCCTGGATGATGTCGTCCACGCTGGAGACGAGCACGTAGCGGTCGGGGTCGGAAGCGATGGTGGCGCGGTAGCCTGCGATCACGGACATCACTTGCGAGACCGGGTTCATGTCGCCGCCGACGTTGAGCGAGACATAATTGACGCCGGCGGCGTGCAGCCGTTGAACCGGCGTGAAGTCGGCCTGCGGGTGTTGCGGCAGGCAAGCGTGGGCGTCCCAGTTGATCATAATTTTTTTCTTAAAAAGATTAGCTATTTTTGCATGATAATGGCGCATATGGCTAATCACGGGATGAAATTCTTATGCGCGGATATGTTTTGCTGATATCGTTGTTGGCCGTGCCCGGCGCCTGGGCCGCCGATGGGAAGAAGGATGCCTATCTCGACGCGGCGGCCGCGCCGGTGGATGCTAAGGCGATGGAGGCGCGCGTCGATCCCGCGATGCGCAAGGCGATCGCCGAGGCCCTGGCGGCCGAGGTTCCGGCGCAGTCCCTGCCACGCGCGGCGCCGGTGTTCGGCTCCGCCAGCAGCGATATCATGACCGCCGCCTTCAACGAGGCGAAAGTGCCGGACTGCCTGCATTCGGAAGGACTGAAGCGGCAGTCGACATTTCTCCTGGGCGGCTATCTCGCGCTGCCGTTCATCCCGATCGCCAAGCTGCGGGGGAAATGCATCTAGCATGTATACTGTCCGCTAAATTCACACTATTAAGGCCGACATGTCTTTTTCTTCGCTGGGCCTTGCTCCCTCACTGATTAACGCCGTTACCGAAATCGGTTACCAGGAGCCGACCGCCATCCAGAGCGCCGCCATTCCCGCCATCCTGCGCGGCGAGGACGTGCTGGGCGCGGCGCAGACCGGGTCCGGCAAAACCGCCGCCTTCGCGCTGCCGCTGCTGCAATCGCTGCTGGACAACCGCAACGGCCCGCGCCAGCTGCATGGCCTGATCCTGGTGCCGACGCGCGAGCTGGCCGCGCAGGTGGGCGAGTCGATCCGCAAGCTGGTGGCGCATTTGCCGATGCAGGTCAAGGTAGCCATCGTGTTCGGCGGCGTGTCGATCAATCCGCAGATGATGGCCTTGCGCGGCGGCGCCGATATCGTCGTCGCCACGCCGGGCCGCCTGCTGGACCTGATCGACCACAATGCGCTGAAGATCTCGCGCACGTCGATGCTGGTGCTGGACGAGGCGGACCGCCTGCTGGACCTGGGCTTCAGCGAAGAACTGAACCGCATCCTTGAGCTGCTGCCGAAGCAGCGCCAGAACCTGTTTTTCTCGGCGACCTTCCCGCCGGCGGTGCAAGCGCTGGCGGACGGCATGCTGCATCAGCCCACGCGCATCGAGGTGCTGTCCGAACCCTTGAGCAAACCCGATATCGCTCAGCGCGCGATCATGGTCGACGTGCCGCGCCGGACCATGCTGCTCAAGCACCTGATTCAGGAGCACAAGTGGAGCAGGGTGCTGGTGTTCGTCGCGACCAAGTACGCGGCCGAACACGTGGCCGATAAGCTGAACCGCAACGGCATCCGCGCCGGCGCCTTCCACGGTGAGTTCAGCCAGGGCGCGCGCACCGAGGTGCTGGGCGACTTCAAGGCCAGCCGGCTGCAGGTGCTGGTGGCGACCGATGTGGCGGCGCGCGGCATCGACATCGCCCGCCTGCCGGCCGTGGTCAATTACGATCTGCCTCGCTCGGCGGTGGACTACACGCACCGCATCGGCCGCACCGGCCGCGCCGGTGAGAGCGGCGTGGCGATCAGCTTCGTCAGCGCGGAGACGGAGCAGCATTTCCGCCTGATCGAAAAGCGCCAGGATATCCTGCTGCCGCGCGAGCAGATCGCCGGCTTCGAGCCGGTGGAGACGCTGCCGCCGGCCCCCGCCAACTCGGTGACGGACACCGTCAACGGCGGCATCAAGGGCAAGCGCAAGAGCAAGAAGGACAAGCTGCGCGAAGCCGCGGCGGCGGCCGGGGAGTAAGCGCGGGGCGCCGTCAATCCGGCGCGGCGGAGCGGTACAACTTGCGATACTCCGACGGCGACGTGCGCAACGTCGCCCGGAAGTGCTGGCGCAGCGACAGCGCCGATCCGAATCCCGCCTGCTGCGCCACCATCTCGACCGACACTTCGCTGCTCTCCAGCAGATGCCGGGCGTGCGCCAGCCGCTGGTTGAGCAGCCATTGCTTGACCGAGGTGCCGGTGGCCTGGCGGAAGTGGCGGGTGAAGTTACGGCGGCTCATCAGCGCGCGTTCGGCCAGCACGTCGATGCTGTGGTCCTGCGTCAGGTCTTCGCCCACCCATGCCAGCACCTGAGCGAAGCGGTCGTCGCTGCCGGTGACGGGCAGCGGACGTTCGATGAACTGCGCCTGTCCGCCTTGCCGGTGCGGCGCCACCACCAGCTGCCGCGCCACGCGGTTGGCGATCTCCGCGCCGCACAACTGGCGCAGCAGGTGCAGGCAGCAATCCAGTCCCGCCGCCACGCCGGCCGACGTCACCACCTTCCCTTCATCGACATACAGGACTTCGCGGTCGACCCTGACCTTGGGATAGCGCTCGGACATCGTGTCCGCGCAGGCCCAGTGGGTGGTGGCGGTGCGACCGTCCAGCAGGCCCGCTTCGGCCAGCGGGAAGGAGCCTACGCACAGGCCCACCACCTGCGCGCCGCGCTGGTGGGCGCGGCGCAGGGCTTGCAGCAGGCTGGCTGGCGCCGGGCGGCAGTCCGAATGCCAGGACGGCAGGATGACGATGTCGGCGCGGGCCAGTGTGACCAGGCCGTGGGTGGCTGTGATGTCGAAGCCGGCGGTGGTGCCCAGCGGCGTGCCGGGATCCTCCGCGCAGACCTTGACGTCGAAGGTGGCGCTGTCGCAATCGGCGCGCTGGGCGCCGAACACCTGGCAGGGCACCGACAGGTGAAAAGGGTTGATGCCGTCGAAGGCGATGACGGCGATGCGGAATTTCCGGCTGGGCGGGGTGCGCGTTGACATGGCCTGATTATATCGCATGGTGGCCTTCGGGCCACTTTTGGACAACGGCGCGGTGGCGCAGAATGTCACTCACCGGGCGCTTCCGCCTTATCCCACAGGAGAACAAAATGACCGCAACCCCACGCCGTGCCTTGATCGTCATCGATGTACAAAACGAATACTTCACCGGCAAGATGAAGATCGAATATCCGCCGGTCGAGACCTCGCTGCCGAATATCGGCCGTGCCATGGACGCCGCGCGCGAAGCGGGCATCCCCGTGGTGGTGGTGCAGCACGACGCGCCGGAAACCTCCCCGATCTTCGGCCTGGGTTCGGACGGCTGGAAGGTGCATCCCTCGGTGGCGCAGCGCGCGCACGACCATTTCATCAACAAGAAAATGGCCAGTGTGTTTGCCGGGACGGACCTGGCGGAGTGGCTGAAGGCGAACGCCATCGACACGCTGACCATCGTCGGCTACATGACGCACAACTGCAACGCCTCCACCATCTACGAGGCGATGCATCGCGGCTTGCAGGTTGAGGTGCTGGACGATGCCACCGGCGCGCTGCCTTATGAGAATGCCGCCGGCAAGGCCAGCGCGGAGGAGATCCATCGCGTGTTCAACACGGTGTTCCATTCGAACTTCGGCGCGGTCGTGAGCACAGAGGCGTGGCAGGCCGCCGTGCGCGATGGCCGCAAGCTGGAACGCGACAATATCTACCTGTCGAACCAGCGCACGCGCTAACCGCCGGTGCGCTTGGGCTGGTGGCCCTGTTTTTTCAGGGCTTCCATCACCAGGTCGCAGTGGTCGCCCTGGATTTCGATGACGCCGTCCTTGACTGTGCCGCCGGAACCGCAGGCGCTGCGCAGCTGCTTGCCCAGCAGGGCCAGGGCGATGGCGTCCAGCGCGAGGCCTTTGACCAGCGTGACGGTCTTGCCGCCGCGCCCCTTCGATTCGCGCGATACGCGCACGACGCCGTCGCCGGCGGGTTTGGATTTGGCGGCGGCCTTGCAGCTGCAATCGGCGACAGGCTTGCCGCAGTCGGGGCAGATGCGGCCGGTTTCGGTGGAGTAGACGAGACGGGTGTTCATATTGGTTTTTCGGTGATCAGGTTGATGCGCCGCTGGATGCGCTGGGCTTCGGCGGTGTCGCCTGCTTGCGTGGCGCGCATGGCCTGCACGCCCAGCCATGCCAGCAGCGGCCGGCGCCAACCCTGGGCGGAGGCGGTGTCCACGGCGTCGCTGAGGATTTGCGGCGTGGCTTTGCCTGCGCGCAGAAGCACGCCGCTGGCCACCAGCTTGGAAAGTGGATCGGCGATGGCTTGCGCCGCGCCGGTGGCCGCCGCATCGCTGGACGCGGAGGCCACCGGCTGGTGCTGAGCGGGCAGCAGCGCGGCGTCGGCGGCGGTGGCGCGGCCGGACAGGTAGGCGGCGTAGGCGCGGTCGGCCGGGCTGGCGTCTTGCGATAGTTTGTCGTAGTCGGCGCAGTCCTCGAACACCAGCGAGGCGACCCGCGCGGCGCAGCGTATCAATTCGGCGCGTATCATCAGATCGACCTTGCCGGTGCTGGCCAGCGCCTCGCGGGCGCGCTTGTACTCGGCCGCTTCCACGCGCGCGTTGCCGGACATGTAGGCGGCGGTTGAGCGTTCGATGGAGCTCTGCGCGTTCATTTGCCAGTCCGGCACCGGCGGATTGTTGCCGCAGGCGGCCAGCAGCACGGTGGCGAACAGCGTCGCGATCAGTGAGGCGTTGGTTTTCATGGCAGTTTGATCTCCGTGTCGCGCTTGAACGGCCATTTGCGGTTGATTTCATTGACCAGCTGTTCGACGCGGCGCAAGCTGCTTTCCACCTCGCCGCGCAGCGTGCCCAGATCGGCCGTGGCCTCCTTGGCGTTGGCGCCGACGGCCTGCGCCTCTACCAGCACCGCGTCCATTTTCTTCAAACTGTTGCGGGCGTCGGCCAGCAGGCCGTTGAGCTGCACGATGGTCGCCTGCGCGTCCGTCATCACGCCTTGCTTGCCGAAGACCTGCGTGTCGGCGTGGCCGATCAGGCTATCGGCCTTGGTGGCCAGCGCGTTCACGGTGATCAGCAGTTTGTTGGCGCGTTCCGCCAGCTGCTGGGCGTTCTTGTCGTCGCCGGCGATCAGGCCCATGGCGCCGCCGGGGCCATTCAGCTTGCCGGTCACGCCCTGCACATTGGCCAGGCTCGCGGCCAATGCTGAATTCTCCGCCGTCAGCGCGTTCAGGTTTTCCAGCAGATCCTTGGCGGCGGCCAGCAGGCGTGGAATCTCGGCGCCGGCGTCGCCGACCAGCAGCGTGCGCGTGGCGCCGTCCTCCAACGGTGGATCGGTCGGAATGCCGCTGAAGGCGCGCAGCTTGGCGCCGCCCACCAGGCCGCGCTCCAGCGTGAAGATGCTGGTGCTGCGCAGCCAGTGCGCGTCGCTGCGCGGCACGTCGACGATCACGCGTGCGTTGCCGTCCTTGCCCAGTTCTATGCGCCGTACACGGCCGATCGGGAAGCCGGCGAAGGTGACGTCCATGCCGACGGTGACGCCCTCCGAGTTATCCGTCTGCAGCACCAGCGTCTGCGTCGCTTCGAAGGCGCCGCGCGCATACAGCAGGTAGAGCGCCGATCCGGCCACCAGCACCACCATCAGCACCAACAGCAGCAGCGCCTTGAATTCCGCGTTGCGCACCGGCGCCGCTTCGTTTGTTTGTTCGGTCATTGTCTCTTCCGCTTAGTAGTAGTTGCCCATCAACGAGGCGATTTCGATCAACAGCATCACCGCGAACAGCCGCACCATGTCGTACAGGCCGTGCGTGACCTTGGCGCGGTAGCTGGCGCCGAAGTAGTACGAGGAGGCCATCGGTATCAACCCGACGGCAAAGCTGAAGAAGACGATCTTCAGCACCAGGATCAGCGCCACCGCCGGGTTGAACACCTGGCCGACCACGCGCGTGTAGCCCGGCAGCGCCCACGGCGTGAAGCCGTACAGCGACAGGTAGGCGAGGATCAGCGTCGTCACGCAGCTGACGGCGGCCAGCATCCAGACCGCGAACACGCCGGACGCCACGCGTGGGAAGAATTCCTGGTGCAGTTCGGCGTCGCTGGTGTTGGCGGCGTTGCTGCGGCTTTGCGAGTATTCCAGCGCCTCGGGCAGCGTGGTGCGCAGGGCGACGAAGGCGGCGGCGGTCAGCGGGATCAGTTCCAGCACCAGCACGCGCACCACCATCTCCAGCGCGAAGCGCGACAGGCCGTAGCTCTGCGAGGTGACGACCACGATGCGGATCAGCACCAGGCTGACCAGCGCCGACAGCACGCCGTACCAGGCCAGGTTGGGCGCGGTGTCGCGCACGATGCGGCGTGCCAGCAGATTGAGGTTGGCGCCGCGATAGCTGGCGGGGGCGAACGCCAGCGACAGCATCCGCGCGGCGAACTGCAGCAGCCGCCACCAGCTGTTCAGCCAGGCGACGGTTGCTTGCATCAGGCGCCGCAGCGCGGAGGGGATTGCTGCTTCTATGCTCATCTTGACAGTTTAGCACCGCGAGGGAGCCGGTGGGCGTCCGCCATCGCGGTGCTTATTCCTCCGCGAAGGTGGCGATGATGGCGTCGGCGGCGGCGCGCACGCGGGCGCTGCGACTCAGGTCGCTGTGCATCACCAGCCAGATGTCGTAGTGGTCCACGCGCTCGGGCCAGACGCGGGTCAGCCCGGGATCGCCGTCGGCCATGTGGCAGGGCAGTTCGGCCACGCCCATGCCACGCCGCGCCGCGTCGAGCATGACCATGCCGCTATTGACCTCGAGCGCCACCCGCGCATTGGCGATCGATTCAAGACACAGCTTTTCCATGTGGCGCGGCGCCACCGTGCCCTGGTAGACGATGATGTCGTGGCCCTGCATGCCGTTGCCCTGCACCGGCACGCCGCGTTCGGCCAGGTAGGCCGGCGTGGCGTACAGGCCCATGCTGCGCCGGGTCAGGTGGCGCGAGATCAGGTCGGGACTGGTGGGCTTGAGCGAGCGCACGGCCAGGTCGGCCTCGCGCCGGGTCAGGTTGCTGATCTCGGTGCTGGTGCTCAGCACCACGCGGATCTCGGGATGCATGACGTGCAGCCGCTGCATGGCGCCGAGCACCGAGTGGCTGGCGATGGTGTCCGAGGTGGCCACGCGCACGATGCCGGACAGGCGGTTGTCGATGCCCTGCATCTCGCGCTGGAACTGCAGGGCCGCGTGCTCCATCAACTCGGCGGCGGTGACGGCCAGCTCGCCGGCGGGCGTGGCCAGGTAGCCGGACGGCGTGCGCAGGAACAGCCGTGCGCCCAGCGATTTCTCCAGCGCGTTGAGGCGCCGGCCGACGGTGGCCTGGTCGATATCGAGGGCGGCGGCTGCGGCGCGCAGCGTGCCTTTGCGGTAGATGGCGAGGAAGATCCTGGCGTTGTCCCAATCCATGCGGCTTATCCGGTGGTGATGCATTTTTGCATCGGAGTGCCGATATTATGCGTATTTACTGCATCATGCAAGAAGGCTAACATCGGCGGCATCTCACGTAAGGAAGCATCATGACTACCCCTAGCACCGTGGCGCCGGCGATCCAGCCGCGCCCAATCCCTGCCTTGCTGGTGTTGATGACACTGGCCATCGGCTTCGTGATGGCGATGATCGACGTCACCGCCGTCAATACCGCCTTGTCCGATATTTCGGTGAACCTTGGCGTGCCGCTCACCGGCCTGGTTTGGGTGGTGGACGGCTACACGCTGACCTTTGCCGCGCTGCTGATGGCCGGCGGCGCGCTGGCCGACCGCTACGGCCCGAAGAACGTCTACCAGGGCGGCTTGAGCGTGTTCATACTCGGTTCGGTGCTGTGCGCCGTGGCCCCCAGCGGCAACGCGCTGATCGCCGCGCGCCTGCTGCAGGGCGCGGGCGCGGCGCTGTTCATGCCCAGTTCATTGAGCCTGCTGACGCACGCCTACGACGATCAGGCTACCCGCGCACGCATGCTGGGCACCTGGTCGGCGATCGTCGGCTGCTCGTCGGCGGCCGGCCCGCTGGTGGGCGGACTGCTGGTCCACGAATTCGGCTGGCGCAGCGTGTTCTGGGTGAACGTGCCTATCGGCCTGCTCGGCATCGTGCTGACGCAGTTGGTGGCGCCGGCCACGCCACGCTCGCGGCGCGCGCTGTCGATGTTGAGCCATGCGCTGGGCGTGATCGCGCTGGCGGCGCTGAGTTTCGTGCTGATCGAAGGGCCGTCGCTGGGCTGGGCTTCGGTGCCGGTGCTCGGCGCCTTGGCGGCGACGGTGGCGGCGGCGTTCCTGCTGGTGCGGCGCGAACGCACCGGCGCGCATCCCTTGCTGCCGCGCGCCTTGTTCGATACGCCGGCTTTCGCGGCGGCCAACGGCGTCGGCTTCCTGATCAATTTCGCGGTGTTCGGGCAGTTGTTCCTGCTCAGCCTTTACATCCAGCAGTCCGGCGCGGATGCGCTGCACACCGGCTTGAAGCTGATACCGATGATGGCCGCTTTCGCCATCGGCAACCTGACCTCGGGCCGCATCGCCGCGCGGGTCGGCACGCGGCCGCCGATGATGTATGGCCTGATGGTGGGGCTGGGCGTGGCGGTGCTGATGCTCATCGGCCTGACGCCGCAAACGCCTTACTGGCTGCTGGTGCTGGGCGCGGTGGTGATGAATGTCGCCATCGGCATCGCGATTCCGGGCATGACGGCGACGGTGATGCTGGTGGCCGGCAAGGCCCACGCCAACAGCGCCGCCGCCGCGCTGAACGCCAACCGTCAGATCGGCGCCCTGGTCGGCGTGGCGATGATGGGCACCGTGATGCATGCGGTGCCCGATTGGACGTGGCGCCTGCCGCTGGCCTTCGGCCTGATCTCGGCTGCCTATGCGGGCGCGCTAGTGCTGGTGTGGCGCTACGTCAAATTGGGCAGGCCGGCTTAAACGCCGCGCGTGGTGCGCCATTCGATCATCTCGGCGATGGTCAGGATGGGCATCCCGTGCAGTTCGGCGAAGCGCTCGATGTCGGCGCCGCGCATCATGGTGCCGTCCGGGTTCATCAACTCGCACAGCACTGCGGCCGGATTAAGGCCGGCCATGGTCGCCAGGTCCACCGAGCCTTCGGTGTGGCCTTTGCGGGCCAGCACGCCGCCCGGCGTGGCGCGCAGCGGGAACACGTGGCCCGGGTGGACCAGGTCGCGCGGCTGCGCATCGGCCGCGATGGCGGTGCGGATGGTGGTGACGCGGTCCGCCGCCGAAACGCCGGTGGTCACGCCGTCGCGCGCTTCGATCGACACCGTGAACGGCGTACCGTAACGGCTGCCGTTATCGGCGGCCATCATCGGCAGTTCCAGTGCGCGCACCTTGTCGGCGCTCAGACAGAGGCAGACGATGCCGCTGCATTCGCGGATCATCATGGCCATCGACTGCACGGTGATTTTTTCGGCGGCGACGATCAGGTCCGCTTCATTCTCGCGGTCGAAATCGTCGAGCAGGATCACCGGCACGCCGGCACGCATGGCTTCCAGCGCCGCGTTGATGCGGCCTTCCAGATCGTCCGAAACCAGGGAGTAGGGGGATACTGCGGATTGTTGGTCTAACATGTGGAACGCTCCTCGCAAATAGGCGAAAAACGCGACAGGGCAAGCGAATACGCGCGGCCGGCCGCACCGATCGCTCGGGCGGATGGCCGCGTCACCGCACATCTTCTTTCATCCGGACTATACCGTCGGCTCTGGAATCGCACCAGATCTGCTGACCCCTCTTGCGAGAGCGCTCGCGGGCTTGGCCATCGCTGGCCTTACCGCCGGTGGGGAATCGCACCCCGCCCCGAAGACGTCGTTAATCGCCTGCCGGCTGGCAGGCGAGCAAGGATTCTAGCCCAAATTAAGAATTTCAGTGTATGGTGGCTTTCTTCTTCTTTTTTATGCAACGGGTATGAAGCTGATGACAATGCGTAGCGCCTCCGCCGCCGTTCTTCTGGCGTGTTCCTTCATGGCGCAAGCCGACAATCAGCCGCCGCTGAAATTGAGCGACCCGATACCGGTCGGGCCGCAGGTCAAGGTGGGCCATCTGGCCAACGGCTTGACCTATTATGTGCAGAAAAATACCCGTCCCGAGAAGAAGCTGGAGCTGCGGCTGGTGGTGAAGGCCGGCTCGATACTGGAGGACGAGGACCAGCAAGGCCTGGCGCACTTCACCGAGCATATGGCCTTCAACGGTTCCACGCATTTCAAGCGCAACGAGCTGGTGTCCTATCTGCAGTCGATAGGCGTGAAGTTCGGCGCCGACCTGAATGCCTACACCAGCTTCAACGAGACCGTCTACATCCTGCCGCTGCCGACCGATAAGCCGGAGGTGGTGAAGCAGGGCTTCCAGGTGCTGGAGGATTGGGCGCACGGCCTGTCGTTCAACGACGCCGACATCGACAGCGAGCGCGGTATCGTGCTGGAGGAGCTGCGCATGGGCAAAGGCGTGGACGACCGCATGAACAAGGTGCTGCTGCCCAAGGTGCTGAACGGGTCGCGCTATGCGCAGCGCATGCCGATCGGTAAAGAGGACATCCTCAAGACCTTCAAGTACGACGCCGTCAAGCGCTTCTACCGCGACTGGTATCGTCCGGACCTGATGGCGGTGGTGGTGGTCGGCGATATCGAGCCGGCGGAAGCCGAGAAGCTGGTGACGCAGCATTTCAGCGGCCTGAAAAATCCGCGGAACGAGCGTCCGCGCGAGTACGCCAAGATTCCGGAGCGCGCGGAATCCGAAGGCGTGGTGTTCACGGACAAGGAGATCGGCGCGAACTCGGTCTATATCCGCTACCCGGTCCAGGCGTGGGCGCCCGGTTCCACCATCGCCGACTATCGCCAGAAGCTGATCGAGAACATGTACAGCTTTATTCTCAGCCAGCGCATGCACGAGCTGACGCAGCAAGCCAACCCGCCGTTCCTGCAAGGCGGCAGCGGCATGAACGCTGTGATGCGGGGCTACCGCTCGTTCGGCGCCGGCGCGGTGCTCGGCAAGGGTGGAGCGACGCCTGCCATCAACGCCCTGGTGCAGGAAGACCAGCGCGCGCGCCAGTACGGCTTCACCGCTTCGGAAGTGGAGCGCGCCAAGAAGGGCATGTTGCGCAGTTATGAGCGCATGTACAACGAGCGCGATAAATCCGATTCGGCCGGCTATGCGGCGGAGTACATCCGCAACTTCCTCGACAAGGAGTCGATCCCCGGCGTGGCGATGGAGTACCGCTATGCCAACGAGCTGATACCGGGCATCGCGCTGTCGGAGGTGAACGCCGCCGTGCGCGCGGCCATCCCGGACAACCAGAACAAGCTGGTGATCTACACCGGCACCGAGGTGGCCGGCGTGCCGGCGCCGAAGGCGGACGAGTTGCTGGCCACCGCCAGCGCGGCCGAGAAGATCGGCGTCAAGGCTCAGGAAGAGAAGGTCTACGCCAGCCAGTTGATGGCGGTGCCGCCCAAGGCCGGCAGCATCGTCGGCGAGACCTTCAACGCCAAGCTGGGATTGACGGAGCTTGTGTTGAGCAACGGCGTCAAGGTGGTGTTGAAGCCGACTGACTTCAACAACGACCAGGTGATACTGACTGGCCTGCGGTACGGCGGCTGGTCGCTGTTCGCCGACCAGGACCTGTTCAATGCGCGCTATGCCAGCAATATCGTCCACCAGATGGGCGTGCGCGATTACACGCCGAGCGATCTGGTGAAGGTATTGGCCGGTAAGTCGGCGGGCGCCAACGCCAGCGTCAGTTCGATCAACGAGACGGTCGGCGGTGGCTCGGGCAGCGGCGACGTGGAGACCATGCTGCAGCTGGTGTACCTGAACATGACGCAGCCGCGCAAGGACCCCGCCATCTACAGCGCCTACGTCGACAGCCAGCGCGAACTGGCGAAGAACAATCTGGCACGGCCGGAATCGGTCTTCAACGATACGATCACGGCGACGCTGTACAACAACAACCCGCGCGTGCAGCGTGCGCCCAAGCCGGCGGACTTCGATCAACTGGGGCTGGACCGGGTGGTGGATCTGTATAACAGCCGCATGGCCAGCGCCAAGGACTTTACCTTCTTCGTGACGGGCAGTTTCGACGTGGAGAAGATCAAGCCGCTGATCGCCACGTATCTGGCCAGCCTGCCGGTGGGTGAGATTCCTGTGGCGTTCAAGGACGAAGGTGTGCGGCCGGTGCGCGGCGTGGTGAAGAAGGAGGTTCATGCCGGGACTGAACCCAAGAGCACGATCTCGCTGTCCTTCACCGGCGAGGCGCAGTACTCGGCGCAGGAGCGCATGCGTATGCAGGCGCTGATCGAGGTGCTGAACATCAAACTGATCGAGGTGCTGCGCGAGAAGATGGGCGCGATATACAGCGGCGGCGTGCGCGGCAACATGGAGCGCATCCCTTATCAGAATTATTCGATCACGGCCAACCTGCCTTGCGCGCCGGAGAATGTGGACAAGGTGCTGGCGGCGACCTTCGCGGAGATCGACAAGATCAAGGAGAACGGCGCGGAGGATGCGGACCTGGCCAAGGTGAAGGCTTCGTGGGTCACCAACTATCGCCGGGGCATGCGCGAGAACGGCTATTGGCTGGGGGTGTTGATGAACGCCTTCTTCAACAAGACCGATCCGGAGGAAGTGCTGACCTACGAAGCGCGCGTGGGCGCGCTGACGGCGGCGGAGTTGAAGGACACCGCGCGGCGCTACTTCGACATGAACAATTATGTGCAGGTGGTGCTGTATCCGGCGAAGTAAGCGGGCCGCCTGTTACACTGGCGGCTTGTATTCATCACGATGTAGAGAACTATCATGGCAAAGAAAAAAGAAGAGCTGGACCCGGAAACCCTGGAGCTGATCAACTGGTGTATCGAAGTGGAGGGCTTCCTGGTGAAGGGCGGCGCCACGCAGGAGGAGGCGCAGGAGCATATCGAAGAGCAGGTCGAGTGGTTCACCGACCAGTTCTACGACGGCCTGACGCCAGAGGAAGCGGCGAAGGAAGCGCTGGCCTGATTCATTTTTGCAGGAGAGGGGAGAGCGCCAACGATACACCGTCGGCCATCTCCCGGCTCTCGGTGAAAAGATCGGTTCGTACTTCGTTGCGGTTGGTGTGGAGATTGAGTTTGTATGGCAGCGACACGCCGCCATGGGTGCTCATGACGAATTCGCCGCTGCTGGCGAACATGCGCAGGCCGACGGACAGACCCAATGTCGTGCCGTCGTGGTGGAACGAGCTGTCGCCGGCTCCGCTGATATTGCTGCGGCGTTGCTGGCCATCCCATACCGCTGAGACGCCGGATAATTCGGCCGTCCGAAGCACCAAATGTGGCCGCATGACCAGCGTGGCCTTGGTCTCGCTGCTTACCCGTTGTACCAGATGGCCGAGCGCCTGCACGAACTGGGGACGCCGCAGCTCTCCCGTCGCGCCATCGTAAATCCCGCCAACTTCCGCAATCTCTTGAGCCCAAATGGTGTCGTAACTGGCTTTGTCCAGGATCGCGACCCTATACCCTGCGGCGCTAAGCTGTCGATGAAGTTCTTCCTTCAATATACCGACGCCGGCTTGCATGTCCTCCGTCTCCGTTTCAGGCGGCAGCATCAAAATCAACGTGCCTGCTTCTGGATGACGAAACGCTGGCGCTACCTGATTGTCAGATGGGAGTTTGGGAGACATGGGAGCGCAAGCCGCAAACAGCAACGGCAGGAGAAGCGGAATCAGTTTTTTCATCAGTCGGTATAGAGATCGAGGTTATGGCAACGCTGAATTTTACGGGATGCGTGGTCGTTCTCGCTAATTCTCGGCTGAGCACCTGCGCATTAGCAGCGTCAACAGGCCGGAGACCAGGACGCACGCCGCCAGGAACTGCACCCCATCCGCTGCCGAGTGACTGCGCTGCGTCAGCCATCCAACGATCAGGGGACTGACAAACCCCGACAGATTCCCCATGGAGTTGATGACCGCGATTCCGGAGGCCGCCGCGACGCCGCGCAGCATCATCGTTGGCAAGTTCCAGAACAGCGGCAGCGCGGAGAGGATGCCGACGGTCGCGACCGAGAGCGCGGCCAACGACAGCGCCAGTGTTCCGGCCCAGTAGGTGCTAGCCAGCAGACCTGCGGCGGCGGCAAACGCGGCCAGCGCAACGTGCGATTTCCAGGCGCGCTTCCGGTCGGCGCTGTAGGCAACGACATTCATCACGACGCCTGCGCAGATATACGGGATTGCGCTGAGCATGCCGATTTCTTCCGCCGAGCTCACGCCGGACTCTCGGATAATGGTGGGCAACCAAAAGCCGATGCCGTATAGGCCTGCCAACAGCAGGAAATACACCAGGGAAGATAATACGATCACGTTGACCGACGAGCGCGGCGTGACGGCGGCGCGCGCCTGCTCGTCCCGGTTGAGCGCCTCGCGCAACACCTTCTTTTCGCTGGCCAGCAGCCACTGCGCGCTTTCGATGCCGTCATCCAGATAGCGCAGCACAACCAAGCCCATCAAGGCGGAGGGGAGTCCTTCCAACAGGAATAGCCATTGCCAGCCAGCCAAGCCGTGGATGCCGCCGAAGGCGGTCATGATCCATCCCGAGATCGGTCCGCCGACCACGCCCGAAGCAGCCGTCGCGGTCATGAACAAGGTCGTCATGCGGCCGCGCCGGGCTGATGGGAACCAGAGGGTGAGATACAGAATAATCCCAGGGAAGAAGCCCGCTTCCGCCACGCCGAGCAGGAACCGCATGATGTAGAAGCTGGTCGTGCCGGTGACCAGCATGGTCGCCGCCGATACCAGGCCCCAGCTGATCATTATCCGCGCGATCCAGCGCCGGGCGCCGATCCGGTGAAGCATGATGTTGCTGGGTACTTCGAACAAGAAATAGCCGAGGAAGAATATGCCTGCTCCCAGGCCATAGGCGGACTCGCTGAAGCCCAGATCCTGGCCCATCTGTAGCTTGGCCAGGCCGACGTTGATTCGATCGAGATAGGCGAGCAGTTGGCAAACGAGCAGCAGCGGCATGATGCGCCAGGCGACCTTCTTGTAAATCGTATTTTGAGCTGTCTCATCCACTATTTGAGTTTGGATCGTGGATGGGACGCGGATAGTGTTGTTCATGGCGTCTCCAAATTGTTTGTTTTTATCGTGACTGGGATTTGATATAGCCTTCCGTGCCCACGTGGCGGAAGAAAACGCAGCATTGCCAGGAGCAGGCCAGCTGCTGGCTTTCGATAAATTGATGCAGGCGCGACCGGATTAAGTCGGCCATTGCGCGCTGCATGGTGTGCGGCCTGTCTTGAGTCATGGTCAGCGTCGCCACGATAAATTGGGCTTCCTCATCGTCGCCGGCCAGGGCGGCGTCCTGGACGACGACACGACTTTTCATGTCCTCCAGCCTGGCAAATCCCAAACAGGAAAACTCATTGTGAATATCCGCGAGCACGGGCAGTAGACTTTTCGCCCCGCTTGGCTGAGGCAGAAGTTCGCGGGTAACTTCGATGACCAGGTGCGGCATCGGTTTGCTCCTTTGGTGGCTGGAAAGTGTGCGAATTATCGTGAATGCCTGGGCTCGCGTAAAATGATATTTCGAGGCGCGATACATAAGGAGAATTTATGAGAACTCAGCTGGCGGACCTGAGGTTGTTGCGCAGCTTTGTCATGGTGGCGCGTCTAGGCGCGGTAACCAAAGCCGCGACCGCGCTCAATTTGACGCAGCCGGCCCTGTCGCAGCACCTGCGGGAGCTCAACCAGATAACCGGCACCGCGTTGTTCGAGAAGCACGGGAGGGGAATTATCTTGACCTCGGCCGGAAGCCTGCTGCTTGAGGAGGTCGGGCCGTTGCTGGAGCAGCTGGATTTGAGTTTGCAAACGATACAAGCGCGGGGCGAGCAGGTGCGGGGCACACTACGAATTGGAGCGATCGCCAGCTATTCGAGGACGCTGGTCATGCCCACAGTCGCGAAGATGCTCTCTGTTTTTCCAGAGCTGTTTGTCACGGCGGTTGAACTAACCGGGGCGGAGATCGACCGCGCGCTATTGGAGGGCGATATCGACGTCGGGATTTCATTCTCCAAGACGTCGGCCGCAGGGATAGACCAGCGTTTATTGTTCGAGGAACGACTGGTTTTAGCCAGCGCCGCCTTGTCGCACGACGAGATGGATTTGCGGGAGCTTTCCTCCTATCCTCTTGCATTGCTCAACTCGCAGTTCGCCATGCGTCGCCAGATAGATCTTTCGTTGGCGAGCCATGGCGTGGTGCCCGATTTGCGAATCGAGGTCGATGATGTCGATGCGCTGTTGCGCCTGGCGGCCATCGGTCCTGTCTCCACCATCGTTGGCGAACTGGCTGCGAGAACGGCGTCTGGCGTGAGTATCGCGCATATTAACGATAGGGGATTGGTCAGGTCGGCAGCCTTCCGGTGGCGCAAAGGCCGAATGCTCAAGGGCGCGATGGGAGAGTTTTTTGACAGGCTGATCTCGGAAATTCGTTCTCGCGGACTCACCGCGCAGGTATGATGGGCAGCGTTTTCTTCGGGACAGACTTATAATCAAGAGATAACTCAAATGGATCGGTTCAAATGTCAGGCTGGCCTTGCGCTCTTTTTCTCGCTGTCTTTCCAGCACTGCTGGGCATGCCGTGCGCCGCCGCAGGAGCAGTTGATTGGCGTTGATGAGCAATTGGAAAAGGCGTTCGATGTGTCCGTCGCCACGGTGGTCCGGGAGACTCCGATGGATGGACAAATGGAGTATGAGTTCCTGGTTCAGAAACGCGTTCTCGGAGCGGCAAGGGGTTCGTTCACTTTGAAATTCCCCAACGCTCCGCAGCACCAGGACGAGCGGAGTTTCGACAACCATCAGGCCGAACGGTTTTGGCAGCGTGGTGGTGGGCGGTTATTTAACGACACGGCCTGCGTCATCGCCCCGACGTTTGTCGTCGGCCACAGCTACCTCGCGTTCGTCGGGCAGCCCATCACCAGGCGCAGCTTCGAACGCATCGAGAGCTCGTCCGGCCAACTCAATTTCAACGACAAGTGGCTGCAATATGTCGAAGCCAAATTACATGGACGGCAGGATTAACTTATGCTGATCGATGCGATACTCTGCGAACTCAGTGCCCGCGAGCCGATCTTCCATCGACGGGAATTCGGCACCAGCCGCGAAGACCTTCTCAACATGACGGCGGATGACTTCTGGGAGATTGGCGCAAGCGGTGCGGTTTATGATCGCGAGTTTGTGATCGAAACCCTTCTGGAACGCTACCAATCGCCGGAGCCGGACGATTTGGTTTGCTCGGACTTCACGATCCGCCAGCTTGCCCGCGGCCTCTATCAGCTCAACTACGTCCTGCAGCAGCCGGGCCGGCGCACGCGCAGAACGACGCTCTGGCGCAAAACAAACGAAGCGTGGCAAATCGTCTTCCACCAAGGGACGGTGATCAGCGAGCCTCATTCGGCATCGTGACAGACCACGCATAGCTTGTTCCCCTCCGGGTCGCGGAAGTAGGCGCCGTAGTAGTTGGCGTGGTAGTGCGGCCGCAGCGCCGGCGGGCCTTCGCATCGGCCGCCGTGCGCCATGGCGGAGGCATGTGCGGAGTCGACCGCCGCGCGCGTCGGCGCCATCAGGGCCATCATCTGGCCGTTGCCGCAGCTGGCGGCCTCGCCGTCGTACGGCTTCCCGATGATGAACAAGGGCCGCCCACCCTCGGCCGGCTGCCAGGCCGCCCACGGCTTGGCAGCGTCGCTGAAGCGCAGGCGCACACCCAGGTCCGCCATCACAGCGCTGTAAAAGACGAACGCCGGTTCGAAATCGTTAATCCCCACATAAACATGCGATAGCATCTGTTTCCCCGAATAGGTGAGTATATCGTCAACATTTCAGGGTATAGTGTACGCGGAGATGAATTCAAATGGGGGAACACCATGGAACTGACGTCCGTCGCGCCGCCCGAGCTGCGCAGCATCGCCGATCTGCCAGGCCCGAAAGGGCGGCCATTGATGGGGAATGTCCGCGACATCAATCGCCGGCCGCTGCACCAGGCGCTTGAAGACTGGAGCCGTCAGTTCGGCACCATGTACCGCTTCCGCGTCATGCGCAAGACCATCCTTGCGACGTCGGACCGCGACCTGATCGCCAGCCTGCTGCGCGACCGGCCCGACGCGGTGCGCCGCTCCAGCCGCACTGCCGACATGCTCAACGAGGTCGGCACGCGCGGCCTGTTCACGGCGGAGGGCGAGGACTGGCGGCGCCAGCGCAAGCTGGTGATGCGGGCGCTGACGCCGGAGGTGATCCATAACTTTTTCCCGACGCTGACCGCGCTGACCGAACGCCTGCACAAGCGATGGGAGGCGGCCATCGCCGCCGGCAAGCCGGTCGACGTGCTGCGCGACCTGAAGGCCTACACGCTGGACGTGACCATCGGCCTGGCGATGGGCCAGGATATCAACACGCTGGAGCTGGAGGAGCATCCGCTGCAGCGCGATATCGAGTTCCTGTTCCACATGGTGGCCAAGCGCCTGACATCGCCGTTCGCCTACTGGCGCGTGTCGATGCTCAAGCGCGCCGACGACCATGAGGCCATCGCCGCCGCCGCGCGCATCCAGACCGCCATCTTCGGCTTCATCGCCGAGGTGCGCAAGCGCATCGCGCTCAATCCGGCGCTGCGGCAGAAGCCCTCCAATATGCTGGAGGCGCTGATCGTGGCGCGCGACGAGCCTGATTCCGGCCTGACCGACGAGGCGGTGGTCGGCAACGCGATCACCATGGTGTTCGCCGGCGAGGACACCACGTCGAACACCACGGCCTGGCTGATCGACTTCCTGTCCACCCATCCGCAGGCCGCGCAGCGCATGGCGGCGGAGACCGAACAGGTCCTGGGTGGGAAGGCCGTGCTGGACGACTACCATCTGCTGGACCGCCTGAAGTACATCGACGCCGCCACGCGCGAGGCGATGCGCCTGAAGCCGGTGGCGCCCGTCATGGCGGCGCAGCCGACCGAGGATACGGTGGTCGGCGATCTGTGGGTGCCGGCCGGTACGGTGATTTTCCTGCTGCTGCGCCAGTCGTCGGAGCGCGACTGCGAGCTGGCGCAGCCGGAGAGCTTCCAGCCGGAGCGCTGGCTGGAGGGCGCCAACGGCAGCGGCGACGATCCCGCGCGCAAGCTGTTCCCCTTTGGCGGCGGGCCGCGTTTCTGTCCCGGCCGATATCTGGCGATGGCCGAGATCAAGATGGCGATGTCCATGCTGGTCAAGAATTTCGCCATCGAGCGGGTGCCGGGCGCGGCGCCGGTCGAGGAGCGTTTCACCTTCACGATGACGCCAAGTTCGTTACCGGTGCGACTGATCAAAAAAACATGATAGGCTAGACGCGCAGCCTGACTGCGCATCCCAAAACAAGGAGAAATCATGCTGAAGAAGATCGCCATCGGTGTCGTCGTTCTGGTATTGATTGTGCTGGGCCTGGCGGCGATGCAGCCGGACAGCTACCGCGTGCAGCGCACCATCGCCATCAAGGCGCCGCCGGAGAAGATACTTCCGCTGATCAGCGATTTCCACAACTGGACCGCGTGGTCGCCGTGGGAGAAGCTGGATCCGGCCATGAAGCGCACCTTCAGCGGCTCGCCGAAGGACCTGGGCGCCGTCTACGCGTGGGAGGGCGACGACAAGGTGGGCGCCGGGCGCATGGAGATCACCGGCCTGACGCCGGCCAAGGTGGACATCAAGCTCGATTTCCTGCGGCCGTTCGAGTCGCACTGCCTGACCGAGTTCGCGCTGGAGAGCAAGGGTGAATTGACCACCGTGAGCTGGACCATGTCCGGCCCAAGCGCCTTCCTCACCAAGTTGATGGGACTGATGGTCAGCATGGACAAAATGATAGGCAAGGACTTCGAGGCCGGCCTGGCCAACATGAAGGCGGTGGCGGAAAAATAGCGTGAGCGGAGGTGGGCCATGAACAAGCGTCTGAGGCGGGTGGCGGCGGTGTTGGCGATGGCGTCGATGGCGCAGGCCGGCGCTGCGGGGAAGGCGCCGCTGCGGCAAAGCCATCCTGTGATCGGCACGTGGCAGATCACCATACCCGATGGCTCCTGCAGCGAGACGTATCGCATCCGCGCCGACGGCACCACGCTGGTGTTCAGCAATGAGGAGGTGGCCGAGTCCACCTTCGCCATCAGCGACCGGCCGGACAAGGAGGGCTTCTACAAGGAGGTCGATACCATCGTCAAGGACAACGGCAAGCGCGATTGCCTTGGCGAGGTGACGAAGGTGGGGCGCGCCGTCACCAGCTATCTGCTGTTCCATCCCAGCGGCGACATGTTCCTGATGTGCGTGGAGCGCCGTACCGACAAGTGCATCGGCCCCTTCATCCGCATCAAGGGCGAATCCATCTAACCCCGGTAGGCGCCGGGATTGACGCCCGCCCATTCCTTGAACGCGTGATTGAACGCGCTCTGTTCCTGGTAGCCCAGCAGGAAGGCGATATCCACCAGGCTCAGTTCCGGCTGGCGCAGGTAGTCCTTGGCCAGCGCGAAGCGGGCCTGGTCCAGTATCTGCTGGAAGGTCGCGCCGGCCTCGCTCAACTTGCGTTGCAGCGTGCGCGGCGACAGTTTCAATTCTTCGGCGATGGAGGCCAGCCGCACCTGCCCATGCGCGAGGTTGCGGACGATGGCCGCGTGTACCTGCTGGCTGATCGAGTTGTCGTGCTGCGCGCGCTGGCGCAGCAGTTGTTCGGCGTGCTGCTGCAGCACCGGGTAGAGGCTGACGTCGGCGTTCGGCACCGGGTAGGCCAGCAGCGCGGCGTCGAAGCTGGCGACGTTGGCCGGCGCACCGAAGACGGGCATGGCGCCCAGCACGCGCACATATTCGTCGCGGGCCTCGGGCGCGCCGCCGTCGTGCATGAGCGTCAGCCGCGCGGCGGGCAGCGTGGTGCCGGCCAGCCAGTTGCCGAACACGCGGATGCCGGCGAAGACGCTGTCGGCCAAGTGGCGCTGGGCCGGGCCGTAGTTGCTGTGCCAGGTGTAGTGCGCCACGCCGTCGGCCACCGTCAGCGTGGAGCGGCCAAGGTCGTGCGCCAGCTGCTCGTAGCGCATGGTTTGGTCGAAGGCCTGGCCGAAGTCGCGGCAGCTCAGAAGTATCAAGCCATACACACTGTAGGTGCCCAGCTTGACCCGTTCGCCCACGTGCAGGCCGAAGTGCGGATCGGCCGCCAGTTCGGCGCCGATGTCGAGCAGGCGCACGTAGTCGTCGGCGGGCAGGGAGTCGGGCAGCGGTTGCAGGGCGCCGGCGGCCATGCCGGCGGCGCGTTCCAGCGCCGCGGCCGTGACGCCGCGCGCGGCCGCCGCTTCGAGCAGGGGCTGCAAATAGGAGCCGGCTACGCGGCGCGACAGGTCAGCGTGCGGGCTTGGCATGATCGAACAAGGCGTGTGTCATGAAAGCGCAATACCAGGTCGGTTCCTTATCTTATTCTGTTGTCATTCAAACTCGGTGCGCGCCAGTATAGCAAGCGCCCCGCTACGCAGACAGGAAAACAATGAGACGCTGGAACGGTTGGGGTGACGATACGATAGAGTTTGCGCTGAACGAGAATGCGCTGGGCTTTCTGGCGCAGCGCATCGGCGCCGGCTCGCCGGTGGTGGATGCGGCGTTCGAGCAGGCTTGCGCGCGGATCGCGCCATCGCGGCTGCCGCCGCATGACCTGATCGATACCTCGGCCGAGGTCCGGTTGCGCAATGCGCTGGGCCAGAGCCTGCCGGATTGGCTGCGCCTGCGCTATGGCGTGATCGAGACGGCGCCGGATGGTGTGGCCTATCCGGAGAGTCCGGAGCAGGTGCGGGCGCTGATCGATTATGCGCAGCAGTTCAGCGTGGCGCTGATTCCGCAGGGCGGCGGCACCAGCGTGGCCGGGCATTTGACGGCGCCCGCCGGCGCGCAGCCGGTGCTGGCGGTGAACCTGACGCGCATGCGCCAGCTGTATTTCCTGGATACCGAATCGCAGTTGGCGACGTTCGGCGCCGGCGTGTTCGGGCCGGACCTGGAGGCGCAACTGCGCGCGCGCGGCTACACGCTGGGCCACTTCCCGCAGTCGTTCGAGTATTCGACGCTGGGCGGCTGGGTGGTGACGCGGTCGTCCGGCCAGCAATCGCTGCGCTACGGGCGCATCGAGCAGATGTTCAGGGGCGGCAAGGTGGAGACGCCGGCCGGCACGCTGGATATTCCGACCTTCCCGGCGTCGGCGGCAGGCACGGACCTGCGCGAGATGGTGCTGGGTTCGGAGGGGCGCCTCGGCATACTGACCGAGGCCACGGTGCGCGTGACGCCGTTGCCGGAGTACGAGGCGTTTCATGCGGTGTTCTTCCCGAGCTGGGACGCGGCGGAAGCTGCGGTGCGGCAGGTGGTGCAGGGCGGCTTGTCGCTGTCGATGCTGCGCTTGTCCAATCCGCTGGAGACGACCACCATGCTGGCGCTGGCCGGCCACAAGAAGCTGATCTCGGCGCTGGAGCGTTATCTGTCCTGGCGCGGCTGCAAGGACGGCAAGTGCATGCTGATGATAGGCGTGAGCGGCCGCAAGGCGGCAGCCAAGGCGGCGCTGGCCGATGCGCTCGTGCTGGCCGCGCCGCACGGCGGCGTGCATATCGGCCGCAAGATGGGCGACAAGTGGAAGCAGAACCGCTTCCGCAATGTCTACCTGCGCAACACGGCGTGGCAGCACGGCTATGCGATCGATACGGTGGAGACGGCGGTGGACTGGCCGCGCGTCGGCGCCATGATGGGCGCGGTGGAGGCGGCTGCGGCCGACGCGCTGGCGCAGCATGGCGAGCAGGTACACGCCTATACGCACCTGTCGCACCTGTACGCGCAGGGCGCCAGTGTTTATACGACGTTTGTGTACCGGCTGGCCGGCAATTATGAACACGACCTGGCGCGCTGGCGCACGCTCAAGCATGCGGTCAGCATGGCGATCGTCGAGAATGGCGGCACCATCAGCCATCAGCACGGCGTGGGCAGCGACCATGCGCCGTATCTGGTGGCGGAGAAGGGCGAGCTGGGACTGTCGGCGATGCAGGCGCTGTTTGCGCATTTCGATCCGCAGCAGATCATGAATCCCGGGAAGCTGCTGCCATGATGGCGCTGTGGCGCAGCGGCGGGCGCGCCGGCTTGCAGGAGGTGCTGGCGTGCGAGTGGGATCTGATCGTGATCGGCGGTGGCATCACCGGGGCGGGCATCCTGCTGGAGGCGTCGCGGCGCGGCTTGAAGGCGCTGCTGGTGGAGCAGCGGGACTTTGCCTGGGGTACGTCGAGCCGGTCGTCCAAGCTGGTGCATGGCGGCTTGCGGTATCTGAAGGAAGGCCAGTTCGCGTTGACGCGCGAGTCGGTGCATGAGCGGCAGCACTTGCTGCAGCAGGCGGCGGGGCTGGTGGAGCCGCAGAGTTTTGCGTTCGGCGAATTCGAGGGACGCAAGCCCGGCAAGCGCATGTTCCTGCTTGGGCTGGCGATTTACGACCGGATGGCGGGGCAGAAGGCTCGCCATTACTACGGCCTGAATGAGTTCAAGGCGCTGGCGCCGAACGTTTCGACCGATGGACTGAAAGGCGGCATGGTCTATACCGACGCCAAGACGGACGATGCGCGGCTGGTCATGCGCGTGCTGCAGGAGGCGCAGCAGCATGGCGGCGTGGCCGTCAATTACATGGCGGTGGAGTCGCTGCTGCGAACTGACAGCGGCGTGCGCGGTGTGCGGGTGCGCGATGGCCTGAGCGGCGCGCAGCATGAGGTGCGCGCGCGGCTGGTGATCAGCGCCACCGGCGCCTGGGCGGATGGTCTGCGTACGCAGGGCGGTGCGGCGGCGCGCGGCGCCAAGCCACGGCTGCGGCCTTTGCGCGGCAGCCATCTGGTGCTGTCGGCCTGGCGCTTGCCGCTGGCGCAGGCGATCAGTTTGATGCACCCGCAGGATGGCCGTCCGGTGTTCGCCTTCCCGTGGGAGGGCGTGACGCTGGTCGGCACGACGGACGTCGATCACAAGGGCGATTTGTCGAGCGAGGCGGCCATCACGCGCGCCGAAGTCGATTACCTGATGTCGGCTTTGCACGACCAGTTCCCGCAGCTAGGCTTACAGGAGCGCGACGTGATCGCCAGTTATGCGGGTGTGCGGCCGGTGATCGACAGCGGCAAGGCCGATCCGTCGAAGGAGGGCCGCGACCATGCGCTGTGGCTGGAGGACGGCTTGTTGACCGTCACCGGCGGCAAGCTGACCACCTTCCGCGTGATCGCGCTCGACGCGCTCAAGCTGGCGGCCACGTTGCTGCCGGACTGGCGCGACAAGCTGGAACCGCAGCCGGTGTTCGGCACGGCCGCGACGCCCGTCCTGCGCTATCAGCGGCTGCTGCCTGCGGGCCAGGCGCGGCGCCTGCAAGGGCGGTATGGCGCGCTGGCGCAGCAATTGGTGGCCGCCGCGCAGCCGGGCGAGCTGGCGCTGATCGCGGGTACGGAAACCATCTGGGCGCAGCTGCGCTGGGCGGCGCGCTGCGAGTCGGTGCAGAAGCTGGAGGACCTGCTGCTGCGCCGCAGCCGCATCGGCATCCAGCTGCGCGGCGGCGGCGTGGAGATACTCGGCCGCCTGCGCGCCATCTGCCAGCCGGAGCTGGGCTGGAGCGACGAACGCTGGGATGCCGAGCAGGCCGCGTATCTGGCATTATGGAATACCCATTACAGTTTGCCCGCATAAGTACGGGCAGACATCACGAGACTAGAGCGACATGGCCGACCAATACCTACTTTCCATCGACAACGGCACCCAGAGCGTGCGCGCCTTGCTGTTCGATTTGAACGGCAACCTGGCCGCCAAGGCGCAGGTGCATCTGGAGGCCTACTTCTCCGAGCATCCCGGGTGGGCGGAGCATGACGCGGACGGCTATTGGAAGGCGGTCGGCCAGGCGTGCCAGCAGCTGTGGGCCGCCACCGATATTCCCCGCTCCGCCGTCAAGGGCGTGGCGGTGACGACGCAGCGCGGCACGGTGGTCAACCTGGACCGCGACGGCAAGGTGCTGCGGCCGGCGATCACGTGGCTGGACCAGCGCCGCGTGGGCAAGCAGAAACCGTTGAGTTTTTTGTGGCGCACGGCGTTCAAGCTGGCGCGCGTGTCCGGCACCATCGAGTACTTCCGGCGCGAGGCGGAGATCAACTGGATCGCCGAGTATCAGCCGGACATCTGGGCCAGGACCGACAAGTACCTGCTGCTGTCGGGCTTCCTGAATTTTCGCCTGTGCGGACGGCATGTCGATTCCATCGGTTCGCAGGTGGCGTACCTGCCGTTCGACTACAAGCGCCACAAGTGGGCCGGTGCGCGCGACTGGAAATGGGAAGCGCTGGCCATCCGGCGGGAGATGCTGCCGGAGCTGGTGGCGCCGGGTACGGTGATCGGCGCGATCACCGCCGCCGCCGCCGAGGCGACCGGCATCCCGGAAGGCACGCCGCTGGTCGCCGCCGCCGCCGACAAGGCCTGCGAGGTGATCGGCGCGGGCGCGCTGGAGCCGCATATCGCTTGCCTGAGCTATGGCACCACGGCGACCATCAACACCACCACCAAAAAATATGTCGAGGTCACGCCCTTGATACCGCCTTATCCGGCGGCCATTCCGGGCGCCTACAGCACGGAGGTGCAGATCTTCCGCGGCTACTGGATGGTGAACTGGTTCAAGGAGCAGTTCGGGCACTTCGAGCGGATGGCCGGCGCGGAGCAGGGCACCTCGCCGGAGGCGATGTTCGATCTGCTGGTGAACGAGGTGCCTCCCGGTTCGATGGGATTGATGCTGCAGCCTTACTGGAGTCCGGGCATCAAGACGCCGGGGCCTGAGGCCAAGGGGGCGATGATCGGCTTCGGCGACGTCCACACGCGCGCCCATATGTACCGGGCGATCCTCGAAGGCCTGGCCTATGCGCTGCGCGAAGGGCGGGAGCGCATCGAGAAGCGCGGCGGCGTGCCGGTGACGGAGCTGCGCGTGGCCGGCGGCGGTTCGCAGAGCGACGCGGCGATGCAGCTGACGGCCGATATCTTCGGCCTTCCGGCGGCGCGCGCGCACGTGTATGAGACGTCGGGACTGGGCGCGGCCATCGCGGTGGCGGCGGGGCTGGGACTGCACAAGGACTTCGATACCGCGACGCGCGCGATGACGCGGCCTGGCCGGGTGTTCCATCCGATCGAGGCGAACCGGCAGATCTACGACAAGCTGTATCGGCGCGTGTACCTGAACATGTACAAGCAGTTGCAGCCGATGTACCAGGAGATCGCCGATATCACCGGGTATCCGGAGCAGCTGTGACGCAGGCCTGTGGCATAATGCATTTTCGATAATTTTATGCGCATATTGTGTGGAAGCCTTCCGCGTTTGGTTCGCTGCTGTTTGCCGTCGGCCTTAGCGCGCACGCTGCCGGTGCCGACGAAGCGCTGTTGGGTTGCTGGCGCAGCCAGCAGGTGCAGGTGACGCTTGCCGACCAATCGCATAATGACCAGAACGGCGATTGCGTGAGTGAGTACGATGCGGAATTCGTGCGTTCGCGCTGTTCCGGCGCCTCCGGACAGACCGGGACTTTGTCGGCGTGGCAGCGCGTCGGACAGGATACCTTGCGCGTGACGCCGCTCGATCCGTCGACGCGCGCGGCAAAAGGCGCGCCTTCAGAACTCCGGTATCGCATCGAAGACCGTTGGCTGATGATCGAGCGCCAGCTCCCCGCTGGCGTGGCCGGCGCAAAGCAGCCGCGCATTTTGAAATCGGTGTCGGTGCGGGTCCGGCCCGATGCTGGCGGTTCCACGGCGAATTGCACGCCGCGCGGTGAGAGCAAGCTTCGGGTCGGACGCGCACCTGCCAGCTCGCTGGCATTGAGCTTGCCGGCGGGGTGGGAGCCGGTACTGATCGACCCGTATGCCGACGAGCGGCTGCGTCCCGCGGTCAATACCAGTCTGTTCATCGGCGCGTTCGCTCCGGTGGGCGCTTCCGTGTCGCAGTCCAAGCCGGCGCGGATGGTTCTTGTGCTCGATGATGTGCGTTACGGAGCGAAGCCCGTTCAGGCGAGGGACTTCGGCACCGTCAAGCAGCGCTTCGTCGCCGAAATGGGCGCCGCCAAGCTGACATGCGATGAGCCGGACAAGGTGTGTGCGCTTCTGACGGAGGCTTCCGGTAATCAGGCCTATACCGAACTGCTGAATGTGAACGGACGTGTCGCGATCATCACCAGCACGATAGTGGGCGCGAAAGGTGATTCGCTGTCGGTATTGCGCGATGCCGCCCAAACTTTCGCGTCACGGCTGCGCCTCGATAACTCCAATTGATATCTCGCCTTGCTTCATGTTGGTCTGGTGTATAGACTAGATCATATGGTGGAACTAACCTGGAGGCATTATGCGCGCATATGGTGTCTATGAGGCGAAGACGAAATTAGCGGATCTCATCAAACGCGCTCAACAAGGTGAGCGCATAACGATTACCAACCGTGGCGCGCCGGTTGCGGATCTGGTTCCGAGCGTCAGCAGTTCCGTACAGCAGACACGGGATGCCATTGCAGCGATCAAAAGCGCGCGCACTGGGAAAATTACCCAAGCTGAATTTGTCGAAATGCGTACCAAAGGCCGCCGGTAAATGGTCAAGGAATTCTCTGGGCAACTGAAATTGTGCATGTTCTGCGTTGTGCGGAAAAAAACGGCCAGTTAGGGGAGGCGGCGGTCACCGGATTTATTTATCAGCTGGGCCATTTGCCGATCCGAGTAGATAGCGCCGCTCCCGCCGGCCTGCTGCTTGCCGTCGCGGCGGTGTCGCGAGAGTTCAGGCTGACGGGATACGACGCTCAGTATCTTGAGCTTGCGCGCCGACTTAACCTGCCTCTTGCCACTCTGGATAGGGATTTGCGCAAGGCAGCGAAGAAAGCGGGCGTGTCCTTGTACCTGATCTCCCGTAATGGGGTGTGATAGAGGATAAGGAAGTTTTGGCCGTGACATTAAAGAGAACAATAGAGTTGAATTTAGCCCTGATCGAACGTTGGCTCACCGGCCGCAGCCTGGCTCGGGGGCTGTCGCTTCCGTCAAATCATTCCGGCGGATTGTGCGTGGAGGTTGGTAGTGCCGGGGAATTACGCCGCCATGTGTTCGTCGATGCGGGACCTGCATTGAAAGCCTGTGCCGCGCAAATCCACGCACCCCGGATTTTTTTGAAAGCGGCGGTTGCGCCTGATATTATGCGTGCCGCACTTTCCGAACGCTGGACAATAGAAGGTCCGGGATATCTGATGTACGGCCCTGCGGCAACGCCAGGCGCCGTGACATTACCGCCGGACTACCGCGTATCGGTGGATGCCGAACACGGTGGATACATCGCACGTGTTGTCCATGCCAGCGGCGAGTTGGCCGCGTCAGGCCGCATCGCGGTGCATGCGGGCAGCGCTGTGTTTGACCAGATCGTTACCGAAGAAGGCCATCGCCGGCTCGGCCTGGGCAGCGTGGTGATGCAGCATCTCGATGCCGTCGCTGGGAAGGGCGGTGTCGTGGAGCGGCTGCTTGTCGCAACAGAAGCCGGGCGCGCGCTTTACGAACGCCTGGGCTGGACCGTGCTGGCGCCGTGGTCGACGGCGGTGCTGGTTGATTAGTAATCCCCTGAATAGACAACTGAAATCCTTATGATTTATGACCCGCTCGCCGAAGTTATTGATGCGCCTATCGAGTTTGACGATACGACGGTGACGAAGCTGCACATCCTCAGAGTAGTGGAGAAGTTTAATTCTCTTCCGGGAGAAGACACGGCCGAGGAGAAGGCGCGCCTGTCAGCTGTCCTCAATGATTTGCTGGCTCGATTGATTGGGGGCGTTGAGGCCAATCCATCCAAGCTCTGGGTTCTTACCGAATTCCAGCGGTCGTTAAAGCTGGTTGAGAATGAGGACACCGAAGCACGCGAACATTTCGGCACCGAGATGGAGACCATCATGGATGTTCTAGGTATCGAAAGTTCAGACGGCCTGCTTGCCGCCTATCTGGGCGGAATCTGACGATCGATATCGCCAGGGCCGGTACTAGAACTCTCCAATAGCGACGGGCGGCGGCATGCTTGCCGCGCGCCCGTCGCCCCTTACAGGCTGCCCCTCAATTCCAGGCCGATCGCGCGTGGTGCGGTGACGCTGGCGTACGGCATGCCGAGCGTCTTGGTCTGGCCATCGAGGTTGTAGACGTAGCGCTTGTCGAACAGGTTGTTGACTAACAGCGCCACGCCGAATTTGCCGTTGGCGTGGTCCCACGCCAGGCGCAGGTCGGCCTTGCTGCCGGCTTCTCCCGTGCGGAAGGCCGGCGCGTTCATGCACTGCAGGGCGCGCGTGTCGTCGTTGCAGCGCGATTTGCTGTGGTAGCTGCCTTGCAGCGTCGCGCTGATCCTGCCGCCGGGCGCTTCCCAGCTGCCGTTCATGCCGGCCATGCCGCTGAAGAAGGGCGTGCCGACCGGCTGTCCGGAGAGGTTCAGCGGCACGCCGCCGTCGCCGGTGGTCTGGTAGCGGTGGTAGGTCTGGTCGATCAGTTCCAGGCCGGCGAACAGTGTGAGGCCGGGCGCGATGCGGATGCGGCCATCGAGATCAAGCCCCTTGGCCTGCTGGTCGCTGCTGACGATGTTGTAGGTCGAGATGGCGCCGCTGCCGCCTAGCTTGATGTCCTGCAGGTTCTTGAAGCGGTAGGCGAACAGAGAGCCGTTCAGCGTGGCCTTGATGCTCGGGACGTAGAGCTTGAAACCCAGCTCCAGGTTGGTCATCTTCTCGGGCGCGAAGCTCGGGTCGCGCGCCTTGGCGTCGGCCGACGATGGATTCGGCGGGGTGAAGACGTTGAAGCCGCCGGCCTGGTAGCCTTGCGACAGCGATGCAAACAGCAGCAGGTCGCCACTGACTTTATGATCGACCACCACGCGCGGACTCCAGTCGCTCCAGCTGTGCGAGGCGCTGACCGGCGATGCGGCCAGCTGCCCGGCCGCGCTGAACACCACGTTGGCCGGCAGGGTCGAGGCATCCATCCCGGCGGCCGGGCCGTAGGTGTTGAGCAGGCGGTCGAGTTCCGGCGACTGGCGCGCGGGCACGTACCACTGCATGGTCTTGCGGTCGCGGCTCCAGCGCACGCCGGCGGTCAGGTTGGTGGACGGCGTGGCGTGCCAGATGATGTCTTCGTAGATCGACACCGCGCGGCTATGCAGCTTGTTGTAGGTGTTTTCGCCCCACGTGAAATTCGACGAGCCGTCGACGCCCGGCACGCCGGCCTGCGCGAGGCCGCCGAACAACGTGGCGAAATCGGCGGCGCCGCCCTGCATCTGGCTGATGGTGTCCAGCGTCGCGGTGTTGACGATGGCGGACGCGGTCTGGCGTTCGCGGTTGTCGTAGAAGCTCACGCCGGCGATCCAGTCCAGCTTATCGGTCTTGCCGGACAGTTTGAATTCCTGCTGCCAGTTGTAGGCGTTCTTGTGGTCGTCGGTGGACAGGTGGAAGTCGGCGCGGCTGGTGCCGTCGTTGTCGGTCAGGTTGGACGAGGAGAAGGTGCGGAAGGCGGTGGTGGAATGCAGCGTCACGCCGCCCAGCGGCAGTTCGGCGCGCAGCGTCACGCCGTCGAACACGCGCCGCTCGGCGCCGTCGGTGTCGTTCTCCAGCGGCGCCTTGCGCGGATCGACGAAGTTGGCGACGTAGGCCGCATCATAGACACCGGTGTAGCCACCCTGCGGCAGCGTGGGGTCCTTGACCACGCCGAACGCTGGCCAGCCGTGCTGGCGCAGCTGCTCGTGTTCCCACGAGAGGTTGAGCGTGGCGTCCTTGATCTTCTGTTTCAGCGACAGCCGCGTGGCCCATGAGTTGTCGCCGCCGGTGCGGGTGCCGGTGGCGCTGTTGCGTACCCACCCGTCGCTGGCGGCGCGCACCACCACCAGGCGCGCGGCCGTGTCCTGGCCGAGCGGCACGTTGATCATCGCGTCCATGTTGGCGCGGTTGTCGTTGCCCACCTTGACGTGGCCGGCCATGTCGAAACTGCTGTCCGGCTCATTGGTTACGACGGAGATCGCGCCGGCGGCGCTGTTGCGGCCAAACAGCGTCCCTTGCGGCCCTTTGAGCACTTCCACGCGCTGGATGTCGATGAAGTTCATCAGCGCGCCGCCGGTCTTGCCGGTGTAGACGCCGTCCACGTAGATGCCGACCGGCGTATCGGTGCCGATGCCGAAGTCGCCGGGCTGCACGCCGCGTATGCCGAACACCGGCTGCGTTGCCTGGGTGGAGTCCACCTGCAGGCCGGGCAGGTAACCGTTCAGATCACCGAGGTTCTTGGCGCCGAGGTTCTGGATGTCCTTGGCCGATATGACCTCCATCGAGATCGGCACTTCCTGCGCCGACTGCGAGCGCGATTGCGCGGTGACGACCACTTTCTGTATGTCGTCGTTGGCGGCGTGCGCGGCGAGCGTGGCGCCGCCGGCGAAGGCGATGGCGATGCTGTGCGCGAGGGTGCGCAAGCGCTTGGAGGGGGGCTTTGCTGCTGGTGTCTTCACGATATCTCCCGGTTCGATGGTTATGTTTTTTGCTGCCTTGCGAATGGACTGTAGACGCGCGAAGAACGGGGAAGGGGGCTGGATCGGACAGCCGGGGATGCCGGCATGGCCAAGGCGGCCCCACCGTTGTAAGTGCGCCCAAGCGGCCGCCTTGGCCGGAATTGCTCCCTGCCTGTCCTTTTGGCCCCCATGCGGCGGCGGCTTTGTTTGCACAATGAATCCTGGCTTTTCATAAAACGGGAGATAGAAATGGCTGACCAACAGACGGATAAAATTATCGAGTGCGGCGACGCGGTGTGCGTGGTGGGAGCGGGGCCGGGCGGCCTGTCGGCGGCGCGGGCGTTGAAGGGCATGAAGCTGGCGTATGAACAGTTCGAGCGTCATTCGGACGTGGGCGGTATCTGGGACATGAGCAATCCCGGTAGCCCGATCTACGAATCGGCGCACTTCATCTCGTCGCGCGACCTGTCGGGCTTTATCGGTTTTCCGATGCCGAAGTCGTTTCCGGACTATCCCACCAACCAGCAGATACTGAGCTATGTGCGCAGCTATGCCGAAGCCTTCGACCTGCGCGGCGCGATCCGCTTCAACACGGCGGTGCAGAACGTGAAGAAGGAGGACAGCGGCAAGTGGCTTGTGACGCTGGGCGACGGCAGCCGCCGGCGTTATCGCGCCGTGATCTGCGCCACGGGCTGCAACTGGGATCCCAATATGCCGGAGGTGAAGGGACACTTCAACGGCGAGATCCGCCACTCCGTCACCTACAAGAGCAGCGACGAATTCGCCGGCAAGCGGGTGATGATCGTCGGCGCGGGCAACTCGGGCGCGGACATCGGCTGCGACGCGGCGGCGCGCGCGGACAAGGCTTTCATCAGCCTGCGGCGCGGCTACCACTTCATTCCCAAGCATCTGTTTGGCCTGCCGGCCGACCAGGTGAGCGAGAGCGGCCCGCACCTGCCGATGTGGATCGCGCGCCCGGTCATGGGCCTTTTGCTGAAGATGTTCACCGGCGACCTGACCCGCTTCGGCCTGCCCAAGCCGGACCACCGCCTGTTCGAGAGCCATCCGCTGCTCAACTCCCAGCTGCTGCACAATCTCCAGCACGGCAATATCGCCGTCAAGCCGGACGTGGCGAGCTACGACGGCGACGAGGTGGTCTTCAAGGACGGCAGCCGCGAGAAGCTGGACCTGGTGATCTACGCCACCGGCTACAAGTGGAGCTGCAAATACGCGGCCGAATACTTCGAGTGGCGCGGCGGCAGGCCGCAGCTTTACCTGTCGATGTTCAGCCGCGACCACCGCAACCTGTTCGGCATCGGCTATGTCGAGACCAATTCCAGTGCCTACAAGCTGTTCGACACGGAAGCCTTCATGATCGCGGCCTACTTGCGCGACCAGCTGGACAACCCGAGTGGCGCCAGCCGGTTCGATGCGCTGATCGCCAACGATGACCCGGACTTGTCGGGCGGCCTGAAATTCGTCAAGTCGCAGCGGCACGAGGTTTATCTGGAGGCGCATGCGCTCAAGTCCTACCTGAAGCGCCTGCGCAGGAAGATGGGCTGGCCGGAGCTGAGTGAGACCTATTACGACCATCTGCGCACCGGCGCCACGGCGCAACGGTCGCCGGCGCTGCGCGTGGCCGCGTGAGGATCCCATACATGGACAAGACTTTGCAGTACTACCAGCAGCAAGCCGCGCAGCTGGACTTTGAAACCCGCGCGCTGATCGGCGGGCGTTTCGTCAACGCCGTCTCGGCCGAGGAATTCGACTCCGTCAATCCCGCCACCGGGCGGCGGCTGGTTGGCATCGCCCGCTGCGGCGCGGTGGAAGTGGACGATGCGGTCAGCGCGGCGCGCCAGGCCTTCGAGCGCGGACACTGGTCGGGGGCCTCGCCCAAGCACCGCAAGAAGGTGCTGCTGCGATTGGCCGACCTGGTCGAGGCCAACCTGGAGACGCTGGCGATCATGGAGAGCCTGGACTCGGGCAAGCCGATACGCGATGCGCTGGCGGCCGACCTGCCGGACATGATCGAGAGCCTGCGCTGGCACGCCGAGGCGGCCGACAAGCTGTACGACCAGATGGCGCCGACCGCGTCCGATGTGGTGGCGATGATCGTGCGCGAGCCGATCGGCGTGGTGGGCGCGGTCCTGCCGTGGAATTTTCCGCTGTATCTGGCCGGCTGGAAGATCGGCCCGGCGCTCGCCAGCGGCAATTCGATGGTGATCAAGCCCGCCGAGCAGACCTCGCTGACGGCGCTGATGCTGGGCCGCCTGGCGCTGGAGGCCGGCGTGCCGGAGGGCGTGCTCAATATCGTGCCGGGCTACGGCGAGACGGTGGGGCAGGCGATGGGCCGGCACCGCGATATCGACTGCATCAGCTTCACCGGCTCGGGCGAGGTGGGGCGGCTGTTCCTGAAGTATTCGGCCGAGTCGAACCTGAAGCGGGTGGTGCTGGAATGCGGCGGCAAGAGCCCGGCGCTGGTGCTGGCCGATGCCGCCGATTTGCCGCGCGTGGCGCAGCAGGTGGCCACGGGGGCGCTGTTCTGCCAGGGCGAGAACTGCAGCGCGGGTTCGCGCCTGATCGTCCATCGCTCGCGCAAGGACGAGCTGCTGGAACTGGTCAAGGGGGCGTTCGACGAGTGGCGGGTCGGCGATCCGCTCGATCCGGCCACGCGGGTGGGCGCGCTGATCGAGCCTGGCCACATGCAGCGCGTACTGGCCTACATCGACGGCGGCAAGGCGCAGGGCGCGGCGCTGGTGCACGGCGGCGCGCAGGTGCGGCGCGATTCCGGCGGGAGCTTCGTGGAGCCGACGATTTTCGACCATGTGCAGCCTTCGATGAACATCGCCCGCGAGGAGATCTTCGGGCCGGTGCTGTCGGTGCTGGGCTTCGATACGCTGGCCGAGGGCGTGGCGATGGCCAACGACACCAACTACGGCCTGGCCTCGTCGGTCTACACCAGCAACCTGGATGCGGCGCACGGCGTGGCGCGGGCGATACGGGCCGGCACGGTGTCGGTCAACTGCTTTTCCGAAGGCGATACCGGCGTGCCGTTCGGCGGCTACAAGGAGTCCGGCTTCGGCGGGCGCGAGAAATCGCTGATGGCGCACGACCAGTACACCGAGACCAAGACCATCTGGATGCAGCTCGGCGCGGCCGGCGGCACCGGCACCATCTGATAGGAACACACATGGCTATTACTTCGAAGAGCGGCCGGGTCGCTCTCATCACCGGCGGCGCCGGCGGCATCGGCCGCGAGATCTGCCGTGGCTTCATCGAGCGCGGCATCATCTGCGTGCTGGCCGACCACAATCAGGAGGCGCTGGACCGCGCCACCGCCGAGCTGGGGCCGGCGGCGGTCGGCGTGGCGGTGGACCTGTCCGATTTCAGCAAGCTGCCCGCGCTGCTGGCCTTCGTGCAGGCGCGCTACGGGCGGCTGGACATCCTGGTCAACAACGCCGCCATCACCGGCACCGGCCATTTCGAGGAGCGTTCGGTCGACCATATCCTGGGGGAGTTGAACATCAACCTGCTGTCGCCCATCGTGTTGACGCGGCTGGCCTTCGCGGCCCTGCAGCGCAGCGGCGATGGCCGCGTGATCAACACCGTGTCCCTGGGCGGCATCTTCCCGCTGCCGGAGACGGGCGTGTATTCGGCCACCAAGTTCGGGCTGCGCGGGGCCATGCTGTGCCTGGGCATGGACCGCGAACGGCACGGCGTGCATGTGGGCAGCGTGCTGCCTTCGGCCACGGAGACGCCGATGCTGATGCGCGAGGCGGTCGAAGGCGGCAATACGCTGCAGTTTATGGACCCGCCGCAGCAGCCGGCGGACGTGGCGCGCCAGGTGATGCGCATGCTCGACAATCCCTGCCTGGAGCGTTACCCGCGCTGGAGCGAGTCGTGGTCGGTGCGGCTGGCGATGCTGGCGCCGAATTTCCTTCCGCGCTTGATACCGCTGTTCCGCAAGAAGGGCGTGCGCGGCCACGCGCGCTACATGGAATCGCTGCGCAAGCGCGGGCTGGTGGTTTCCAACGAAGGCAAGTGGGAGCTGTCCTGACGGGCCAGCGTTAGGCCCAGGCGTTGGGGCGCGGCGCCGCCGCGCCCTGGCGCACCTGGTTCGGCAGCATGCCGGACCAGCGTTTGAACGCGCGGCGGAAGTTGCGCGCGTCGGTGAAGCCGGTGGCCATGGCGACGTCCACCAGCGGCATGTCGCTGCGCTTGAGCAGGTCGAGCGCGCATTCGTAGCGCACCTGGTCGACCAGCCGCTGGTAGCTCGTGTTCAGGTCCGACAGGCGGCGCCGCAGCGTGCGTTCGCTGAGGTTGAGCGCCGCGCCGATGGTGGCCAGGCCGGGCACTTCGTCGATCGAGACCCGCAACAGGTTCATGATCGATTCCACCAGGTCGTTGCGCGGCTGGTCCACGTTCAGCAGCTTGTCGATCTGCGCCTGCAGCGTGGTCTGCATGTAGCGGTCGTGGGTGGGCAGCGGGCAGTGGAACCAGGCCATGTCGCAGATCAGCCGGTTCATCGGCGCGTTGAACGTCACCGGGCAGCGGAAGTATTCGTTGTAGGCGCTGGCGTAGGCCGGGCGCGGGTAGCGCAGCTCCAGCCGCGCGGGCCGGAAATGCGAGCCGACCAAGGCGCGCGACACCTCCACGCTGCTGACGAAAATCTCCTCGATGAAGAAGGGCTCCATTTCAGGATCGTGGAAGCGGGTGGTGACTTCGGCGACGAAGTGGTGTTCGTCGAGGATGCCGAGTTCATTGACGGTGAGGGCGCCGGCGGCGCGCTGGTGGCGCACCAGGTAGTGGAAGGCTTCTCCCAGCGTGGCGCAGGTCAGCATGCCCAGGCCGGGCAGGCCGAAACAGACCACGGTCTGGCGCGCGCCGGTGGCGATGCCGATGGCCGGGTCGCCCCAGCGCTGCATGGCGCGCTTCACCAGCAGGCTGGTTTGGCGGTAGGAGACGCGGAAGCTGGCGTCGCACAGGTTCTCGGGCGTGAAGCCCAGGCCCTTGCACAGGCGTTCGGGCGAGTGGCCGCGGCTGGCCAGCAATTGCAGGACCTGGCGGATCACATGCGGCGGCACGTCGGCGTCGGAATCGGGATGGTGGGATTTCGCCGTCACGGCAGCTCCTTTTGTAGATGGAGCCAGCATAGTATGGATTCGCGGACGTGGGGCGTCCGGCGTGGAAATGGCCGGATCGGTGTCTCTTTTTGGCCGCTTCGGCCCCCATGCCGCGTGCCGCCGCCGTATGCTTGACTCCAGCGTGCAATCTCGCCGCTCACTTCGGAGGAAAGATGATCATTACGCCAGCGCGGCCCGCGCGCCAAATCCGTCCCACCTTCGTCCTGGCTTGCAGCTGGGCGCTGGGCATCGGCGGCACCACCATGATGCCGCTGCTGGTGACGAACGCGATGGCGCGCCTGCGGCTGGACGAGGGCGCGGCCTCCATGCTGGCCGGGGCGGAGATGGTGGGCATGCTGGCCGGCTGCGTCGCGCTGCCGGCGCTGGCCAGGCGCTGGCCGTCGCAGCTCACCGCCGGTGCGCTGGTGATGCTGGTGTGGAGCCAGGTGCTGTCGGCGCTGACGGTGTCGGCGCCGGCGTTCGCCATGGCGCGTTTCGCTGCCGGCTTTTGCGAGGCGCAGATGATCGTCATGGTCGGCATCTGCCTGGCTTGCCATCGCGACGCGGAACGCCTGTGGGGCGTGGTGCTGCTGCTTTCCGGGCTGGCGGTGGCGGGGGTGTTCACGTTGTTGACGCTGCTGCCGGGCGTGGCGGCGGGCAGCGGGATCTGGTACGGGCTGGCGCTGCTGGCCGCGGTGCGGGGGCGGGCGGCGGGGCGGGGGCCGGCGCTGAGGCCGGCGCCGCAGCCGGCGGGCCATGCCGGCCACCGGCGCGGACGGCGGGAGGTATGGCTGGCGTGGGGCGTGTTCGTCGGCGTCTACAGCGTGCAGGCGGGCGTGTGGGCGGTGTCGGCGCTGCAGGGGGAGCGCATCGGCCTGTCGCTGCCTTCCGTCGGCATGGTGCTGTCGCTGTCGTCGCTGCTGGGCTTCTTCGGCGCGGTGGTGCCGGCCATACCGGCGCTGGCGGCGCGGCGCGGACTGACGGTGATGGCGGCGCTGGTGGTGATGTCGGCGTCGGTGGCGGTCTTCTTCATGGCGCGCAGCGTGGCGGCGTTCTTCGTCGCGCAACTGGCGCTGAACGTGGCCTTCTATACCGTCATGGCGATACTGAACAGCTTCATCTCGGCGCGCGACCACGACGGCAGGCTGCTGTCGCAATCGGTGGTGGTGACCTTCGCGGCGGTGGCGCTGGGGACGGTCGGCGCCGGGGCGCTGTTCCAGGATCTGGGCGGCGTGGGCGTGATCCTGTTTTCGGTGCTGGCGCTGGCGGCCAGCGTGCCGCTCGGGCTCAAGGCCCTGCGCGGCCACGGCCGGATCAGCGCATCACCAGCGCCTTGACGGCCTCCATCGCGGCGCTGCCGGTGGTGGTGGCCTGCACCTGATTGCGGCCGCCCTCCTTGGCCACGTACATGGCGCGGTCGGCGGCGACGAACAGCGATTCGATGTTGTCCAGCTGGTGCGGCCGGATGGTGGCCACGCCGATGCTCACCGTCAGCCACGCCGAGGTGGTCGAGCGCGGGTGCGGGATCTGCAGCGATTCGACGTGGGCGCGGATCGATTCGGCCAGCAGGTGGGCCGAGTCGCCGTCGGTTTCGGCGAACAGCAGCACGAACTCCTCGCCGCCGTAGCGCGCCGCCAGGTCGGTCGGGCGCAGCGCGTGCGAGGCGATGGCCTGCGCTACCTGCTGCAGGCAGGCGTCGCCGGCCGGGTGGCCCAGGGTGTCGTTGTACAGCTTGAAGTGGTCGACGTCCAGCACCACCAGCGACAGGGGCAGGCCGCTGCGCATGGCGCGCTGCCATTCCTTTTCGAGGAAGGTGTCGAAGTGGCGGCGGTTGGCGATCTTGGTCAGCGGGTCGACCATGGCGGCGCGCTGCAGCGCGTCCTCCGACTGCTTGTGGTGGGTGATGTCGTGCAGCAGGCCGATGAACAGCGGCTGGCGCAGGTACATCGGCGTCAGCGTCAGGTCCATGCACACCGAGCTGCCGTCGCGGTGGCGGATGATCACTTCGCGCGTGCCGTGGCTGTGCGCCGACTCCGGCGCGGCGGCGTAGCGGTCGAAGTAGTCCAGGTATTCCTGCGCCACCAGGGGATTGAGCAGGTCGGCGATGGAGCTGCCGGCCAGCTCGTTTTCCTGGTAGCCCAGGTATTTGTCGCAGGCCGGGTTGGTGAACTGGATGCGGCCGTCCGCCTCGATGATCAGCAGGCCCTCGGCCATGTTGTTGACGATGGTGCGCAGGCGCTCGGCCTGCTCCTCCTGGGTCTCGCTGCGGCTGCGGATGTTGAGCTGCGTGCGTACGCGGGCGCTCACCTCGGCCATGCGCAGCGGCTTGCTGATGTAGTCCACCGCGCCGATGTCGAAGCCGGCCACCACGTCCTCGGTCCCGGTGCGCGCGCTCATGAAGATGACCGGGATGCGCTGGGTGGCGGCGTGGCTCTTGAGCTGGCGGCAGGTCTCGAAGCCGTCCATGCCGGGCATGACCACGTCGAGCAGGATCAGGTCGGGATGGACGCGGCGGGCGATCTTCAGCGCCCGTTCGCCCGAGGTGGCGACAAAGGTCTGGTAGCCTTGCTGGACCATCAGCTTGCGCAGCGCGCTCAGGTTCTCCGGCGCGTCGTCCACTATGAGTATCGCGGCGTCGCGCCGCGTGGCCAGAAGAGGATTGGAGACTGGGTTGAACAAGGGCTGGCCTGATAGGAAAGTGACTATTCGTTCAAATCATAACGCGTCGGCCCGCCGCCATGTGAAAAATCATGGGCAGTTTTTTGAGGATTTCTTCGGAATTGGCGGCGATGCCACGCCAGCATGCGAGTGGCTTACTTAATGTTGATGGGATGTTATGGCTTTGGCCGGCGATCGTTACTTTTGGTGATAAAGTCGCGGCGGCTTTGTTGTATTTGTGGGCGGCGCGCGGCCGCCCACAAATGGCGGGACGTTTAGATCTTGGCGGCGATCAGCTTGCCGAGGATCTCGATGCCGGTGCGGATGCGGTCCGGCGCCACGGTGACGAAGGACAGGCGCAGCGTGTTGGTCTCCGGCTCGTTGGCGTAGAACGGCGAACCCGGAACGAAGGCGACCTTCTGGGCGATGGCTTCGTCCAGCAGCTTCATGGCGTCGATGTGCTTAGGCAGCGTGACCCAGATGAACATGCCGCCTTCCGGCTTGGTCCACTCGACGCCGGCCGGGAAGTGCTGGGCCATGGCGTCCAGCATGACCTGGCACTGGTCACCGTACAGGGCGCGGATCTTCGGGATGTGGCGGCCCAGGAAGCCGTCCTTGATCACTTCGTGCACGACCATCTGGGTCAGCTGCGAGGTGTGCAGGTCGGCGGCCTGCTTGGCCAGCTCCAGGCGGCGCACCAGCGGCAGCGGGGCGACCACGTAGCCCAGGCGGATGCCGGGGGTCAGCACCTTGGAGAAGGAGCCCATGTAGATCACGCCGTCCGGGTTCATCGCCACCATCTTCGGCAGCGGGTCGCCCTTGTAGCTCAGGGCGCCGTACGGGTCGTCCTCGATCAGCGGCAGGCCGAGGCGGGCGCAGGTTTCCACCAGCTCCAGGCGGCGCTCGACGGACAGGGTGCGGCCGGTCGGGTTCTGGAAGTTCGGCAGCGCGTACAGCAGGCGCGCGCCCTGGGCGACGGCGTCCAGCGACGACGGCACCAGGCCATGTTCGTCGGTGGCGACGGATTTGAATTCAGGACGGTAGACCGAGAACGCCTGCAGCGCGCCCAGGTAGGACGGGGTCTCGACCAGCACGCGGCTGCCTTCGTCGATCAGCACCTTGCCCAGCAGGTCCAGCGCCTGCTGGGAGCCGGAGGTCATCAAGACCTGTTCCGGCACGATTTTCGCGCCGTTGGTGGAGAGCGAGTCGGCGATCCACTGGCGCAGCGGCAGGTAGCCGTCGGTCGGGCCGTATTGCAGGGCGACCTTGCCGTTTTCGCTGAGCACCTTGTCGAAGGCGGCTTTCATCTCGTCGACCGGGAAGGTCAGCGGCGACGGCAGGCCGCCGGCGAAGGAGATGATCTCCGGCTGCTGGGTGATCTTGAGGATCTCGCGGATGAAGGACGATTGCAGCTGGTCGGCGCGTTCGGAGAAGCGCCACTGGATCGGATTGGGGTTTTCGATTTTCATACATGTCTCACTAAAGGTAACCGGCGCTGCCGGTTGTTCATCAAGCTCGCTTGTGGCGTGCTCTTATAAAAGGAACGGCTTCGGGTAAGAAGCCGCCCGCTTACGCGACTTCCGCGATCAGTTCGATTTCGACGCAGGCGCCAAGCGGGATTTGTGCGACACCAAAGGCCGAGCGGGCGTGCTTGCCGGCTTCGCCGAAGACTTCGCCCAGCAGCTCGGAGGCGCCGTTGGTGACCAGGTGCTGTTCGGTAAATTCGGGCGTGGAGTTCACCAGGCTCATGACCTTGACGATGCGCTTGACGCGGGTCAGGTCGCCGCCGACGGCGGCCTGCAGGGTGCCCATCAGGTCGACGGCGATGGCGCGCGCGGCGGCCTTGCCTTCGGCGGTGTCGATGTTCTTGCCCAGCTGGCCGACCCACACGCTGCCGTCGGCGCGCTTGGCGATATGACCCGACAGGAACACCAGGTTGCCGGTTTGGGCGTACATGACGTAGGCCGCCGCCGGGGTGGCGGGTGCGGCGAGGGTGATATCGAGCGCTTTCAGTTTTTCGTAGACAGACATGTGGTTATCCAAAGAGTAAGTGGGAAATGCAGGTTCAAGACCGATATTGTACGTCAGCGGCAGGGGCTGCCCGCAATCGCGGCGAAATCAAGATAGTCTACGGTTTTCGCCCCGTTTTACCTGCATTTTGCGGCCGGCACCCACCACGGCGATGACGGCGATTGCAAAAACCACGGTGGGCCATGCGAGCGCCTCGCCCAGCACCAGGGCCGCGCCGAGCAGCGACAGGAAGGGCTGGACCAGCTGCACCTGGCCGACCCGCGCCACGCCGCCCAGCGCCATGCCGCGGTACCAGAAGAAGAATCCGATGAACATCGAGAACACGGAGACGTAGGCGAAGCCGGTCCAGGCGGCGGCGCTGGCCGCGGCCAGCCGGGGGCCGTCCTGCCAGCACAGCCAGCCGACCAGCGGCAGCAGCGCCGGCGCCGAGAGCAGCAGCGCCCAGCAGATGGTTTGCTGTCCGCCCAGCGTCTGCGACAGGCGGCCGCCGGCGGCGTAGCCCATGGCGGCCAGCAGCACGGCCAGGAAGATGGCCAGGTCGGCCGGCTGCAGGCTGCCGCCGCTCTGGCCCAGCGCGAAGCCGATCACCAGCGCCGAGCCCACACTGGCCATGACCCAGAAGCCGGGCGACGGCTTTTCGCCGGCCAGCAGGGCGCCGAAGACGGCGGTGGCCAGCGGCAGGATGCCGACCAGCACGGCGCCGTGGGCGGCCGGCAGGCTGCGCATGGCGATGGAGGTCAGCCAGGGGAAGCCGATGATGCAACCTGCCGCCACCATGGCCAGCGGCGCCAGGGCGGAGCGCGGCGGCAGCGGCGCGCGCTTCCAGGCCAGCCAGCCGGCGGCCAGCGCGGCGGCCACCAGCGCGCGGCCGAGGGCGACGAAGGCGGGCGACAGGCCGTTGCCCGCATCGCCGCCGCCCACGGCCAGGCGGGTGAAGGGGAGCGTCAGGCTGAAGATGGCGACCGCGATCAGGCCGAGCAGCATGCCGGTGGTTTCGTCGCTCAGGCCGGGACGGGTGGCGATGGGGACGGCGGCGGGCGGCGGGGCGCTGTGGGTCATGCGGTCTCCAGGGTTGGTTATGGTTGGTATGGATGTATGCTACGTGACAAAACCAGTACAGTGCCAGTACACTTACGCACATAATTTCTCATACTGTGACGGTAAAATGACCAATACACGCACGCGCACTTCACTTTTGGGCGCCGCCGCGTCGGCCGCGGCGGAGGCGGTGGCCGATGCGCTGGCGGCGGCCGAGGCGCGTTCGGCGGCCAAGGCGGTTTCCGGCCGGGCCGTGGCGGCGGCTGCGCCGGGGCCCGCGGTGGCGGCGGTGGCGCCGACGCCTGCGCCGGCGCGTGCGGCACGGGCGGCCGGCAAGGCGGCGCAGTCCGGGCCTATCGTGGGCCTGCTGTCGCGCGAGTCGGGCGAGACGCTGATCGACCAGATCGTGCGCTCGGTGGCGGCGCGCATCGACGACCGCCTGCTGCGCGGCGGCGCGCGCATGCCGTCGATCCGCGCGTTCGCGGCGGCGCACGGGGTGTCGGCGTTCACGGTGGTGGCCGGCTACGACAAGCTGGTGGCCTCCGGTTATCTGGAGTCGCGCCGGGGCGCGGGCTTTTTCGTGCGCGAGCCGGCGGCGATGGAGCTGAACCTGGCGCAGCGGCGGCCGGGCGGGCGGCGCCGGACCGGCGAGGCGGAACGCGAACACCCGGGCGTGAAGCCGATCGACGTGGTCTGGCTGGTGCGGAACATGTTCCGCCAGATGCCGCACGGGCAGATGCCGGGCACCGGCGTGCTGCCGCCGGACTGGATGGACGGTGTCGCCATCGGCAATGCGCTGCGCGCGGTCAGCCGGCAGAACGCCAACCTGTTGATCGGCTATGGCGTGCCGCAGGGCTTCCTGCCGCTGCGCCAGCAGCTGCAGCTGAAGCTGGCGGAGCTGGAGATCGCCGCCGCGCCGGAGCAGATCGTCACCACGGCCGGCGTGACGCAGGCGCTGGACCTGGTGGCGCGCGAGTTCACGCGGCCCGGCGACACGATCTTCGTCGACGATCCGGCCTGGTTCCTGATGTTCGGCTCCTTCGCGGCGCTGGGCGCCAAGGTGGTGGGCATTCCGCGCCTGGCCGACGGCCCGGACATCGCGCAGCTGGCGGAGCTGGCGGCGCTGCACAAGCCCAAGCTGTACATCATCAATTCGGTACTGCACAACCCCAGTTCGACCTCGCTGTCGGCGGCCAAGGCCTTCCAGGTGCTGCGGCTGGCGGAGGAACACGACTTCGTCATCGTCGAAGACGACATCTATTGCGACCTGCATCCCGGCGCCGCGGTGCAGCCGGCCACGCGGCTGGCGGCGCTGGACCAGCTGCAAAGGGTGATTTACCTGGGCGGCTTTTCGAAGACGATGGCGGCCAACCTGCGGGTGGGCTTCATCGCGACGTCGCCGGAACGTGCCGAGCGCCTGGCCGACCGCAAGATGCTGACCATGCTCACCACCAGCGAGATCGGCGAGCGGGTGGTGTACAAGGTGCTGTCGGAGGGCTCGTTCCGCAAGCATATCGACCGGGTGCGTGCGCGGCTCGACGGCATCCGCGCCAAGACCATCCGCCAGATGGAGCGGGTGGGGCTGAAGGTGGACCTGGTGGCGCCGGCCGGCATGTTCGTGTGGGTCGATGCCGGCTGCGACACCAATGTGCTGACCGAGAAGGCGATGGCGCACAACATGCTGCTGGCGCCGGGCAGCCTGTTCTCGCCCAAGCAGCTGCCGTCGACCCGCATGCGGGTCAATGTGGCGGCCATGCAGGAGCCGGCGGTGTGGCGTTTCCTCGAACGGGAGTTGGGCCGCTCTTGAAATCGCTCTTATAATCCCCACTTTCTTGGAACTTTTGCGTTTTTTGTATCATCCACCACAAGACTATTGAGGCTTTCAAAATGGCAGACACCGATAAGCAAACCCTGGGATTTCAGGCCGAAGTAAAACAGCTGCTGCAGCTGATGATCCATTCGCTGTACTCCAATAAAGAGATTTTCCTGCGCGAGCTGATTTCGAACGCGTCCGACGCGTCCGACAAGCTGCGCTTCGAGGCGATCAACAACGACGCCCTGTACGGCAACGACCATGAACTGAAGATCAAGGTATCGTTCGACAAGGCCGCGCGCACCATCACGATTTCCGACAACGGCATCGGCATGAGCCGCGACGAGGCGATCTCGCACCTGGGCACCATCGCCAAATCGGGCACCAAGGAGTTCTTCGGCAAGCTGTCGGGCGACCAGCAGCAGGACGCGGCCCTGATCGGCCAGTTCGGCGTGGGCTTCTATTCGGGCTTCATCGTGGCCGACAAGATCACCGTCGAAACCCGCCGCGCCGGCGCGCCGGCCTCCGAAGGCGTGCGCTGGGAATCGGCCGGCGAGGGCGATTACTCGGTCGAGCAGATCGAGAAGACCGGCCGCGGCACCGACATCATCCTGCACCTGCGCGAGGGCGAGGACGAGCTGCTGTCGTCGTGGAAGATCAAGTCCATCATCCGCAAGTACTCGGACCACATCTCGCTGCCGATCGTGATGGCGAAGGAGGAGTGGGACGAGGAGAAGAAGGAAACCGTCGTCAAGGACGAGCTGGAAACCATCAACCAGGCCAGCGCGCTGTGGGCCCGCAACAAGGCGGACATCACGCCGGAGCAGTACGAGGAATTCTACAAGCACGTGTCGCACGACTTCCAGGCGCCGCTGACGCACACGCACAACCGCGTGGAAGGCCGCAGCGAGTACACGCAGCTGCTGTACATCCCGGCCAAGGCGCCGTTCGACCTGTGGGACCGCAACAAGCGCGGCGGCATCAAGCTGTATGTCAAGCGCGTGTTCATCATGGACGATGCCGAGCAGCTGATGCCGGCCTACCTGCGCATGGTCAAGGGTGTGATCGATTCGGCCGACCTGCCGCTGAATGTGTCGCGCGAGATCCTGCAGGAGTCGCGCGATGTGAAGGTGATCCGTGACGGCTCGACCAAGCGTGTGATCGGCATGCTGGAGGAGCTGGCGAACGCCGAGGAGCAGGAGAAGAAGGACAAGTACGTCACCTTCTGGAAGGAGTTCGGCCAGGTGCTGAAGGAGGGCATCGGCGAGGACGCGACCAACAAGGACCGTCTGGCCAAGCTGCTGCGCTTCGCGTCGACCGCCAACGACAGCGACGAGCAAAGCGTCTCGCTGGAGCAGTACGTGGCGCGCCTGAAGGAAGGCCAGGACAAGATCTACTACGTCACGGCCGACAACTACGTCGCCGCGAAGAACTCGCCGCACCTGGAAATCTTCCGCAAGAAGGGCGTGGAAGTGTTGCTGCTGACCGACCGCGTGGACGAGTGGATGCTGTCCTTCCTGACCGAGTTCGAAGGCAAGGAGCTGGTGTCGGTGGCCAAGGGCGGCCTGGATCTGGGCGCGCTGGAGGACGAGGCCGAGAAGAAGGAGCACGAGGAGACCGAGACTTCGTACAAGGATTTGGTCGGCAAGATGAAGGAAGCCTTGTCGGACAAGGCCAAGGACGTGCGCGTGACGTTCCGCCTGACCGATTCGCCGGCCTGCCTGGTGGCGGACGAGCATGAGCTGTCGGGCAACCTGCTGCGCATGCTGAAGGCGGCCGGCCAGAGCGCGCCCGAATCCAAGCCCATCCTGGAGATCAACCCGAACCATCCGCTGGTGACGCGCCTGAAGTACGAGGAGGCGGGCAGCGCCTTCAGCGACTGGGCCAACATCCTGTTCGACCAGGCGCTGCTGGCCGAGGGCGGTTCGCTGAGCGATCCGGCCACCTTCGTCAAGCGTCTGAACGAGATGCTGCTGAACGGGGCAAGCAAGTAAGACCTGTCCCGGGAGTTGTGCTATTTTAGGGTTTCATAGGCACACTCCCGGGATGTACATGAATAAGATCCTCTGGGCGCTCACTGGCGCCCTTGTTGTTTCCGCTCCGGCCGTCCTGGCCCAGCTGCCGGCGTCGACGCCGGGCGTGGCGGCCGTTCCCCTTTATCCAGCATTGCCGAGCGAGACGCCGGACGAGTTCAAGGCGCCGTTGGACGGCCTGGACTACGTCAAGCGCAGCGTGATGATACCGATGCGCGACGGCGTCAAGCTCAACACCGTGATCATCGTGCCGCGCAAGGCCAGCCATGCGCCCATCCTGCTGACGCGCACGCCCTACAACGCGGCCGAGCTGACCAGCCACAACGAGAGCTCGCAGATGGAGTCCATGCTGCAGGGCTATGACAACGCGGCCGATGTCATCGCCGAGGGCGGCTACATCCGCGTGGTGCAGGATGTGCGCGGCAAGTACGGCTCCGAGGGCGATTATGTGATGAACCGGCCGCTGAGCGGCAGCGCGCTCAACCCGACGCCGGTCGATCACTCCACCGACACCTGGGACACCATCGACTGGCTGGTCAAGAACATCCCCGAGACCAATGGCAAGGTCGGCATCATCGGCATCTCGTACGACGGCTTCCTGCCGCTGATGGCGCTGGTCCATCCGCATCCGGCGCTGAAGGTGGCGGTGCCGATGAATCCGATGGTGGACGGCTGGCGCGGCGACGACTGGTTCCACAACGGCGCGTTCCGGCAGGTGAATTTGTCGTATGTGCTGGAGCAGGTGGTCACGCGGCGCAACGAGGCCAAGTGGTACACCTCGCATTTCGACGATTACGATACCTTCATGCGCGCCGGTTCGGTGGGCGAGCTGGCACGCCAGCGCGGTGTGGAGCAGAGCGGTTTCTGGTGCAAGATCGTCGCGCATCCCAGCTATGACGCGTTCTGGAGCGGGCAGGCGATGGACAAGATCCTGGCCCGGGAGCCGGTGACGGTGCCGACCATGCTGGTGCACAGCCTGTGGGATGCCGAGGATATCTATGGCGCGATCGCGGTGTACAAGGCGATCAAGCCGCATGACCAGGACAACAAGGTGTTTCTGGTGATGGGGCCGTGGAATCATGGCGGCGGCATCGGCGACGGCAGTCATCTGGGGCCGCTGCGCTTCAACAGCGATACGGCGCTGCACTTCAGGCAGGAGATTTTGCGGCCTTTCCTGGACCGCTACCTGAAGGACGACGCGCCGCCCGCGCAGATCGCACCGGTGACGGCGTTCGAGACGGGCAGCAACAAGTGGCGTTCGCTGAACAGCTGGCCGAGCGGCTGCGTCAGCGGCTGCGCGATCGCGCCGGCCACGCTGAGGCTGGCGGCCGGCGGCAAGCTGCGGCTGACCAGCGAGGCGTCCCGGCCGGCCTCGGCGCCGGCGCAGCGGGCGGCGTTCGACGAGTATGTGTCCGATCCGGCCAAACCGGTGCCGTACCGCGCGCGGCCGATCGCGCCGTATGGCTACGACGAGGCCAAGGGCCAGACCTGGCCGCGCTGGCTGGTGGACGACCAGCGCGAGGCGTCCGGCCGCACCGATGTGCTGAGCTATACGACGGACGTGCTGACGGCGCCGGTGAAGATCAGCGGCGAACCGGTGGCGCACCTGCTGGCGGCCACCAGCGGCAGCGACGCGGACTGGGTCGTCAAGCTGATCGACGTCTATCCGGACCAGGTGGCGGCGCAGCCGGAGATGGGCGGCTACCAGTTGATGGTGTCGGCCGATATCTTCCGGGGGCGCTACCGCGAGAGCCTGGAGACGGCCAAGCCGATCGCCGCCAACACGGCCTTGCCTTACACCTTCGCCATGCCGACCGCCAACCACGTGTTCCTGCCGGGGCACCGCATCATGGTGCAGGTGCAGTCCAGCTGGTTTCCGCTGTACGACCGCAACCCGCAGACCTTCGTGCCGAACATCTTCTACGCCCAGCCGGGCGACTACAAGAAGGCGACCCAGCGCGTCTACCACGACAGCTATGTCGAGCTGCCGCTGGTCGGCGCGGCGCGCTAGTCAGGCCTGCTTGCGGCGGCGCCGCGCCATCAGCAGCACGACCGGCACGCCCAGGCCCAGCATGCCAAGCATGGCGGGCTCGGGCACTGGCGCGGCCGTCAGGAAGCCGCGGATTTCGCCGGCGGGATATTTGCTGGTGTGGATGTTGAGGTAGGCTTCGCCGCTGGCCAGGCCGGCGCCGAAGGCCGCCTCCGCACCGGCCGTGGTGCCGCCGTGGCTGCTGATGAAGACCGGGTTCCAACTGCTGGCCAGCGAGGTGTTGTAGGTGTTGCTGTAGGCGCCGTTCATCACGCCCATGGGGAAGCCGCCGAAGGTGGGCGTTTCCGTGGCGATGCCGGCGGTGCCGGCGTCCGGCGTGGCGGTGCAGCAGTGGATATGCGAGGCCGTGCTGGGGCCGAGCAGGCCGCTGAAGGCCACGTCCACCTGCAGGACGTGGGTGGCGGCGTCGAACGCGACCACCGCCGCGCCGATGCCCGGTGAGGTGTTCGATGGCGATTCCTTCGGGCCGGTGAGGATGGCGGTGTAGGTGGCGGCGCTGGCCGTCGCGGTCATGAGCAGCAGGCCGGCGGCGGCTGCGCAATGGCGGAGATGCTGGTTCATTTTTCTTCCCTCCTTGTGCGTGATGCCTAGTTAGAGGGCCGGCCGGCGCGGGAGTTCCCTCAGCGGTGCACTTTTTCGCAGAAATCGCGCAGCAGGCGTTCGCCGTCGGGCCAGGGGCCGTAGCCGGCGTCGCCGTTGATGTGGCCGGCATTGCCGATCTCGACGTACTCGCTGCCCCAGGCTTGCGCGAACTGGCGGGCGCGCTGCGGGCTGACGTACGGGTCGTCGCCGCTGGCGATCACGATGCTGGGGAAGGGCAGGCGGTCGAGCAGCATGGGCTGGAAGCCGGTGGTGCAGTCGGGGTAGCCGGGGGCATCGGTGTCGCTGGGGGCGACCAGGAAGGCACCGGCGATCTTCAGCGGCGAGCCGGAGGCGGCCCAGCGGCCGACCAGCGAGCAGCTCAGGCTGTGCGCGGCCAGCACCGGCGGGCGTTTGCAGCGGGCGATGGCGGCGTCCAGTTCGGCCACCCATTCGGAGCGGTCGGGCGTGTCCCAGTCGCGGTGCGGGACGCGGACCCAGTCCGGGTGCCGGCCTTCCCAATGCGTTTGCCAGTGGGCGGGGCCGGAGTTCCACAGGCCGGCCAGGGTCAGTACTTCGTAGTCCATGCGCTTTCCTTGCTGGGTAAGATGGTGCTTATCTTACTGCGCCAAGGTGCGCAATATGCGCCGGCGCGGACGTTTTGCGCAAGCGTGGACAAATGCCGGGAATTAAGCCGGAGCAGGGGGATGGGGGGCCTTTTTGCGGGCCTTCGGAAAAACGGTACTGATTCGGCTCTCTGAAACCTTCTGAAATCTGCGGATTCCCGCTGGCGTGGGGACGGCGGAATTTACAGCACGATCCGGATGATTTCAGAAGGTTTCAGAAGGCGGTCTCAGTAGCGTTTACCGAAGGAGCGTGCACACCCACCCCCGGTGTGTATTCTCGCGGCAATCTCAGAGGGCGGTGCGCAGGGAGAACAGTTCGGGGAACAGCACCACGTCCAGCATCTTGCGCAGGTAGCTGACGCCGGCGGTGCCGCCGGTACCGGTCTTGAAGCCGATGATGCGCTCGACCGTGGTGACGTGGCGGAAGCGCCAGAAGCGGAACGCGGTCTCCAGGTCGACCAGCTTTTCGGCCAGCTCGTACAGCGCCCAGTGGCGGCTGGGGTCGCGGTAGACTTCCAGCCACGCGTTCTTGACGGACTCGTCGGCGACGGTCGGCTGGGTCCAGTCGGCGTTCAGGCGCTCGGCGGCGACCGGCAGGCCGTTGCGGGCCAGCAGCTTGATCGCCTCGTCGTAGACCGACGGCTCGCGCAGCGCCTTGTCCAGCACGGCGAACGCGGCGGGCGCGGTGGTGTGGACGTTGAGCAGCGCGGCGTTCTTGTTGCCGAGGATGAACTCGATCTCGCGGTACTGGTAGGACTGGAAGCCCGACGACGCGCCCAGGTAGGGGCGGATGGCCGTGTACTCGGGCGGCGTCATGGTCGCCAGCACGTCCCAGGCGTGCACCAGCTGGTCCATGATGCGGGCCACGCGGGCCAGCATCTTGAAGGCCGGGGCCAGGTCGTCCGATTGCAGGTGGCTGCGCACCGCGTGCATCTCGTGCAGCATCAGCTTCATCCACAGTTCACTGGTCTGGTGCTGGACGATGAACAGCATCTCGTTGTGGTTGGGCGACAGCGGGTGCTGGGCGTTGAGGATCTGGTCCAGGCCCAGGTAGTCGCCGTAGCTCATCGAGTTGCTGAAGTCCATCTGCGCGCCGTGCCATTCGGCGCTGCCGGCGGCGTGCATCGGGCAGCCGCCGGTGCTGGTTTTGGAATCGCTCATATTATTTATCTCGTTTTCAGGTCACGGCGTCGCGCTTGGCGTCGATGTTGTAGTCTTTGCGGTCGAGGATGTCGCGCAGGATCTCCACCGCGTCCCAAACGTCGGCATAGCTGGTGTACAGCGGCGTGAAGCCGAAGCGCATGATGGCCGGCTCGCGGTAGTCGCCGATGACGCCGCGCGCGATCAGCGCCGACATCACCGCGTAGCCGTGTGGATGGGTGAAGCTGACCTGGCTGCCGCGGCGCGCGTGCTCGCGCGGCGTGACCAGGCCCAGCGGGTGAGCGGCGCAGCGCTGCTCGACCAGCATGATGAACAGGTCGGTCAGGGCCAGCGACTTGGCGCGGATGGCGGCCATGCTGGTCTGGCCGAACACGTCCAGGCCGCACTCGACCATCGCCAGCGACACCACCGGCTGCGTGCCGCACAGCGCGCGGCCGATGCCGTCGGTGGGCGCGAAGTCGGGCGCCATGGCGAACGGGGCGGCGTGGCCCCACCAGCCCGACAGCGGCTGGCGGAAGCGCTCCTGGTGCTTGCGCGGCACCCAGATGAAGGCCGGCGCGCCGGGGCCGCCGTTCAGGTATTTATAGGTGCAGCCCACGGCCAGGTCGGCGCCGTCGGCGTTCAGGTCGACCGGCACCGCGCCGGCCGAGTGCGCCAGATCCCAGACGATCAGCGCGCCGGCCGCGTGGGCCAGGGCGCTGGTGGCGCGCATGTCGTGCTGGTAGCCGGTGCGGTAGTTGACGTGGGTGAGCAGGACGACGGCGGTGTCGGCGCCGATGGCGGCCGGCAGTTCCTCGACCGAGTCGACCAGCTTGACGCTGTAGCCGCGCTCCAGCCAGCCGCTCAGGCCCTGGGCCATGTAGATGTCGGTGGGGAAGTTGGAGCGTTCGGTGACGATCACGCGGCGCCCGGCGCGGGCCGGGTCGCCGGCCTGCATGTGCAGCGCGGCGGCCAGCGCCTTGAACAGGTTGACCGAGGTGGTGTCGGTGACCACCACCTCGCCGTCCATGCCGCCGATCAGCGGGGCCAGGCGGTTGCCCAGGCGCTTGGGCAGCTCGAACCAGCCGGCGCTGTTCCAGCTGCGGATCAGGTCATGGCCCCATTCGCGGGCGATCACGTCCTGCGCGCGGGCCAGCGCGGCCTTGGGGCGGGCGCCTAAAGAGTTGCCATCCAGATAAATCACATGGTCGGGCAGGTCGAACTGGTCGCGCAGCGCGGCGAGCGGATCTTGCGCGTCGCGGTCCAGGCAGTCATTGCGAGTTGTCATTATGTAACTTTCTTGCAAGGGTGGTCAAATGCTTTAGGCTTCAATAAGTTGCCAGTGTAACCCGAAAAACCGGCGTCGGACCCCGCGGGTCCGCCCTGGGCCGGCGGGGCGCCCGCAAACCCGCATGGATGCTGGCTTTGCGGCCTTTTTTGAATTATTTTCGATTTTTTTCAAAAAAACCCTAAAGTTCCCCAAAACGCTGCCGTTACCAGATTCATGATGAGCGGAAAAGCGCCATCAGGTTGCAGGAAGCGAGTCGAAAATAGTTCAAAATATTTTCACCGGAACCCTAAAGTTCCTGAAAAAGCTGCCGTAACCGGGTTAGATGTAGCAAAAAAGAGTCGCTGAACCGTTTTATTTTCGCTTCATGACAGGACTTTTTTGAAGATCTTGGACCTTACCAAACCGGCGCCGCAAGGGCGTTGATGAGTGATTCGCGAGTGTTTGTCAGACAAACACCGACGGATCGCGTTCGCTATTTCCCGACGAAAAATACGGAGCCCATCCTCTAACGGTATTTTTGTTGCTCAAGCAGAATGTATCTCACTGGAAACGCAATTGTGTTCCGCAAGTGCAGATAACGGACTAGGAGATGGAAATGACCGCTAACGATATGATGGCTGAAATTCGCGACGCTAACCTGAGCTACCTGATGTTGGCCCAGCAGATGATCCGCGCCGACAAAGTCACCGCGATCTTCCGCCTCGGCATCGCCGCCGAGATCGCCGACCTGATCGAAGGCATGAGCAACGCGCAGATCCTGAAACTGGCAGGCGGCAACATGATGCTGGCCCGCTTCCGCTTCGACGACGGCGCCATCCTGTCGATGCTGACCAACTATAATAAGGACCGTGTGCTGGCCCAGTCGCACGCCGCCATCCTGATGGCCGGCCAGGCCGTCGAAGAAATCGCTTAACCCACGCGCCGGAGCGGATCATGAGCAAGAAAAGCGTAGTGACGGAAGCCCAGGAAATCCAGCTGGCCATCGAACTGATCCAGCTTGGCGCGCGCCTGCAGCTGCTGGAGTCCGAAGTGTCGCTGTCGCGCGAGCGCCTGCTCAAGTTGTACAAGGAACTGAAGGGCGTGTCGCCGCCGAAGGGCATGCTGCCGTTCTCCACCGACTGGTTCCTGACCTGGCAGCCGAACATCCACTCCTCGCTGTTCATCAACATCCACAAATTCCTGACCGAGCACGCCGGCGCCACCGGCATCGAGGCGGTCATGAAAGCCTACAAGCTGTACCTGGAACAAATGCCGCCGGAGGCGGGCGAGGAGCCGCTGCTGTCGCTGACCCGCGCCTGGACCCTGGTGCGCTTCTTCAGCGGCAAGATGCTGGAACTGGCGCCGTGCGGGCGGTGCCAGGGCAAGTTCGTGGTCAACTGCATGGACCTGAACGGCAGCTATGTCTGCGGCCTGTGCCACATGCCCTCGCGCGCCGGCAAGACCAAGAAGGCCCGCGACGCCGACGTCCTGGCCGCGTGAGCCGGCCCGGCCCCGATCCCTACCTGCTGCGCATCGCCCGCGCGCCCGCCGTGCGGGCGCTGCTGATCCAATGCGGCGCCGCGCCGCTGACGCTGGCCATCATTTACGTGATGGCCAGTTGCCGTTTACCGGTCGACTACTGGAGCGTGGCCGCCGTGCAGGGCCTGCTGGCGGCCGGCCTGACCTGGAAACTGGGCCTGGCCGCGTGGTGGCGCGTCATCCAGCTGCTGTTCCCGGCCGCGCTGCTGGCCGCGCTGGCGCTGCGGCTGCCGCCCTGGCTGTTCCTGGCCGCCTTCCTGTTCCTGCTCGGCCTGTACTGGTCGACCTTCCGCACCCAGGTGCCGTACTACCCGTCGCACCCGGCGGTGTGGGATGCGGTACGTCAAATTCTGCCGCCGCCGGCCGACGGCGCGCCGCTGCGGGTGATCGACATCGGCAGCGGCCTGGGCGGGCTGGTGCTGTACCTGGCCCGCCAGCGCCCGGACGCCGAATGCCACGGCATCGAGCTGGCGCCGCTGCCCTGGTTGTATAGCCGACTGCGCGCCGCCATCACCGGCAGCCGCGCCCGCTTCACCTTGGGCGATTACGAAAAGCTGGACTTCGGCCGCTATGGGCTGGTGTTCGCCTACCTGTCGCCGGCCGCCATGCCCGGCCTGTGGCGCAAGGCGGCGGCCGAAATGCGGCCCGGCGCCATGCTGGCCAGCTACGAATTCGCTATCGACGCCCGGGCGCCGGACCGCACCATCCACACCACAGAGGGCGAGGATGCCCTCTACATATGGTACTTTTAAGCATCATTTCGCGTTATTCTCTTGCCCGCTCCCCCCTAGTCACGCTATTGTAGTTCTACATGTAAATTTATTGAAATCGGGCGATTGTTAGGTATGATACCGCCCGTTTTCATACCGGGGAGTCTGGGCACTTGTTAGTCATAATTGGATATGTAGTGGTCTGCGTCGGCGTGTTCGGCGGCTTCGCCATGAATGGCGGGCATCTGGCCGCGCTGCTGCAGCCGCTCGAACTGGTGATGATCGGCGGCGGCGCGCTCGGCGCCTTCCTGGTCGGGAACAACGCCAAGGCCCTGAAAGCCACGCTGGCCGCGATCCCGACCCTGTTCAAGGGTTCGCGCTACACCAAGGACCTGTACATGGAGCTGATGTCGCTGCTGTTCGATGTGCTGTCCAAGGTGCGCAAGGAAGGCCTGATGTCGATCGAGGGCGACATCGACAGCCCCGAGCAGAGCCCGCTGTTCAGCAAGTATCCGAGCGTGCTGGAGGACCACCACATCGTCGAGTTCATGACCGACTACCTGCGGCTGATGGTGTCCGGTAATATGGATGCGTTCCAGATCGAGAACCTGATGGACAACGAGATCGAGACCCACCACCACGAGCACGCCGTGCCGGCGCACGCCATCGCCAAGCTGGGCGACGGCATGCCGGCGTTCGGCATCGTGGCGGCGGTGATGGGCGTGGTGCATACGATGGAATCGGTGGGCCTGCCGCCGGCCGAGCTGGGCATCCTGATCGCGCACGCGCTGGTCGGCACCTTCCTCGGCATCCTGCTGGCCTACGGCTTCGTCGGCCCGCTGGCCAGCCTGCTCGAACAAAAGCTGGACGAATCGACCAAGATGTACCAGTGCGTGAAGGTCACGCTGCTGGCCAGCCTGAACGGCTATGCGCCGGCGCTGGCGGTGGAGTTCGGCCGCAAGGTCCTGTACTCGACCGAGCGCCCCAGCTTCGCCGAGCTGGAGGACCATATCAAGAAATCGAAGTCCAAGTGAGCGCGCGCGTGACAGGCGGCGCCGCGGCAACCATAAGGAAGCATCATGGCTGAAGAGGGCTTGCGGCCGATTATCGTCAAGCGCATCAAGAAGGGCGGCGGCGGCCACCATGGCGGCGCCTGGAAGATCGCGTACGCCGACTTCGTGACGGCGATGATGGCCTTCTTCCTCCTGATGTGGCTGCTCGGCTCGACCACCAAGGGCGACTTGAACGGCATCTCGGAATACTTCAAGACGCCGCTCAAGGTGGCCATGCAGGGCGGCTCGGGCAGCGGCGACAGCTCGTCGGTGATCCCCGGCGGCGGCAAGGATTTGACGCGCCGCGACGGCCAGGTCAAGGCCAGCGACGACCCGCAGATCAAGAAGACGTTCAATTTGACCGCCGCCAAGGCCGCGCTGGAGGCCGAGGAAAACCAGCGCCTCAAGGCGCTCAAGCAAAAGATCGAGGCGCAGATCGAGGCCAACCCGCTGCTCAAGAAATACAAGGACCAGCTGCTGCTCGACATCACCAGCGAGGGCCTGCGGATCCAGATCGTCGACGAGCAGAACCGGCCGATGTTCGCGCTGGCCAAGGCCGAGCTGCAACCGTACACGCGCGAGATCCTGCACGCGATCGGCTTCGTGCTGAACGACGTGCCCAACAAGATCGGCCTGTCCGGCCACACCGACTCGACGCCGTATCTGAGCGACGCCGGCTACAGCAACTGGGAACTGTCGGCCGACCGCGCCAACGCCTCGCGCCGCGAGCTGATCGCCGGCGGCATGGCCGACAACAAGGTGCTGCGGGTGGTGGGGCTGGCCTCGGCCGCCCACCTGGACAAGGCCGACCCGTTCAACCCGATCAACCGCCGCATCAGCATCATCGTAATGAACAAGCGCACCGAGGAAAACGTGATGCGCGACGGCGCCCGCCAGCTGGACGTGGACGCCGAAGACGGCCAGGCGCCGGCGCCGGCGCCCGCGCCGTCCGGCCCGCCGGTGCGCAAATAAAGCAGGTGGAGTGACGAGACTGTTATGACGAGAAAAAAAATCCTGGGCTCCCATGTCAAGCGCCTGCTGTCGGGCGTGTCCGACCATGGGCGCAAGCATCTGACCGAGGTCGAGACCGACCTGATCCAGACCGGCCTGCTGCTGGAGGAAGCCATCGAGAAGTTGTCCTTCAACTTCATGGCCATCCACCAGGCGGTCGAGGCCGAACAAGCCACGATCCGGCTGCTGCTCGACGGCGGCACCGCCACGCCCGAGCAACGGGCCCAGCTCGAGGCGCTGCAGGGCCAGGTGGGCGGCTATGTCAACGCCGCCATCACCAGCCTGCAGTTCCAGGACATGACCAGCCAGCTGCTGGACCGCACCTTGAAGCGCGTGACCGGCCTGCGCGAGTTCCTCGGCACGCTGGGCGCGCACGGCGCCGAGATGCTGCCCGAGAGCGACAACGACGAGATCGTCGCGCTGCTGGGCAAGGTCAGCATGGCGCTGGCGATCCAGAGCCTGGAGTTGCGCAGCGTGCTGCGCAAGGCCGTCAGTCAACAACACCTGGAGAGCGGCGACATCGAACTGTTCTGAACGCCGCGACCTACCGATTGAACTACCCGGACGCCACGTCCCGCATTTAATGAGTGAGAGCAAAGATGGCCAAGACAATACTTGCAGTTGATGATTCCAGTTCCCTGCGCCAGATGGTCGCCTTCAGCCTGAAGGCGGCCGGCTACCTGGTGGTGGAGGCGGTGGACGGTCAGGACGGCCTGGAGAAGGCCAAGCTGCAGGGCGTGGACCTGGTGCTGACCGACCAGAACATGCCGCGCATGGACGGCCTGCAGCTGATCAAGCTGCTGCGCGAGCTGCCGGCCTACCAGAAGACCCCGATCCTGATGCTGACCACCGAATCGTCCGACGAGATGAAAGCCAAGGGCCGCGCCGCCGGCGCCAACGGCTGGCTGGTCAAGCCCTTCGATCCCCAGCGGCTCATCGAGGTGGTGAAGAAGGTCATCGGCTGATAAGGCGCGTGCAATGATGCTGAGCGAAACTTACGGAGTATCCCCATGACCATCGATATAAGCCAGTTCTTCCAGGTCTTTTTCGATGAGGCCGAGGAGCTGCTGGCTGAAATGGAGCGCCTGCTGCTGGCCGTCGACGTCGACCGTCCCGACCCCGAGGACCTCAACGCGATCTTCCGCACCGCCCATTCCGTCAAGGGCGGCGCCTCCACGTTCGGCGTGACCGACATGACCGAGGTCACCCACATCCTCGAGACCCTGCTCGACCGCGTGCGCAAGGGCGAGATGGCGCTGACCTCGGAGCACGTGGACGCCTTCCTGGCGGCCAAGGACATCCTCAAGATGCAGCTGGACGGCCACCGCCACGGCGGCACGGTCGACCAGGACGCGGTGGGCGACGTGCGCATGATGCTGCAGTCGCTGGCGCAGGACGTGCCGCTGACGGCGCTGTCGCCGGTGGCGCCGTCGTTCCACGCGGCCGAGGCCAAGGTGGTCGACCACAGCGGCGGGCGCCGCTACCGGCTCGAGCTGCCGGCCATGGTGCACCGCGAGGTGACCGCGCTGGGCGCCGAGCTGGGCCTGATGGGCCATGTGTCCATCACCCCGCTCGACAAGGACCGCAACGCCATGGTGGTCACCACCCACGAGAGCCTGGACGACATCATCGCCATCTGCTCGTTCGTGCTCAACCCGGACGACATGGTGGTGACCGAGCTGCCGGCGCTGGACGCCCGGCAGGCCGGGCTGGAGCACGCCGAGCGCGCCAGGGTCGAGCAGGACCTGGGCTACGGCTTCTTCGACGAGACCGAGCTGCACCCGGCGCAGGCCGGCGGCGGCGAGGGCTATGGCTTCTTCCAGCCGCTCGAGCAGATCCGCGCCGACGCCCAGGCCGGCAGCGAGGACGCCCAGGGCTACGGCTTCTTCCAGCCGGTCGAGCAGATCCGCGCGGCGGCCGGCATCGTGATCGAGGCGCCGGCCGCACCGCAGCCCGCCGCCGCCGAGGAGGCCAAGAAGGCCGCCAAGAAGGAAGAGAAGGCCGGCGCCGGCCCCGGCGCCGAGTCGTCGTCGATCCGCGTGTCGATCGAGAAGGTCGACCAGCTGATCAACCTGGTGGGCGAGCTGGTCATCACGCAGGCGATGATCGAGCAGCGCGTCGACACGCTGGACCCGATGGTGCACGAGCGCTTGTTGAACAGCGTGAGCCAGCTGACCCGCAACACCCGCGACCTGCAGGAAGCGGTGATGTCGATCCGCATGATGCCGATGGACTTCGTGTTCTCGCGCTTCCCGCGCATGGTGCGCGACCTGGCGGCCAAGCTGGGCAAGAAGGTCGACTTCATCACCAACGGCGCCGCGACCGAGCTCGACAAGGGCCTGATCGAGCGCATCGTCGACCCGCTGACCCACCTGGTGCGCAACTCCATCGACCACGGCATCGAGATGCCCGAGGTGCGCCGCGCCGGCGGCAAGAGCGACGCCGGCCGCCTGTTCCTGTCGGCCTCCCACCAGGGCGGCAACATCATCATCGAGGTGTCGGACGACGGCGGCGGCCTGAACCGGGAGAAGATCCTGGCCAAGGCCCAGCAGAGCGGCCTGCCGCTGGCCGAGAACATGAGCGACGCCGAGGTCTGGCAGCTGATCTTCGCGCCCGGCTTCTCCACCGCCGAGCAGGTGACCGACGTGTCGGGCCGCGGCGTCGGCATGGACGTGGTCAAGCGCAACATCACCGCCATGGGCGGGGTGGTCGACATCCGCTCGGCCAAGGGCTTCGGCACCACCATCTCGATCTCGCTGCCGCTGACGCTGGCGATCCTGGACGGCATGTCGATCCGGGTCGGCGAGGAGGTCTACATCCTGCCGCTGGGCTTTGTGATCGAATCGCTGCAGCCGGCGCCGGAGGACGTCAAGGAAATCTCCGGCAAGGGCCGGGTGGTCAAGGTGCGCGGCGAATACCTGCCGCTGGTGCCGCTGTACCAGATGTTCGGCATCACGCCGCGCTTCACCGACCCCTGCCAGGGCATCGTGGTCATCATCGAGACCGACGGCCGCAAGGCCGGGCTGTTCATCGACGACCTGGTCGGCCAGCAGCAGGTGGTGGTCAAGAACCTGGAATCGAACTACCGCAAGGTGGCCGGCATCTCCGGCGCCACCATTCTGGGCGACGGCGGCGTGTCGCTGATCCTCGACGTGGCCGCCCTGATCCGCTCGTCCCGTCAGCTCGCTGACGAACAGATATTTAGCTAACCCCACCAAGGAAACCATCATGGCAGACGTACTAACCAGCGGGGCCAACGAAATCGCCGGCCACGAATACCTGGCCTTCACGCTCGGTTCGGAGGAATACGGCATCGACATCCTCAAGGTGCAGGAGATCCGCGGCTACGAGACGGTGACCCGGATCGCCAACGCGCCCGAGTTCATCAAGGGCGTGATCAATCTGCGCGGCATCATCATCCCGGTGGTCGACATGCGCATCAAGTTCAAGCTCGGCGAACCGGTGTACGACCAGTTCACCGTGGTCATCATCCTCAACATCAGCGGGCGCATCGTCGGCATGGTGGTGGACTCGGTGTCGGACGTGACCACGCTGACGCCGGAGCAGGTCAAGCCGGCGCCGGAGATGGGCACCGCCTTCAGTTCCGACTACATGATTGGACTGGGCACCATTGATGAGCGTATGCTGATCCTGGTGAACATCGACAAACTGATGTCGAGCGCCGAGATGGGTCTGATGGAACAGCTGGCGGCCTAACCCACGCCCCGGCAAGCAGCCACGGCAGCGCCCAACAGAGTGCGCGCCTATCACCTACACAATAACGGGGTCCGCAGGCAGTACCCGGCGGACAAGCACAGACAGCATAGGGGAGAAAACAACATGAATTTACGCGACTTCAAAATCGGCTCACGGCTGCGCCTTGGCTTCGGCGCCATCCTGGCGATCCTGGTGGTCATGGTCCTGATGACCAATTACCTCAACTACAGCAACAAGGGCAAGCTCACGCGCGGCCTGGAGCTGTCGACCCAGAAGAACCTGCAGGCCGGCGCGATGAAAAGCGCGATGCTGGAAACCGGCATCGCGATGCGCAACATCGGCCTGCAGTCGGACGTCAGCCTGATGCAGAAGGAAGAGCAGAAGGTCAAGGACCAGCGCGCCCGCTACGACAAGGCGCAGGCCGACCTCAAGGCGCTCGGCCTGAACGACAACGAGAAGAAGGCGCTGGCCGACATCGCCGCGCTGGACGTCGACGTCGACAAGGCCTTCAAGGAAGCCATCGGCCAGGTGCTGGCCTTCAACAGCGAGGGCGCGGCCAAGGTCATCTCCGGCCGCATCGATCCGCTCAACCAGCAGACGCTGGCGCTGATCAACAAGCTGGTCGACATGCAGCAGGCCGCCGCGCGCGACGTCATGGACAGCTCCGTCACGGCCGACCGCAGCCTGATGATGATGCTGTTCCTGCTGGGCGCGGTCGCGGTGGCGATCGGCGTGGCCTGCGCGGTGGTGATCACCCGCTCGATCACGGTGCCGCTGTCGGGCGCGGTCGAGGTGGCGCAGAAGGTGGCGGCCGGCGAGCTGACCTCGCAGGTCCACGTCGAGGGCAAGGACGAGACCAGCGAGCTGCTGCAGGCGCTCAAGGACATGAACGACAGCCTGGCCAAGACGGTCGGAGACGTGCGCAGCGGCACCGACCTGATCTCGACCGCCTCGCAGGAGATCGCCTCCGGCAACGCCGACCTGTCGGCCCGCACCGAGTCGCAGGCCAGCTCGCTCGAGGAGACCGCCTCGTCGATGGAGGAACTGACCTCCACCGTCAAGCAGAACGCCGACAACGCGCGCCAGGCCAACCAGCTGGCCGTGACCGCCTCGTCGGTGGCGGAGAAGGGCGGCACCGTGGTGGCGCAGGTGGTCGAGACCATGGGCTCGATCAAGGCCAGCTCCAGCAAGATCGTCGACATCATCGGCGTGATCGACGGCATCGCGTTCCAGACCAACATCCTGGCGCTGAACGCCGCGGTCGAGGCGGCCCGCGCGGGCGAGCAGGGCCGCGGCTTCGCGGTGGTGGCCTCCGAGGTGCGCAACCTGGCGCAACGCTCGGCCGGCGCCGCCAAGGAGATCAAGGAACTGATCGGCGACTCGGTCGACAAGGTCGACGCCGGCAGCAAGCTGGTCGACGAGGCCGGCCAGACCATGGGCCTGATCGTCACCTCGATCCGCCAGGTGGCCGACATCATGGGCGAGATCACCGCCGCCACCCAGGAACAGAGCAACGGCATCGAGGAAGTCAACCAGGCCATCACCCAGATGGACGAGATGACCCAGCAGAACGCCGCGCTGGTGGAGGAGGCCGCCGCGGCGGCCGAGAGCATGCAGGAACAGGCCGAGATGCTGGCCCAGGCGGTCAGCATCTTCAAGCTGACGAACGACCAGGTGCGGCGCGCGGTCCCGGCCGTGCCGGCCCCGCGTCCGGCGCCGGCGGTGAGCGCGCGGCCTGCCGCCAAGCCGGCGCCGCGTCCGGCCGTGGCCGCCAAGCCGGCCGCGCCCAAGAAGCTGGCCTCCGCCGCGCCGGCCGCCGGCGACGAGTGGGAAGAGTTTTAACCGAGCTGTACCACGCCGTTCCCGCCCGCGCGGGAACGGCGGCGGCGTGGGCATTGTTAGTAGTGATAAATAAGAGGTTTAACATATGCCGCATACCAAAGACACCGTCAAAGAGTTTGACTTCAACGCCAAGGACTTCGAACGCGTCCGCGGCCTGATCTACAAGCGGGCCGGCATCTCGCTGGCCGACAGCAAGCAGGAGATGGTGTACAGCCGCCTGGCGCGGCGCCTGCGGGCCACCGGCATCGGCTCCTTCGGCAAGTACCTCGACGACCTCGAGGCCGGCCGCCTGGGCGAGGAGTGGGAATCGTTCACCAACGCCCTGACCACCAACCTGACCTCGTTCTTCCGCGAGGCCCACCACTTCCCGCTGCTGGCCGAGCACATCAAGCACAAGCGCGAACCGATCACCATCTGGTGCTCGGCCAGCTCGACCGGCGAGGAGCCGTATTCGATCGCCATGACCGTGTGCGAGGCGTTCAACACGCTCACCCCCAACTGCCACATCATCGCCACCGACATCGACACCAATGTGCTGGCCACGGCCGCCAACGGCGTCTACGCGATGGACCGGCTGGACAAGATGTCGCCCGAGCGCTCGCGCCGCTTTTTCCTCAAGGGCAAGGGCGACCGCGAGGGCATGGCGCGCGTGCGGCCCGAGCTGCGCAACATGATCACCTTCAAGCAGCTCAATCTGCTGGCCGACAGCTGGCCCATCAGCGGCCCGTTCGACGTGATCTTTTGCCGCAACGTGATGATTTACTTCGACAAGGCCACGCAGCGCAAGATCCTGTCGCGCTTTGTCCCCTTGATGAAACCGGACGCCCTGCTGTTCGCGGGCCACTCGGAGAATTTCCTCTACGTGTCGGAGTCGCTCAAACTACGCGGCAAGACGGTGTACGAGCTGGACGATCAACACCGTGGCGCTGCCCTCAAGGCAACGCAACGCACATGAGAATAAACCATGGACCTCGAACAATTTGCCACGAACGTGTATTACGACAGGACGTTCGACTGTGAAGCCGCCAAGATCCTGCCGGGCGAGTACTACTTCACCAACAAGGACATGTTGATCGTGACCGTGCTGGGCTCGTGCGTGTCGGCCTGCATCCGCGACCGCGTGACCGGCCTGGGCGGCATGAACCACTTCATGCTGCCCGACGGCGGCAGCGACACCAACAGCCCGGTGTCGGCCTCGGCCCGCTACGGCACCTACGCGATGGAGATCCTGATCAACGACCTGCTCAAGGCCGGCGCCAAGCGCGAGAACATGGAGGCCAAGGTGTTCGGCGGCGGCGCCGTGCTCAAGGGCTTCACCGCGATCAACGTCGGCGAGCGCAACGCGGCCTTCGTGCTCAACTTCCTCAAGGTCGAGAAGATCCGCGTGGTGGCCGAGGACTTGAACGACATCCACCCGCGCAAGGTGTACTTCTTCCCGCGCACCGGCAAGGTGCTGGTCAAGAAGCTGATGCAGACCCACAACGACACCCTGGCCAAGCGCGAGATCGAATACGCCAGCCGCCTCAAGGTGGCGCCGGTGGGCGGCGAGATCGACCTGTTTTGATAGTGATAGTGACAGTGGGCCTTTTGCCCGGAAAGTAGCATTTTATTATGAAGATCAAAGTCCTGATCGTCGATGACTCCGCGCTGATCCGCAGCGTGATGAGCGAGATCATCAACAGCCAGCCCGACATGGAAGTGGTGGGCACGGCCCCCGATCCGCTGGTCGCGCGCGAGCTGATCAAGCAGACCAACCCCGACGTGCTCACGCTCGACGTCGAGATGCCCAAGATGGACGGCCTCGACTTCCTGGAAAAACTGATGCGCCTGCGCCCGATGCCGGTGGTGATGGTGTCGTCGCTGACCGAGCGCGGCTCGGAGATCACCATGCGCGCGCTGGAGCTGGGCGCGGTGGACTTCGTCACCAAGCCGAAGATCTCGATCCAGGCCGGCATGCGCGAGTACACCGAGCTGATCACCGACAAGATCCGCGCCGCGTCCAAGGCGCGCGTGCGGGCCCGCACGCTGCCGCAGCCGGGCGCCGAGGCCCAGGGCCAGCTGCCGCAGCTGCGCAATCCGCTGACCTCGTCCGAGAAGCTGATCATCATCGGCGCCTCCACCGGCGGCACCGAGGCGATCCGCGAGTTCCTGATGCAGATGCCGTCCGACTGCCCCGGCATCCTGATCACCCAGCACATGCCGGAGGGCTTCACGCGCTCGTTCGCCAAGCGGCTCGACTCGCTGTGCAAGATCTCGGTGCAGGAGGCGGCCGGCAACGAGCGGGTGCTGCCCGGCCACGCCTACATCGCGCCCGGCCACTCGCACCTGTACCTGACCCGCAGCGGCGCCAACTACATGACCAAGATCGACCAGGCCGAGCCGGTCAACCGCCACCGGCCGTCGGTGGACGTGCTGTTCCGTTCGGCCGCCCAGTGCGCCGGCAAGAACGCGGTCGGCGTGATCCTGACCGGCATGGGCAAGGACGGCGCGGCCGGCATGCTGGAGATGAAGCAGGCCGGGGCGTATAATTTCGCCCAGGACGAGGCCAGCTGCGTGGTGTTCGGCATGCCGCGCGAGGCGATCGCGGTCGGCGCCGCCCATGAAGTGGGGGCCTTGCAGGCGCTGCCGGGCATGGTGCTGGGCTACCTGGCGGCCCACGGCATGCGCGCTTTGCGGGTATAAAAAGCTTTAAATCGTCAAGTGTGACGTTTTACTGCTACTTTGTTCGCCTTAAAGCAACGAAAATGCTATCCTACAACTTGCTGGCAATTGTAGGCACTATTAACAACCGCGTAGAGAAACAACGGAGTAATTCATGGCTGATCCAAAGATGAAATTTTTAGTCGTTGACGATTTTTCGACGATGCGCCGCATCGTCCGGAATCTGTTGAAGGAACTGGGTTATGCCAATGTCGACGAGGCCGAGGACGGCGTGATGGCGCTGGCGAAGCTGCGCGCCGAATCGTTCGACTTCGTCGTGTCAGACTGGAACATGCCGAACATGGACGGCTTGACGATGTTGCAAAACATCCGTGCCGATCCCGCGCTGGCCAAGCTGCCGGTGTTGATGGTGACCGCCGAAGCCAAGAAGGAAAACATCATCGCGGCGGCCCAGGCCGGCGCCAATGGTTACGTGGTCAAGCCGTTCACCGCCGCGACGCTGGATGAAAAGCTGAACAAGATCTTCGAGAAGCTCGGAGCTTGATGATGGTTGAGCAACAAGGCGGCGCCACCGCGGCTGCGGTGGAGCCGAACGAAGAGTTTTTGTCGCGCATCGGTCACATGACGCGCGCCCTGCATGAAAGCCTGCGCGGACTGGGGCTGGATAAATTGATCGAAAAAGCGGCGTCCGACATTCCGGACGCGCGCGACCGGCTCGACTACGTGGCGCGCCTGAGCGAGGACGCGGCGCAGAAGGTGCTCAACGCCACCGACGCGGCCAGTCCCCTGCAGGACCGGATCGCCGGCGACGCGAAGCAGCTGAGCGCCTCGTGGAACGGCCTGCTGGCGGCAGGCGCCTCGGACGAGCAATGGCGCGCGCTGGCGCAGCAGACCGTGGCCGCGCTGGACGGCGCCACCGCCGGCACCTCGCAGACCAAGGCGCATCTGATGGACATCATGATGGCGCAGGATTTCCAGGACTTGACGGGGCAGGTGATCAAGAAGGTCACCTCGATCGCGCAAAACCTGGAGAAGCAGCTGGTGCAGATGCTGATCGACTTCGCGCCTGACCAGATGAAGAAGGAAATCGACAACGGCTTGCTGAACGGACCGCAGATCGATCCGACCCGCGAGAACGTGGTGGCTGACCAGGAGCAGGTGGACGACTTGCTGGATAGTCTGGGCTTCTGATCTGTACCGGCCCGTTCGCCGCGGGCTTCCTCCGAGACGAGCATCATGCATCAGACCAATTTCATCGTCCGTGAGCCGCTGCTCGATCCCAAGCAGCGCGTGGTTGGGTATGAGCTCTGCTGGCAGCAGCAGGGGGCGGCGCCGTCGTCGCCCGCCGCGTTGGAGGCGCTGCTGGACTTCGTTGCCGGCCAGGTGGTCGACGACGACGACAACTGGCTGCTGCGCGACAAAATCCTGTTCCTCGACGCGGTGCCGGCCATGCTGTCGGCCGACGCGCTGCACCGGCTGCCGCCGGAGCGCACCGTCTTGTCCCTCAAAACGGCCGAACTGGCCAATCCCGACACCCTGGCCGCCGTGCAAGGCTTGCGCGCGGGCGGCGTCGGCGTGCTGCTGCGCGAGGCCGACCTGGCCCGCATCGGCAGCCGCCTGCCGACCATCGCCTCGTACGTCGAGGTGCGCTTTTCCGGCGCCGACGTCGGCAGCCAGGCGCGCGCCGACGCCGCGCTCAAGCAGTCGAGCGTGGGCATGGTGGCGCGCCCGGTCAGCAACTGGGCCGACTTCGACGCCTGCGCGGCGCTGGGCCTGAACGCCTTCGTCGGCAAGCTGCACCTGACGCCGCGCCCCAGCACCGACGCCAAGGGCCTGAACCCGGCCCAGACCATCATCATGCAGCTGATGCAGATGGTGCGGCAGAACGCCGACATCGTCCAGCTGGAGGCCGTGCTCAAGCGCGACGCCACGCTGTCGTACAAGCTGCTGCGCTTCATCAACTCGGCCGGCTTCGGCGCCGGGCGCGAGATCCAGTCGCTGCGCCAGGCGCTGACCCTGCTGGGCTACACGCCGCTGTACCGCTGGCTGACCCTGCTGCTGGCCACGGCCAGCACCTCGGGCTATTCGCCGGTGCTGCTGGAGACGGCGGTGGTGCGCGGCCGCCTGGCCGAGCTGCTGGCGCAGGCCGCGCTGGGCAAGGGCGAGGCGGAGAATGTGTTCGTGGCGGGCATGTTCTCGCTGCTGGACCGGCTGCTGGGCATCGCCATGCAGGAGGTGCTGGCCAACATCCAGCTGTCCGACGACGTGGTGGCCGCGCTGCTCACGCGCAGCGGCAAGTACGGGCCGTTCCTGGCGCTGGCCGAGGCGTGCGAGCTCAGTTCCGACCTGGTGGCCTCGCTGGCGGCGTCGCTCAAGCTGGGGCCCGAGGACGTCAACCGCGCCCATCTCTCCGCGCTGGCCTGGGCGCAAAACGTCGCCGCCTGATCCGTCTCAAGCGGCGCGCGTGCGCGCGTTGACAGGGCAGGTTGCGGGGCGGATCATCGGCTTATGAACTCCAATGCCGACAAAGACTATATCGATGCCAAGGTGGAAGGTCTCGACGCCAGGCTGGCTGCCGCCAGCGGGACGAGCGACGCCAAGTTCGGCGCGGTTGATGCCCGCTTCGACGCGGTCAATACCCGCTTCGACGCGGTCAATACCCGGTTCGACGCCACCGATGCCAAGCTGGAATCCATCATCGCGATGATGGTGGAGATGCGTTCGGCGCTGGAGGCGAAAATCGAGAGTGCTTTCCAGCGGGCCACCTCGCAGATGGTCAAATGGATGGTGGGCGTGCTGGCTGCGGGGATCACCATCGTCGTCACGGTGATGACCTTCGTGCTGAACAACGCCATCCCCAAGGCGCAGCCGCCCGCGCCCGTCGCGCCGGCCGCCGCAGCGGTGCCGGCCGTGCTCATCCAGGTCACGCCGCAGGGCCTCACCGTGCAGCCATTGACCCCGGCGGCGCCTGTGGCCCCGCCGGTCAAACCTTAAATTTCCAGATTGTCGATCAGGCGGGTCGAGCCCAGCTTGGCGGCGGCCAGCACCACCAGCGGCGTGCCTTGCGCCAGGTCGCCCGCGCTTGGCGGCTGCAGGTCGATGCGCTTGCGGATCGAGATGTAGTCTGGCTTCCAGCCGCGCTGGGCCAGGTCCTCCATCGCCTTGTGCTCCAGCTGGAACACGTCCAGATGGCCGGCGCGCACCTCGTTGGCGACGAAGTTCAGGCTCTGGTACAGCGCCGGCGCCTCGGCGCGCTCGGCCGGCGACAGGTACATATTGCGCGACGACAGCGCCAGGCCGTCGTCGGCGCGGTAGGTCTCGGCCGCGATGATCTCGGTCGGCAGCGCGAACTGGCGGCTCATGTTACGCACGATCATCAGCTGCTGGTAATCCTTCTTGCCGAACACGGCCACGCGCGGCTGCACGCACGAGAACAGCTTGAGCACCACGGTGGTCACGCCGGTGAAGAAGCCGGGGCGGAACTCGCCCTCCAGCGTGTTGCCCAGGTCGTCCGGCGGGCGCACTCGGAACTCCTGCGGCTCCGGGTACAGGTCCTTCTCGGTCGGCGCGAACAGCACGTACACGCCTTCCTTCTCCAGCTTCTCGACGTCGGCCTGGAAGGTGCGCGGGTATTTGTCGAAGTCCTCGTTCGGGCCGAACTGCAGGCGGTTGACGAAGATCGACGCCACCACCGGGTCGCCGTGCTTGCGCGCCAGGCGCATCAGGGACAGGTGGCCCTCGTGCAGGTTGCCCATGGTCGGGACGAAGGCGGTGCGCAATTGGCCGCTGAGTTGGTCGCGCAGTTCTTCAATGGAAGTGATGATTTTCATGACTAGGTCGCTATGGGCGTAATGGGAATGGGTGGGGCGCCGTTCAGGCCGGCGAATACGCCAGCCGCACGTAGATCGGCGCGAACGGTTCGGCCTGGGTGATTTCGATCAGGGTTTCCTTGGCCAGCTCCAGCAGCGCGACGAAGTTCACCACCACCACCGGCACGCCGCCGGCGATGTCGAACAGGTCGGCGAACTCGACGAAGCGGCTCGATTGCAGGCGCCGCAGGATGCCGGTCATGTGCTCGCGCACCGACAGTTCCTCGCGGCTGATCTTGTGGTGCTGGGTCAGCTTGGCGCGCTTCATCACGTCCAGCCAGGCCTGCTGCAGGTCGATGGCCTCGACCTCGGGCCAGCTCGGCACCAGGCTTTGCTCGATGAAGATCTGGGTGCGGACGAAGTCGCGGTCCAGCTGCGGGATCGTGTTCAGGTCGTAGGCGGCCAGCTTGATCTGCTCGTACTCCAGCAGGCGGCGCACCAGCTCGGCGCGCGGGTCGTCGCTCTCGATGTCGAGCTCGGACGGGCGCTGCGGCAGCAGCATGCGCGACTTGATTTCGATCAGCATGGCCGCCATCAGCAGGTACTCGGCGGCCAGCTCCAGGTTGGACAGGCGTATCTGGTCGACATATTTCAGGTATTGCAGCGTCAGCTGCGCCATCGGGATGTCGAGGATGTTGAAGTTTTGCTTGCGGATCAGGTAGAGCAGCAAGTCCAGCGGGCCCTCGAAGGCGTCGAGGAAGATTTCCAGCGCGTCCGGCGGGATGTACAGGTCGTTGGGCAGCTTGAGCAGCGGCTCCCCGTACAGGCGGGCGAGGGCGGCCACTTCGGTGGTGACGGCGGCCGCCTCGGCGGCGGCGGCATCGGACACGGCCACATCGGCGGCCACGGCATCGGCCACGACGGCGGCCTCGGCCAGCTCCGGCGACAGTGGCGCCGCCACGCCGGCGAGTTCGCCGTCGCTTGCTGGCGGCTGCGCTTCAGCCGTATCGTCTGGCAACATCCTTGCCGCCCTGAATGCTTAGACCTTGTTCTGGTAGACGTAGGCTTGTTGCTTGATGGCCGATTTCATCTGGCGCTCCTGCTCGTCCAGCGACACCGGCGGACGGTCCCACAGCAAGGCGCGGCCCTGCGCCTGGCCCGCTTCCATGCCCGGATTCTTTTCCTTGAGCGCCTTGATGAACAGGGTGTGCTCGGATTCGTACATCGAATGTTGTTTGGAGAGTTTCATATTTTTCAAGTGGGTGGATCAGCAGCGGCTATTTTACCGCGCCGCGGCGGCCGGACGCCAATGCTATCGGTGGCCGCCAGCGAGAAACGGCGGAATCGGCTATGCTTAAGTTGCAATATTGCATAGTTTCCCCGATAAAACACCCGATGAGCACCCGCCTGACCCCGCGCACCGTTTTCCTGCTGACCCTGCCGCCGCTGCTGTGGGCCGGCAATTCCATCGTCGGCCGGCTGGTGCACGACCAGCTGCCGCCGGTGCTGCTGAACCTGTTGCGCTGGGTGCTGGCCGGCGCCATCCTGCTGCCGCTGGCCGGGCCGGTGTTCGGGCGCGCGGCCGGCATGTGGCGCTACTGGAAGCAATACGCGCTGCTGGGCCTGCTCGGCATCGGCCTGTACAACACGCTGCAATACATGGCGCTGCAGACCTCGACCCCGATCAACGTCACGCTGGTGGCGTCCGGCATGCCGGTGTGGATGATGCTGACCGGCTGGCTGTTCTTCGGCGTGCCGGTCAGCCGGCGCCAGATGGCCGGCGCCGTGCTGTCGATCGCCGGCGTCTTGCTGGTGCTGGCGCGCGGCGAGTGGCGCCACGTGCTGGAATTGCGGCTGGTGGCGGGCGACCTGTTCATGATCCTGGCCACCATCGCCTGGTCGCTGTACAGCTGGCTGCTGACGCGGGCGCGCGAACCGGCCGCGCTGCGCGCCGACTGGGCCGGTTTCCTGCTGGCGCAGGTGGCGTTCGGCGTGCTGTGGTCGGGCGGCTTCGCGCTGGGCGAGCAGGTGTTGGGCGCCCAGCCGGTGCAATGGAGCTGGACGTTGGCGGCCGCGCTGGCCTACGTCGCGGCCGGGCCGGGCGTGATCGCCTTCCGTTGCTGGGGCGCGGGCGTGCAGGCGGCGGGGCCGGCGATCGGCGCCTTCTTCGTCAACCTGACGCCGCTGTTCACGGCCGTGCTGTCGGCCGCCTTCCTGGGCGACGCGCCGCACGGCTACCACGTGGCCGCGTTCGCGCTGATCGTCGGCGGCATCGTGGTGTCGGCGCGGCGCTAGCCGGCCAAAGGTTGACGGAGCGTAACAAACCGCCGGCCGGGCCACCTTACACTGCAGCTTCGCCAACTTCCTCGGGAGCGACAGCATGTGGCACAGCGCATACACCATCACCGGCATCCTGGCGGCAGCGGCCCTGATCGGCACCGCCCCGCCGACCCACGCGGCGCCCGCCGAGCCCAGCCTGCGCGACGCCCTCGCGCCCGGCTTGCTGGGCCTTTATCCCAGCGAGCGGTTCAAGCTGGCCACCGGCCGCTGCCAGGACTGCGCGGCGCCCCAGCAGGCGCTGTGGTACTTCAATGACGACATGATCGCCGTGGCCAAGGCCGACCCGGCCGGCTACACGCCACGGCTGCGTGCGCAGGAAGACGTCCAGGCCTGGCTGCTCAGCGGCGGCGGGCGCCCGCGCGACCAGCCGCCGCCGCTGGTGTGGATAGGTTCGCCGCATGTGGCCGAGGGCCGCCTGGGCGCGGATGCGCGGCTGGCGCGGGCCGACGGCGCGGCCTCGCTGGCGGTCGAGCTGACGCCGAAGTTGTCCACCAACCGTTCCTATGCCGACGCCGGCAGCCTGGCGTTCTTTGCCGGCGGTGACGTCAAGGCGCGCGGCGCGCTGACCGAGGAGCGCTTCGTGGTACGCACGCTGTGGCCCAAGCGTTACGCCATCGGCGCGGCGGCGCCCAGCGTGCCGCTGGCCGGAGGCGAGACGGTCGAAAGCCTGGTGCGCGCCGCGCATGGGGGCGCCACCGCGCCGTTCGGACAGCCGGACCCTGTGGCGGCAGCGACGGCGGCCGCGCGCCGTTGCCGCTGGCCGGCAAGCCGGTGCTGGCCTTCATGCTCAACGGCGCCCAGGGCGATGACGATGAATCCTACGGCGGCCACTTCGCCGTCGCCACCGGCCGCTTCGGCCCCGCCGGCGAATGGGACAACTGGCTGGTGAACAATTTCTACAGCCTGGCCTCGGTCAGCGAAAAAGGCATCGTCGCCTCGATCCTGCCGATGGACGCCTACATGGGGGACCTCAACAGCGGCCAGGCCTGGTACCGGCCGTCCTACATGCTGGTGGCCGTGCTGAAGGACCAGCGCGCGCCGGCCTTGTACCAGGAGGCGATCAGCCGCGTGTTCAACCATTTTTACCGGCAGGATTTCCACTACCGCCACGCCAGCACCAACTGCGCCGGCATCAACGTCGAAACGCTGCGCACGCTGGGCTGGAAGATCCCGCGCCTGGGCGGCGAGAGCCCGCTGAAGGCGGCGGTGGCCTTGCCGTACATGGCCTTCAAAGAGGTCAGCCTGGCCAGCGGCCAGAGCGCCTACGACTACCTCAAGACCGAGCGCACCGAGCTGCTGCCCTTCGTGGCCTTCAACACCATCGCCGAGGACTTGCTGACGCGCCTGGCCGTGCCAGGCCGCGCCGGCAGCGAGCAGCTGGAAGCGCAACTGGGCCAGGATCTGGAAGCACTGCTGTTCGTGCGGATACCGCAGTTCCCGTCGTCGCGCGCGTTCGGCAGCGAGCCGGTGATGTCGCTGCACGAATATCAGCAGCGCGCGCCGGCCAATCACGCGGACTGGAAAATCGTACCGGTGGCGCCGCGCGTGCTGCCGGCCTCGTTCCGCGACGCCGCCGCGCCGAGCGAGCGCAAGCCGCCGTCGGTGCTGGCGACCTGGTTGTGGTTCGGCTTTGCGGCGGTGGCGGGGGCCGCGCTGGTGGCGCGCTTGCGCCGCCGGCCGCCGCCGCGGTAGTCGCGCCGGGTGGTGCGCGGGCGCTGCGCCCGGCCGCCGTCGCCGCGCGCTAGTCGCCCGCCGCCTCCTTCAGCGCGTCGATGAACACCCGCACCTTTTGCGGCAGGTGCGGCGTGGCCGGGAACACCGCGTGGATGTCGCCCTCCGGCAGCGACCACTCGGGCAGCAGCGGCAGCAGGCGGCCGGCCGCCACGTCCTCCTTCACCGAGAACCAGGTCGCGCGCAGCACGCCGTCGCCGGCCAGCGCGGCGGCCCGGCAGGCGGGGGCGGTGTTGGTCGAGAACACGATGTTGCGCATCCTGACCTCCTCCTGGTTGCCGGCCGGGTCCACCAGCGCGAAGCTGTTGGGCTGACGCAGCACCGTCAGCGAGATGTAGGGCAGCGGCGCCAGCGCCTGCGGATCGGCCGGCATGCCGTGGCGCGCCACAAAGTCCGGACTGGCCACCAGCAGGCGCACCATGCGCCCGATGCGCGCCGCCATATAGCCCGAATCGGCCAGCTTGCCCAGCCTGACCGTCACGTCGATGCCCTCGGCGATCAGGTCGATCAGGCTGTCGCCGCACACCAGGTCGACCTTCAGCGCCGGATAGTCCCGCCGCAGCCGCGACAGCACCGGCGCCACCACCATTGCGCCGTAGTCGATCGGCGCGGCCACCCGCAGCGTGCCCTGCGGGACGGCGCGCCCGCTGCGGGCCTGCTCGATGGCCTGCTCGGCCTGCAGCAGCAGCTGGCGGCTGGACTCGTAGAAGGCGCGGCCGGCCTCGGTCAGCGACAGCTTGCGGGTCGAGCGCAGCAGCAGGGCGACGCCGACCTCGGCCTCCAGCAGCTGCATGTGCTTGCTGACCATGGACTTGGCCAGGCCCAGGCGCTCGGCGGCGGCCGTCAGCGAGCCGGCGTCCACCACGGCGACGAAGGTGATCAGGCGGTTCAGGTTGACGGTGCTTAAATCGGCCATGGCAGGGTGCTGAGTATGATTGTCCACTTGGAGTGAACTGAGTGTCCGGTTTTGTCCAGCTTATCGGCACGATTGTAGCTGAATATACTGGCCAGACCATTCATCGACACAGGACATCCATCATGAAACTATACGGCTCCCTCCTTTCCGGCCACACCCACCGCGTGCGCCTGTTCCTCAGCCTGTTGAACTTGCCGTATGAATTCGTCCAACTCGACATGCGGGCCGGCGAAAACCGCACCCCCGAACACCTGGCGCGCAGCCCCTTCGGCGAAGTGCCGGTGCTGGAGGACGGCGACGTGACCATCCCCGATTCGACCGCCATCCTGGTCTACCTGGCCTTGAAATACGACGACAGCGGCCGCTGGCTGCCGCGCGAACCGGTGGCGGCGGCCACGGTGCAGCGCTGGTTGTCGAACGCGTCGGGCAAGATCGCCTACGGCCCGTGCGTGGCGCGGCTGGTGGTGGCGTTCGGCATGCCGTTCGATCACGAGCGCGCCAAAAGCATCGCGGTGCGCCTGTTCGACGCGATGGAGGCGGAGCTGGCCGGTCGCCGCTTCGCGCTGGGCGAGCGGGCCAGCATCGCCGATGTCGCCGCGTTCAGCTACATCGAGCATGCGCCGGAGGGCGGCGTATCGCTCAAGCCTTACCCGAACATCCGCGCCTGGCTGGCCAATGTGCGCGCGCTGCCGGGCTTCGTGCCTATGCAGGCCACCGCCTGCGGCCTGGCTCCCGAGACTATTTAAGCGGAGGCCATCATGAGCGTCACGCCGTTCCATGCGGGCGAACTGGCCATCCAGCAGCGGGTGGGCGTGCGCGAACAGATGGCCGGCGCAGGCAGCGCCGGTGTGCGCGACTACATGCCGGACCAGCATCGCCAGTTCTTCGGCGAGCTGCCGCTGTTCTTTATCGGCGCGCTCGATGGAGCTGGGCAGCCGTGGGCCACCATGCTGGTCAACGATGCCGGTTTCATTTCGACGCCCGATGCGCGCACCTTGCGCATCGACGGCGGCATGCTGGCCGGCGATCCGCTGCAAGGGCAGTTGCGCGTTGGCGCCCACATCGGCGGGCTGGGACTGGTGCCGGCCACGCGCCGGCGCAACCGCGTCAACGGCGTGATCGCCGCGATGGACGAGGGCCGCATGCGGGTGGCGGTGACGCAGAGTTTCGGCAACTGCCCGCAGTACATCCAGGATCGTGTGCAGACGCCGGTGCCGGCCGCGCCCACGCCGCAGGTGCTGCGCGCCGATGCGTTGAACGCGCAGGACCGCGAGCTGATCGCCCGTGCCGATACCTTCTTCATCGCCAGCGCCAACCTGGAGACCGAGGCGGGGCGCGGCGTGGATGTCTCGCATCGCGGCGGGCGGCCAGGCTTTGTGCGGATCGACGACGAGCGCACGCTGACGTCGCCCGAATTTGTCGGTAACTTCTTCTTCAACACGATGGGCAATCTGCTTGCGCATCCGCGCGCGGGTTTGCTGTTCATCGACTTCGAGCGCGGCGACATGCTGCATGTGGCGGTGGACGTGGAGATCATCTGGGAAGGCGCGCAGTTGCGGGCTTTCGCCGGCGCGGAGCAGCTGCTGCGTTTTCACGTGCGCGAGGTGGTACGCAATGTGGGTGCGCTGCCGTTTCGCTGGAGCGTCCCCAAGCCAGCCGCGCAGGTGGCGCGCACCGGTATCTGGGAAGAGGCCGACCGCGTGCTGGAAGCCGCCGCGCTGACCAGCAAGTGGCGGCCCTACACGGTCGCCCAGGTGGTGCGCGAGAGCGCCACCGTGCGATCGTTTTACCTGGAGCCGGCGGATGGCATGGCGGTGGCCGCGCACGTGCCGGGCCAGTTCATCTCACTGCGTGCGCCTGCCGCTGGCGATGCCGCGCCGCGCATCCGCAGCTACACCTTGTCCGACGCGCCCAACGGCCGCAGCTACCGCATCAGCGTCAAGCGCGACGGCGCGGTCTCCGGCTGGCTGCATGATCACCTGGCACCGGGCGCGCGCGTCGAGCTGCTGGGGCCCGGGGGCGATTTCGTCTTCGAGCAGGGCACGCGGCGCCCGGCGGTGCTGCTGTCGGCCGGCATCGGCATCACGCCGATGATCGCGATGCTGAACGGGCTTCTGGTGAATGGAAGCCGCACGCGGCACCGGCATGCCATCCACTTCTTCCACGGCGCGCGCAACCGCGACGAGCATGCGTTTGCCGAGCATCTGCAGGCGATGGCGGCGGGACACCGCAACCTTAACGTCCACATACGCTACAGCGGCGAGGACGGCGAGACTGGCGACATCGCCAACTGGCAGGCTAGCAGGGGGCGCGTCGACCTGGATTGGCTGAAGGCCCAGCTGCCGTTCGACGACTACGATTTCTACCTGTGCGGCCCGGCGGCCTTCATGCAGCAGATGTACGACGGCCTGCGCGGCCTGAACGTCGCCGACGCACGCATACGCTTCGAGGCTTTCGGCCCGGCCAGCGTGCGGCGCGATGCCAAGCCGGCCGCCAGCGCCGCCGTGCGTGCCGGCCCGCCGGTGCCGGTGCAATTTGCGCAGTCGGGCATGACGGCGATGTGGGACGGCAGCGCGGACAGCCTGCTGGCGCTGGCCGAAGCCAAGGGCGTGCCGGCCGAGTCGAGCTGCCGCTCGGGCCAGTGCGGCGCCTGCGCGGTCGGCCTGATCGCAGGCGAGGTCGAATACACCCGCGCCTGCGCCGCCGACATCGCACCGGGGCAGGTGCTGCTATGCTCCGCCGTTCCCGCAGCCGGCAGCGCGGCCATCAAGCTGGCGCTGTAAGGCCGCGCGCCTCAGGGGCAGGCGCCGATGACGTAGTAGCCGGCCGCCGTCTGCGCCAGCATCGTGGTGAAGAACAGATTGTCGAGCCCCATGTTCTGATTGGAGCCGTTGGCCAGCGCGTAGCCGCCGCTGTCGTGCGCGCGGCCCGCGTGCACATGGGCGTAGTTGCTGGCGCTGACGGCGGTGCAGCTCCACGCCGGCGCGGTGGTGATGTTGATCGCCGCCGACAGCGCGCTCTCGCCGGCCGAACCAACCGCCGACACGGCGAAACTGTAGCTGGTGCTTGCCGCCAGCCCGGTCGCGGTGTAGCTGGTGCCGGCCAGCGGCGAGGCGGTCACCTTGCCGCCGTTGCGGTACACGTTGTAGCCGGTGGCGCCATTGACCGCGTTCCATGCCAGCGCCACGGCGCTGGAGGTCGGCGTGCCGGCGCTCAGGCCCGGCGGCGGCGGCAGCACCGGCGCGCTGCCGACCAGGAACTGCGCCAATGGACACGCGGTCGAAACCTGGCCGAGCGTGTCGGTGGCGGTGACGCTTCCGGTGTAGTAGCCGCTGGCGACGTTGTAGCTCTTGCTGAAGCTGGCCCCGCTGCCGGCCGCCGCATCGTTGATCGCGGTCGGACCGTTCAGCTGCACCGCGTAGCTGGCGACGGCGCCGCTGGCCGTGGCTGCGCCGCTGACGGTCACGCCGCTGCCGCTGATCACCGTGGTGCCGCAGGAGTTCATCACAGGCCCCGGCGTCAACGACACGCGCAGATTATTCTTGAACCAGAAATCCATCACGAAGGCCGGGTAGTTGACCTTGGTGCTGTCGACGAAATTGGTGTTCTGGCCGCCGCTGCCGGCCGGCCACGCGTGGCCCATGCCGGTCACCGTGATCTCGTGCGTGCGCAGCTTGCCGTTGTTGTCGGTGTAGGGGACGTTGCTGCCGCCGCCCGCCACCGACACCGCGCCACCCTTGCTGTAGCTGCCGCCGTAGGCCAAACGGATGCCGGCCGTGTCGATCGGCCCGTAGGCCTGGGCCACCGTGAAATCGGACGTGCCCCAGATGGCGCCGGCGATCTGCGTGGCGAAGGCGCCGGCGTTGGAGCCGGCCATCGCCTTGCACTGGTTGCCCGCCGTGGTGGCGGTATAACCCGACGGCACGGCGCCGATCTGCGCGGTGGTGGTGCCCGGCGGCGGCCCGGCGTTGATGCCGACGCCGGCGAAGATGTCCGGCGCCAGGCAGCCCAGCACCATGGTCTCTCCGCCGCCCGACGACAGGCCCGTCACGTAGACCTGTTTGGGATCGATGGCGTACTGCGGATCGTTGACGAAGCGGCCGACCAGGTCGAGCAGGATGGCGTCGTGGCCGGCGGCGCTGCGCGTGTGCGTGGTGTTGGCGTAGTCCCAGCAGTGGTTGTTGTAGACGTTGCCGGTGGCGTTGGGTGCGAGGATCACGGCGCCGTATTGATCGGCCACCGCCTTCCAGTTAAAGCCGCCGTCGCTGGCGCTGTCGATCACGTCGCCGGCCGCCGTTTGCAGGCAACCGTGCAGCACCAGCACCAGCGCGCGCTTGCCGCCCAGCGTGGGCTGCGAGGCGGGCCAGTAGAAGTAGCCGGTGAGATTGCCGCCGTTGACGCTGTCGGCGGCCCAGGTCTGCTGCGCGCTCCACGCGCCGGGGCCGGCCGTCGCCGCTTGCGCGAAGCAAGCCGCCGCCAGCAGGATCGTACAGACGAATACGTGCGACACCAATCGCTTGATGTGGTTGGCCATGATTTGTCTCCGTTGTCGTTGTGAGGGGGCGCCGGCGGAAGGAAAATAGTAGTTCAAAAACGCGCGCGCACGCGCACCCCAGTAGTTTTACTGTTGTGCATTCGGCGGGATGTGAACTCAGCCCAGCGACTTGATGTAGCGAGGATCGATCTGTGCGCAGTAGCCTGCGCAGGACTGGCGGGCGGCGTTGGCGGCGGCGTGCACCAGCATCTCGGCGTTGGAGTGGAAGCACATCGAGACGATGATGGCCGGCGGCTCCGGCTGCACCGGCAGTTCGATGAACTCTCCGTTCTTGAGCGCGTCGACCACGAACAGGCTGGGGATGGCCGCCACGCCGTAGCCGTCCTTCACCAACTGGACGATGGCCGCCACCGACGGCGAGCAGGTGATGCGGGTCTGCTCCAGCGGCACCATCGCCAGGTTGGCCATCTTGCTGACGATTTCCTCGATCATGCGCTGCGGCGCGGTGCCGCGTCCGAAGGTCAGGATCGGCAGGGCCAGCAGGCGCTGGTTCAGGCCTTCCTTGCGCGTGTCGATCAGTCCCTTGCGGGCGATCCAGTGCAGCGGATAGACGGCCAGCGCCTCGGAGACGATGTCGCTGCTCTCCACGCCCTCGACCTGGATCACCAGATCGAGCTCGCGCGCGCGCAGGCGCCGCTCCAGCACATTGCTCATGTCGACGGTCAGGTCGACCTCCAGCTCCGGGTACATGGTGTTCAACTCGCGGATGTACTGCGCCAGCCAGCTGTGCACCACCGATTCGATCACCCCCACGCGCAGGCGGCCGCGGATCGCGCTGTCCTTCTGCGCCGCCGCCATCAGCCGGCGCGTGGCGTCGACCACCGCCTTGGCGTGGGCCAGCAGGTATTCGGCGTTGGCGGTCAGGCGGAAGTCCTTGCTGGTGCGGTCGATCAGCTCCGTTTGCAGTTCCTCCTCCAGCGTCTTGATGCGCAGCGAGATGGCGGCCGGCGTCGCGTGCAGCGCGCGGGCTGTGGCGCGGAAGCTGCGCAATTGGGCGAGGGTGACGAAGGTCTCCAGGAAGCGGGTGTTCATGGCAAACAAGAATACCTTAACCTGACGCACCAAGATAGCGCAGAGTGGTAAGAAAAACTATACAACAACAGCAAAAATAACTAGATGGCGTGTAGGGGTATTCAAGTTTATTCTTAACTCATGCAAGTTATTCATGATTTGACAGAGAGCCATCCAATGACCCCACTCGAATTACGTCACAAGGTACGCAGCGGCGAGTTCCGCCTGCCGACCTCCGGCTACTGCGGTCCGTACGCCCAGGCCAACCTGGTGATCCTGCCGCAGGCGCATGCCGATGAGTTCCTGCTCTTCTGCCAGCGTAATCCGCGCGCCTGCCCGCTGCTGGCGGTGGGCGAGCCTGGCCAGTGGAACGTGCCGCGCCTGGGCGCCGACATGGACCTGCGCAGCGACGTCCCCGGCTACAACATCTATCGCGGCGGCCAGCTGGCGTCGCAAACCCACGCGCTGCACGACGTGTGGCGCGACGACCTGGTGGTGTTCGCGATCGGCTGCTCGTTCTCGTTCGAGCAGATGCTGATCGAGGCCGGCATCAAGCTGCGCCACATCGAACAGCGCCGCAACGTCGCCATGTACCGCACCAATATCCGCAACCAGGCCGCCGGCCCGTTCGGCGGCGAGATGGTGGTATCGATGCGGCCGATGAAGGCGGCCGACGCGATCCGCGCGATCCAGATCACCAGCCGCTACCCGGCGGTGCACGGCGCGCCGGTACACCTGGGCGATCCGGCGCTGATCGGCATCGCCGACATCGCGCGGCCCGAATACGGCGATCCGGTCGAGATCATGCCGGACGAGATACCGGTCTTTTGGGCATGCGGCGTGACGCCGCAGGAAGCCTTGCGCCACGCGCGCCTGCCGCTGGCGATCACCCACCAGCCGGGCTACATGCTGGTGACGGACATACTCAATTCATCTTTAGCAGCGTTCTGATTTAAAACCAAAGTGGCACCCGCGACGGACCCGTACAGCGCGTCCGCAGGGGAGTGCTACGCCTGACAAAAGGGGACCACCATGAACACCAGAGCACTATCAACCACCCAGCCGGAAGGATTCTTCGCCTGGTTCCACGCCTTGACCGGCAAGGAGCGCCGCACCTTCTGGAGCTGCAAGATCGGCTACGCGCTCGATGCGATGGACACGCAATTCCTCAGCTTCGTGATCCCGACGCTGATCGCCACCTGGGGCCTGTCCAAGGGCGACGCCGGCTTGATCGGCACCGTCACGCTGTTGACCTCCGCCGCCGGCGGCTGGATCGCCGGCATCCTGTCTGACCGCATCGGCCGCGTCAAGACACTGCAGCTGACCATCCTGTGGTTCGCCTTCTTCACCGTGTTGTGCGGGCTGGCGCAGAACTTCACGCAGCTGCTGGTGGCGCGTGGCCTGATGGGCTTCGGCATGGGCGGCGAGTGGACCGCCGGCGCCATCCTGATCGGCGAGGTAATCCGCGCCAAGGACCGCGGCAAGGCGGTCGGCATGGTGCAGGCGGGATGGGCGATCGGCTGGGGCGTGTCGGCGCTGCTGTATGCGCTGATGTTCTCGCTGCTGCCGGCCGAATGGGCATGGCGCTCGCTGTTCCTCCTGGGGATTTTGCCCGCCTTGTTCGTGATCTTCATCCGCCGCTTCGTCGACGAGCCTGAGGTGTTCGTGGCGCAGCAGAAGAAGGTGGCGCCGGCGGACCGCGCCTCGTTCGCGCAGATCTTCGCGCCGAAGATGCTGAGCACAACGCTGCGCGCCGTGCTGCTGACCACCGGCGCCCAGGGCGGCTACTACGCCATCACCACCTGGCTGCCGACCTTCCTGAAAACCGAGCGCCATCTGACGGTGCTGGGCACCGGCGGCTACCTGGCGATGGTGATCGTCGGCTCGTATGTGGGCTACATCGTCAGCGCCTTCCTGACCGATTACCTGGGCCGCAAGAAGAACTTCATCCTGTTCGCCACCGGCTCGCTGTGCATCGCGCTGGCCTACACCCGGCTGCCGGTGACGGACGGCGTGATGCTGTTCCTCGGCTTCCCGCTGGGCTTCTGTGTGTCCGGTGTGTTCAGCGGCATGGGCGCCTTCCTGACCGAATTGTTCCCGACCGAGATACGCGGCTCGGGCCAGGGCTTCAGCTACAACATGGGCCGCGCCATCGGCTCGCTGTTCCCGCTGATGATCGGCATGAGCAGCCAGTCGATGGCGCTGGGCGAGGCGATCGGCGTGTTCGCCGGCACCGCCTACGGCGTGATGATCCTGGCCGCGCTGACGCTGCCCGAAACCGCCGGCAAACAACTTGAATCCTGATTTAGACAGTAGAGGCATTATCATGAAAAACGACATCCCCACCCAACAGCTCCGCTGGCAGTTCTGGGTAGACCGTGGCGGCACATTCACCGACATCGTCGCGCGCCGCCCGGACGGCAAGCTGGTCACGCACAAGCTGCTGTCCGAGTACCCGGAGCGCTACGACGACGCCGTCACGCAGGGCATGCGCGACCTGCTCGGACTGAAGACCGGCGATCCGCTGCCGGCCGATCAGATCGAAGTGATCAAGATGGGCACCACCGTCGCCACCAACGCGCTGTTGGAGCGCAAGGGCGCGCGCACCGCGCTGGCGATCACGCGCGGTTTCGCCGACCAGCTGCGCATCGGCTACCAGGACCGGCCCGACATCTTCGCCATGCGCATCGAGCTGCCGGACCTGATCTACGAAAAAGTGATCGAGATCGATGAGCGCATCGGTGCGCGCGGCGAGGTGCTGGAGGTGCCGGACGAGGAGCGGCTGCGCGGCCAGTTCGTGGGGCTGCGCGCCATGGGCATTGACGCCATCGCCATCGTGCTGATGCACGCCTACCGCTATCCGCAGCACGAGCAGCGGCTGCAGGCGCTGGCCGAGGAGGCGGGCTTCACGCAGATATCCGTCAGCCACCAGGTCAGCCCGTTGATGAAGATCGTCGGCCGTGGCGACACCACGGTGGTCGATGCCTACCTGTCGCCGGTGCTGCGCGATTACGTGTCGCGGGTGTCGGCCGACACGGGCGATGTGCGTATCATGTTCATGCAGTCCAACGGCGGCTTGACCGACGCCGGCCGCTTCCAGGGCAAGGATGCGATCCTGTCCGGCCCCGCCGGCGGCATCGTCGGCGCGGTCAAGAGCTGCGAGGCGATCGGCCTGAAACAGGTGATCGGCTTCGACATGGGCGGCACCTCGACCGACGTCGCCCACTACGACGGCGCCTACGAGCGCGTGTTCGAGACCGTGGTGGCCGGCGTGCGGGTGCGCGCGCCGATGATGCACATTCATACCGTGGCGGCGGGCGGCGGTTCGATCTGCAGTTTCGAGAACGGCCGCTTCAAGGTCGGGCCGGAATCGGCGGGCGCCAATCCGGGGCCGGCCAGCTACCGCAAGGGCGGCCCGTTGACCGTCACCGACTGCAACGTGATGCTGGGCCGTATCCAACCGGAGCACTTCCCGCATGTGTTCGGCCCGAACGGCGACCAGCCGCTGGACCGCGACGTGGTGGTGCGCGCCTTCGGCGAACTGGCCGAGAAGATCGCCCGCGAAACCGGTACGCGGTTGTCGCCGTCCGCCGTGGCCGACGGCTTCCTGGCGGTGGCGGTCGATAACATGGCGCAGGCGATCAAGTCGATCTCGGTGGAGCGCGGCTATGACGTCAGCCGCTACGCCATGTGCTGCTTCGGCGGCGCCGGCGGGCAGCACGCCTGCCGCGTGGCCGATGTGCTGGGCATGACCAAGATCGTGATCCATCCGTTCGCCGGCGTGCTGTCCGCGTTCGGCATGGGCCTGGCCGACATCCGCGCCATGCGCGAAGGCGCGGTCGAGCAGCCTTTGAGCGAGGCCACGCTGGCCGATCTGGGGCCGCAACTGGTGGCGCTGGCGCGCGACGCCGCGACGGAACTGCTGGAGCAGCAGGTGGCGCAGGAGGACATCCGCGTCGAACTGTGCGCGCGGCTGAAGTACGAGGACAGCGATTCCGCCTTCGTCATCTCGCTGGGCAGCATGGCCGAGATGAGCGAGGCCTTTGCGGCGCTGTATCGCGGCCGTTTCGGCTTCGTCATGGAAGGCCAACCGCTGGTGATCGAATCGGTATCCGCCGAAGCGATAGGCGCTGGCGATGGCGCCGACTTCGTCATCGAAGTGCCGGCCGGCGGTGGCGGCGATTCGCCGGGCCGCGTGTACAGCTACGTCGACGGCCAGACCGTGCCGATCGCGCTGCATGTGCGCGCCGAGCTGCCGGTGGGCAGCCGCGTGGCCGGCCCCGCGCTGATCCGCGAGGAGATCGCCACCACCGTGGTGGACGCCGGCTGGACCGCACACGTGCTGCCCGACCACACGCTGATGCTGGAGCGCAGCGCGGCCGCCGGCAGCGCGCACAAGATGACCACCGCCGTGCATCCGATCCATCTGGAGATCTTCAACAACCTGTTCATGGCGATCGCCAAGCAGATGGGCACCACGCTGGAGAACACCGCCTACTCGGTCAACATGAAAGAGCGGCTGGACTTCTCCTGCGCCATCTTCGACCGCCACGGCAACCTGATCGCCAACGCGCCGCACATCCCCGTGCATCTGGGGTCGATGAGCGACAGCGTGTTGTGCGTGATCCGCCAGCACGCGGCCACGATGGCGCCGGGCGATGCGTATGTGCTCAACGTGCCTTACAACGGCGGCACGCACCTGCCGGACATCACCATCGTCTGTCCGGTGTACGGCGGCAGCGACAAGCCGCTGTTCTATGTCGCCGCGCGCGGCCACCACGGCGACGTGGGCGGCATCACGCCCGGCTCCATGCCACCCAACAGCACGAGCATCCTGGAAGAGGGCGTCCTGCTCGATAACATCAAGATCGTCGACAAGGGCGTGTTCATGGAGCCGCTGGTGCGCGGGCTGTTCGGCGCCGGCCCTTGGCCGAGCCGCAATATCGACCAGAACATCGCCGACCTGATCGCCCAGCTGGGCGCCTGCGAGACCGGCGCCAACGAGCTGCTGAAGGCCGTGGGCTGTTACGGCGAGGACGTGGTGCTGGCCTACATGCAGCACGTGCAGGACAACGCCGAGGCGGCGGTGCGCAAGGCCATCGGCGGCCTGCGCGACGCCAGCTTCGCCTACGAGATGGACGACGGCGCGGTGCTGAAGGTGAAGCTGACCATCGACCACGCCAGCCGCAGCGCCACGGTGGACTTCACCGGCACCAGCGAGCAGCGTCCGACCAACTTCAACGCGCCGCTGTCGGTCTGCAAGGCGGCCGTGCTGTACGTGTTCCGCACGCTGATCGACAGCGACATCCCGATGAACGAGGGCGTGCTCAAGCCGCTCAAGCTCATCATCCCGGAAGGCTCGATGCTCAACCCGCGCTATCCGGCGGCGGTGGTGGCGGGGAACGTGGAGGTGTCGCAGTACGTCACCGATGCGCTGTATGGCGCGCTGGGCGTGATGTCGGCCTCGCAGGGCACGATGAACAACTTCACCTTCGGGAATGAAGAGCACCAGTACTACGAAACCATCGCCGGCGGTTCCGGCGCGGGGCCGGGCTTCGACGGCACGGCGGCGGTGCAGACGCACATGACCAACTCGCGCATGACCGATCCCGAGGTGCTGGAATGGCGCTTCCCGGTGCTGGTGGAAACGCACGCGATCCGGCGCGGCAGCGGCGGCGAGGGCGCGCAGCGCGGCGGCGACGGGGCCTTGCGCCGCATCCGCTTCCTGGAGGCGATGACGGCCAACATCCTGGCCGGCCACCGCCGCATCGCGCCGTTCGGGCTGGAAGGCGCGGCGCCTGGTGCGCTGGGCCGCAACTGGGTCGAGCGCGGCGATGGATCGATCGAGGAATTTGGCGCCACGCACACAGCGGAGATGCGTGCGGGTGACGTGTTCGCGATCGAGACGCCGGGCGGCGGCGGCTTCGGTATCAAATAAGCAGATGGGCGGGGTGGCCAGGGCTCGTTATCCCGCCTTTAATTTCAGAGCCTGAACAACTGGGGACAAAATGAACAAGACTATGTTTGCGCTGGCGCTGAGCGCCTTGGCGGGTGCGGCGACGGCCCAATCCAACGTGACGGTGTACGGCATCGTCGACATGGCGGTGGTGCGCGAGAGCGGCGGCGTTGGCGCGGCGGCTTCCAGCACCAAGCTGACCAGCGGCGTGGAATCTGGCTCGCGGCTGGGCTTCAAGGGCACCGAGGATCTGGGCGACGGCCTGTCGGCCATCTTCCTGCTGGAGAACGGCTTCCAGGCCGACACCGGCGCGATGGGGCAGGGCGGCCTGCTGTTCGGGCGCCAGGCCTACGTCGGCCTGCAGAGCAAGACGGCCGGCACGCTGACGCTGGGCCGCCAGTACACGCCGCAGTATCTGGCCGTGGCGGCGGTCGATCCCTTCGGTTCCGGCACGGCGGGCGACACCAAGAACCTGATGGCGTCGACCGGCAATAGCGCCAGCCGCATGGACAACGCGGTCAAGTACGCGTCGCCGGTGGTGAACGGCTTCAATGCGGAAGTGGTCTACGGCGTGGGCGAGGTAGCGGGAGACAGCACGGCGCAGCGCCAGTTCGGCGGCGCGGTCGGTTACGCGAACGGCCCGCTGGTGGTGCGTCTGGCGCATCACAACCGCAACAACGATACCGCCACCGTGAAGAACAACAGCACCGCGAAGAACACCGTGCTGACGGCGTTGTACGACTTCGGCGTGGCGAAGGCGCACTTCGCGTACGGCGTGGACAAGGGCATGAACAGCGCCTTGCCGCGTAACCTGAACAATCCGTTCGGCTACGCGGTGGCGCCGACGCCGTCGATCGACAGCAGCGTGGTGCTGCTGGGCGTGACCGTGCCGCAGGGGATGGGCACGTGGATCGGCTCCTACATCCGCAAGAACGACAAGACCAGCTTCAATCAGGATGCGGAACAGCTGGCGGCGGGCTATCGCTACTACCTGTCCAAGCGTACGGACTTGTACGGCGTGTACGCCTACATCCGCAACAAGAACGGCGCCGGTTACACGGTCGGCAGCGCGATCGAGGGCGGCACCGGCAACCGTGGCCTGAACCTCGGCATGCGCCACGTCTTCTAGGCCGGCCATCATGCGCTCACCCGCCCACACCATCCACAGCTACCTGCTGGCGAAGGACGGCAATCGTCCCCACCTGCTGGCCGAGGCTTTCAGCGAGGACGCCTTGTTGTCGATGCAGGTCCATACCGACAGCATCGCCTTTCCGCCACTGTCGCAGGGACGCGACGCCATTGCCGAGGTTTTGGTACGCCGTTTCGGACAAAGCTACGAGAACGTCTATACTTTTTGCCTGGGACCTCCGCCGGGGAAAGGGGTTTCCGCCTTCAGCTGCGAATGGCTGGTGGCGATGACGGACAAGGGCAGTGGCAATGTGCGGGTCGGGTGCGGGCGCTATGACTGGCGTTTCGAAGATGTCACCGGCCTGGCCGAGCGGCTGGCCATCAGCGTGGAGGTCATGCAGATACTGCCGCCGGCTGCGTTGGAGCCGGTGATGAAATGGGTGGCCTCGCTGCCGTATCCGTGGTGCGTCACGGAGGCGGTCATCGCCCGCGCGGCGGATGTGGTGGGCGTGGGCCCGGTGCTGGCTTGGCTGGCATCGAATAATCGACGTTCGTGTTGTTAATCCAAGGAGCTGGGAAAATGAAGAACCTGTTGAAGTACCTGATGGTTGGTTGCATGGCGCTGCTGTTCAACGCGGGCGCCGGCGCGGCGGAGAAGGGCACGGCCGACGAAGCGGTGGCGATGGTCAAGAAGGCCGCCGAATTCATGAAGAAGAACGGCAAGGAGAAGGCGCTGGCCGAGTTCAATAATCCCAAGGGCGCCTTTATTCATAAGGACTTGTACATCTTCGCCTTCGGCGCCAACGGCGACGGCGTGGAGCTGGCCAACGGCGCCAACGTCAAGCTGGTGGGCAAAAACGTGCTGGAGATGAAGGACGCCGACGGCAAGTACCTGATCAAGGACATCCTGGCGCTGGGGATGAGCAAGGAGGGCAAAGGCTGGGTCGATTACAAGTGGCCCAACCCCACCACCGGCAGCATCGACGGCAAGCGCACCTACGTCGAGCGCGTGGACGACGTGGTGATCGGCTGCGGCATCTACAAGTAAGGAGTATGTATAGGGGGAGGGGCGATTCGGGCCTTCGCCGGACTATACTATTTCGCCCATCTATTTCCCTCTATTCCCGTTGGTTCCGCGCTATGTGCAGGCGCAGCAAACAAAATAGATGGAAATAGAAGAGGGGAGCGGGAATCAGAGGGCGGAAATAGCACAATCCGTCGAAGGATGCGCGCGGCCTCTCCCCTCGCGCACCCTCGGCGCGGATCAGCTCAGTACCTGAGCATTCGCCGCATCACCAGCGGCGGCGGTTCCAGCGGATTGGCATGCGTGTATTCGAGTTCCTCGGCCAGCTCGAATTCGAAGGCGGAATAGAAGTCGATCAGCTTGGGCTGGTCGCTGCGCACGGCCAGCCGCACTTCCTCGACGCCGCAGGCCAGCCCGTGGTGGATCACGGCTTCCAGCAGATGCTGCGACAGGTTGCTGCCCCGGTGCTCCGGCAGCACGCCCATGCGGCACACTTCCCACACGTCCGGCTCGGCGTCCAGCGGCAGCCAGCGCACCGAACCCACCGGCTTTTCATCGACCAGCAAGATAAAACCGCCGCCGTCGCGCAGGTGGTCTGCGACGTGGACGGCGGTTTCGCGGTGGCCACTGGAGGTGACGCTGACCTTGCCGGCCCACGCTGCGCGCGTGAGCTCGGCGATCAGCTGGGCATCGTCATTCCTTGCTTCCCGAACCACGATGTTCATGCCCACGTCCTTAGCGGATACGCATGCCTGGCTCGGCGCCTGGCCACGGGTTGAGGATGTAGATGCCTGGATTGGCCTTCTCGTCCTTGGCCGAACCGGCCAGCACCATGCCTTCGGACACGCCGAACTTCATCTTGCGCGGCGCCAGGTTGGCCACCATCACGGTCAGCTTGCCGACCAGCTCTTCCGGCTGGTACATGGACTTGATGCCGGAGAAGACGTTGCGCAGACGGCCTTCGCCCACGTCCAGCGTCAGGCGCAGCAGCTTGTCCGAGCCGTCCACGTGTTCGCAGTTGACGATCTTGGCCACGCGCAGGTCGATCTTGACGAAGTCGTCGATGCTGATCTGCGGCGCCAGTTCCTCCACGCCTTCCGGCATCGGCAGCGCCGGTGCGGCTGGCGCGGCGGCGGCGGCTTGCTTGGCCGGCTTGGCGGCGGCGGCGGCCGGAGCGGCGGCCGCTGCGGCCTGCTGTGCCGGGGCATCGAACAGGTCTTCGATCATCTTGGCGTCGACGCGCGTCATCAGGTGCGCGTAGGCGCCGATGGTGCGGCCCAGCATGGCGCTGGACACCACGCCGCTGGCGACGTCGGTATCGGCCCACACCAGCTGCTCGTCGTTGAGGAACTTGGCCACGTTGGCCGCCACGCCCGGAAGCACCGGCGACAGCAGGATGGTCAGCTGGCGGAACAGGATCAGCGCGGTGGTGCAGACGTCGTGCAGCTCGGCGAGCTTGGCGTCGTCCTTGGCCAGGATCCACGGCTTGTTCTCGTCGACATACTGGTTGGTGATGTCGGCGATCTCCATGATCTCGCGCAGCGCCTTGCCGAACTCGCGCGCCTCGAAATTGGCGGCGATGCTGGCCTGGCGTTCGACGCCGTCGGCGGTGATCAGCGCGCGCTTGATCCAGCCCTGCGCGCCCTCGGACAGCGACGACGCCAGCTTGCCGTCGAACTTCTTGGCGATGAAGCCGGCGCAGCGCGAGGCGATGTTGACGTATTTGCCGATCAAGTCGCTGTTGACGCGGGCCACGAAGTCGTCGCCGGTGAAGTCCAGGTCTTCCACCTTGGAGTTCAGCTTGAAGGCGATGTAGTAGCGCAGCCATTCCGGGTTCATGCCCAGGTTCAGGTAGCGCAGCGGCGAGATGCCGGTGCCGCGCGACTTGGACATTTTTTCATTGTTGACGGTCAGGTGGCCGTGCACGTTGACCTTGAGCTTGTCGATCACCGGATGGCCGGCGAAGTTCAGCATGGCCGGCCAGAACAGCAGGTGGAAGGAGACGATGTCCTTGCCGATGAAGTGGATCTGCTCGGTGCCCGGATCCTTCAGCAGCGCCTCGTAATCGATGCCCTTTTTCTCGCAGTAGTTCTTCAGGCTGGCCAGGTAGCCGACCGGCGCGTCCAGCCATACGTAGAAGAACTTGCCCGGCGCGTCGGGGATCGGGATGCCGAAGTAGGGCGCGTCGCGCGAGATGTCCCAGTCGGCCAGCTTTTCGCCGGCTTCGCCCAGCCATTCGCTGACCTTGTTGACCATCTCCGGCTGCAGGCGGCCCGGCGTGTTCAGCCACTCCTTGAGGAACTGGTAGCAGCGCGGGTCGGACAGCTTGAAAAAGTACTGCTCCGAATCCTTCAGCACCGGCGTGGCGTTGGTGAACACCGAGAACGGGTTGATCAGCTCGGTCGGCTGGTAGGCCGCGCCGCACACCTCGCAGTTGTCGCCGTACTGGTCCTTGGCGTGGCAGGTCGGGCATTCGCCCTTGATGTTGCGGTCCGCCAGGAACATGCCTTTGACCGGGTCGTAGAAGCGCGGCACGATCTTGGTCTGGATCAGGCCGTTATCGCGCAGCTTGCGGTAAATGCCCTGCGACAGCTCGACGTTTTCCGGCGAGTCGGTGGAATACCAGTTGTCGAAGGCGATGTGGAAGCCGTCCAGGTACTGGGCGCGGCCGGCCGCGATCTTGGCGACGAATTCCTGCGGCGTGATGCCTTCCTTCTCGGCCGCGATCATGATCGGCGTGCCGTGGGTGTCGTCGGCGCCGACGAAGTGCACCACGCGTTGGGCGTCGCCGTCGCGCTGCATTCGCTGGAACCGGACCCAGATGTCGGCCTGGATGTACTCCATCATGTGGCCAATATGGAAAGCGGCGTTTGCGTAGGGCAGGGCAGTGGTGACGAACAGCTTGCGGGTCATGGTTGATGCACTTTGTGGGTGGAAAAAGAACATTTTAACAGTGGAAGCCGCAACTGCGCACGTTCGAGGGGTTTTCCGGCGCGATGCGCTAGAATGAGGGCACATTTTACGGAGAGAGTTACATGAGCATCACAGTAGAAGACGTCAAAGCCGCGCTGTCCAAGATCGTTGACCCAAATACAACGAAAGACTATGTGACCGGCAAGGCCGTGAAGAATTTGAAGGTCGAGGGCGGCGATGTCTCCCTTGATATCGAGCTGGGCTACCCGGCCAAGAGCCAGTTCGACGCCATCCGCGCCGCCGTCATCGCCGGCCTGCGCGCGCTGCCGGGCGTGGGCAACGTCAGCGTCGGGGTGTCGAGCAAGATCATCTCGCACACCGTGCAGCGTGGCCTGAAGCTCATGCCCAATGTGAAGAACATCATCGCCGTGGCCTCCGGCAAGGGCGGCGTCGGCAAGTCGACCACCGCCGTCAACCTGGCGCTGGCGCTGGCCGCCGAGGGCGCCTCGGTCGGTTTGCTGGACGCCGACATCTACGGCCCGTCGCAGCCGATGATGCTGGGCGTGTCCGGCCGGCCGGAGACCAAGGACGGCAAGACCATGGAGCCGCTGGAGAATTACGGCGTGCAAGTGTCGTCGATCGGCTTCCTGATCGACCCGGACGAGCCGATGGTGTGGCGCGGCCCGATGGTCACGCAGGCGCTGCAGCAGCTGCTGGAGCAGACCAATTGGCGCGACCTGGACTACCTGGTGGTCGACATGCCCCCCGGCACCGGCGACATCCAATTGACCTTGTCGCAGAAAGTGCCGGTCACCGGCGCCGTCATCGTCACCACGCCGCAGGACATCGCGCTGCTGGACGCGCGCAAGGGCTTGAAGATGTTCGAGAAGGTCGGCATTCCGATCCTGGGCATCGTCGAGAACATGAGCACGCACATCTGCTCCAACTGCGGCCACGCGGAGGAAATCTTCGGCGCCGGCGGCGGGGCCAAGATGTGCAAGGATTTCAATGTTGAGTTCCTCGGCGCGCTGCCGCTGACGCTGTCCATCCGCGAGCAGGCCGATTCCGGCAAGCCGACCGTGGTGGCCGAGCCGGACGGCAAGGTGGCCGCCATCTACAAGGATATCGCGCGCAAGATTGCAGTACAGGTCTCGGAGAAGGCCAAGGATATGACCAGCAAGTTCCCTAGCATCGTCATCAAGAACGACTAACCGGAGATTCCCCATGATGAAAAAAATGATAGCCGCAGCAGCCTTCCTGACCCTGGGTGCGAGTGCGTACGCCCAGCAGTCGGTATCGTTTGTCGAGCCGGTCGATGGCGCCACCGTCACCAGCCCGTTCAAGGTCAAGTTCGCCGTCAGCGGCATGGAAGTCAAGCCGGCCGGCGACATGACGGCCAACACCGGCCACCACCACCTGCTGATCAACGCCGCGCCGGTCAAGGCGGGCGAGGTGGTGCCGGCCGACGAGCACCACATCCACTTCGGCAAGGGCCAGACCGAGACCGAAGTCAAGCTGCCGCCGGGCACCTACACCCTGTCGATGCAGTTCGCCAACGGCCTGCACCAGTCCTACGGCCCCGGCATGTCCAAGGACATCAAGATCACCGTCAAGTAAGACGCGGAATGGTTGCGTGCGGTCCACGGCCGCACGCATTTTTCCAAAAAAGTTTTTAAAAACGCAATGTCATGGGGTAGGATGCGGTTTTTCCCAGTCCGAAAGCCCGCTTCGATGTCGCCGTCCCTGCACACAGTTCCCGCACCGTCCGCCCACCACGCCGCGCCCGAATTCTGCCCCGGTTGCAAAGCCCGCCTCGGCGTCAATTTCTGCCCGCAGTGCGGCCAGGAATCCGTGCTGCATCCCCCGAGCATGGGCGAGTTCGTCGCGGAGTTCATCGGCCACTATGTCGCCATCGAAGGCAAGCTGTGGCGCACGCTGGGCCAGCTGCTGTTGCGGCCGGGCGGCCTGACCAAGGCCTATATGGCTGGCCAGCGGGTCAACTACATGCAGCCGCTGCGGCTGTTCCTGACGCTCAGTGTGATTCTGTTTGCGTTGTTGCAGTTCAGCGGCTTCCATGTCGGCGACGACCACGCCAAGCCCACCGCGCCGGGCGGGATGGCCTTCACCGCCGACGTCAAGCACAACGGTTCGGATGCCGTGCCGCCACCGCTGGTCGCCGGCGCCACGCGCTATACGGTCTCGCTGGGCTATTACGGGATCAGCCTGCTGCGCGAAGGCGGGTCATTCGAGTTCGGCTTCAAGCTGAACATCCCCGACAGCCAGGAGCCGTCGATGCTCGGCTCGATCGGGCATGCGGTGTTCCCGCACTTCGACGACAAAATGAAGCATTTCAGCGACCTGCCGCCGGCGACCAAGGCCGAGCTCATGACGCATGGTTTCTTCGCCCGCATGCCTTATGTGATCTTCTTTATGGTGCCGGTGTTTGCCCTGTTTCTCAAGCTGTTGTATCTGCCGTCGCGCAGGCCTTATGGCGAATACCTGCTGTTCGCGCTGCATGTGAATGCTTTCGGCTTTTTCGTCATGGCACTGATGCATGTGACGCCATGGGGTTGGGGCCTGGCTGCGCTGGGGCTGGTGCTTGCGCTGTACATCGGCCGGGCCATGCAGAATGTGTATGGCGGTTCGCCCTTCGCCACGGCGGTGCGCTGGCTGGTGTTGACGGTCGCCTACCTGCTGGTGCTGATGATGCTGATCGTACAGCTCATGGCGGTGCTGGCGTTCACGACGAGCTGATCGAACAAACGGATGCCGCCCTCCGCTTTACATCTCCGCAAGGCGCCACGCCAGCGCCGCGCCGTCCACACCGTCGACGCGCTGCTGGAGGCCGCCGCTTTGGTGCTGGAGGCCGACGGCCTTGAGGGCTTCAACACCAACGCGGTCGCACGCCGCGCCGGCGCCAGCGTCGGCTCGCTGTATCAATACTTCCCCAGCAAGGACGCCTTGACCTTGGCCCTGGTGCTGCGCGAGAAGCGCAAGTTCCATGAGGCGCTGGTCGCCGCGCAGGCGCTGCCGACTTGCCGCGAGGCGCTCGCCAGCCTGGTCGACCTGTCCGCGCGCCAGCAATTGACCCGTCCCAACCTGGCCCGCCTGCTGGACCAGGAGGAGGCGCGGCCCGAATTCCGCGCCGCCCTCGGCGATGGCTCCAACTTCCGCCTGGTGTTGTCTGCCATGCTGGCCAAGCCCGGCGCGCCCGCCCACCTGTGCGACGACGAGCCGCGCAGGCGCCTGGCCGCCGACGATCTGGCGGCGATGATACGCGGCATGACCGACGCCGCCGGCGAACGTGGCGAGCGTGATGTCGATGACCTGGCCTATCGCATCGGCGCCGCCGTCTTCGGCTATCTGGCCGTGCCGCCGCGCCAAATGTGAGCAAGCCCGCCGCGCGCGCCTGAAAACAGCCGCAAGCGTTTGTTTGCACAGCGTTTTTTGCGCCGCGCGCCGGCGCCGGAAAGCGAGTTGATGGCGCTGTTTTCGGGCCGTATTCTGTTGTCTTCACAACAGGAGAAACACCATGAAATTCAATCACCTCAGCTTCCCGTCGAAGGACGTCACCGCCACCGTGGATTTTTTCGTCCGCCAACTGGGCTGCACCGCCGAGCGCTTCGGCGACACCGCCGTGCTGAAACGCGCGGGCTTCGATATCGTCATCGAGGACGCCAGCGATCGCGACGTCAACTGGCCGCACAACTTCCATTTGGGTTTTGAGCTGCCGGGCATCGACGAAGTCCGCAGCCTGTACCGCCGCTTCAAGGACGACGGCGTCGTCATGAAGACCGAGGTCTTCTACCACGCGCGCGGCTCGCGCTTCTTCTGCGAGGCGCCGGGCGGCCTGCTCTTCGAGATCAACACGCGCGCCGATGCCGAGCAAGCCTACCGCGCAGGTTTCGCGCCGGTGGCCGAGGTGGACGCGGAGCGGGTAAAATAGCGTCTTTTACACATAAGCATTCCTACTTCGATGACTACTGCACCAGCCAAGCCAGTCCGCACCCGTTTCGCACCGAGCCCGACCGGCTACCTCCACCTGGGCGGCGCCCGCACGGCGCTGTACTCCTGGGCCTACGCCCGTCACTTCGGCGGCACCTTCGTGCTGCGCATCGAAGACACCGACCTGGAGCGCTCGACCCCGGAGGCGGTGCAGGCCATCATCGAAGGCATGGAGTGGCTGGGCCTGAGCCACGACGAAGGCCCGTTCTACCAGATGCAGCGCATGGACCGCTACCGCGAAGTCGTGGCGCAGATGCTGGAGGCGGGCACCGCCTACCATTGCTACTCGTCGCCGGAAGAAGTCGAGGCGATGCGCGAGCGCATGCGCGAAGCGGGCGAGAAGCCGCGCTACGACGGCACCTGGCGCCCGGAGCCGGGCAAGACGCTGCCTGCCATCCCCGAAGGCCGCAAGCCGGTCGTGCGCTTCAAGAACCCGCTGGACGGCGAAGTGACCTGGGACGATTTCGTCAAAGGCACCATCACCATCGGCAACAAGGAACTGGACGACCTGGTCATCGCCCGCCCAGACGGCACGCCGACCTACAACTTCTGCGTGGCCGTCGACGACTGGGACATGCAGATCAGCCACGTGCTGCGCGGCGACGACCACGTCAACAACACGCCACGCCAGATCAACATCCTGCGCGCGATCGGCGCGCCGCTGCCGCTGTACGGCCACCTGCCGATGATCCTCGGCGCCGACGGCCAAAAAATGTCCAAGCGTAAGGACGCGGTCAATGTCATGGACTACCCGGCGCAAGGCTATCTGCCGGAAGCGATCTTGAATTACCTGGCGCGCCTGGGCTGGAGCCACGGCGACGACGAGGTGTTCTCGATGGAGCAGGTGTGCAGCTGGTTCGACGGCACCCACCTGTCCAACTCGGCCGCGCAGTTCAACATCGAAAAGCTGAACTGGCTCAACAACCACTACATCAAGCAGGCCGACAACGAACGTCTGGCCGCGCTGGCGCAGCCGCGCATGCTGGCGGCCGGCGCCGTGTTCGACGGCGCGCCCGCGCTGCCGGCCGTGCTGGCACTGATGAAGGAGCGCGTCAACACCGTCAACGAACTGGCCGACGCCGCCATGCTGTTCTACCGCGCGCCGCAGCCGGACGCGGCGCTGATGACCCAGCACCTGACCGACGCCGTCAAGCCGGCGCTGGCGCAGTTCGCCGAGCGTTGCGCCACGGTGGAGTGGACCAAGGAAGCGCTGGCCGCGATGATCAAGGAAGTATTGGCCGCCAACGGCCTGAAGATGCCGCAGATGGCCATGCCGCTGCGCCTGATCGTTACCGGCCAATTGCAGACGCCGGCCATCGACGCGGTGTTGCAGATCTTCGGCCGCGAGGCCATCGTTGCGCGCCTGGCGAAATTTCTGTGATTCTGACTTGAATCCTGAGCAAAGTTGCAAAAGGGTATTTGCATAGCGCAGCTTCTTTGCTATACTCTTGTTTCTGCAGCAAACGGGGGTATAGCTCAGCTGGGAGAGCGCTTGCATGGCATGCAAGAGGTCAGCGGTTCGATCCCGCTTACCTCCACCACGTTGCAGAATTGGTTGTTCGCAGTCCCCATCGTCTAGAGGCCTAGGACATCACCCTTTCACGGTGAGTACGGGGGTTCGAATCCCCCTGGGGACGCCAAGTTGTAGATGTTGTAGTTGACGTTGTTTGTACTGATTGTTTGATGTTTGGCGTTACGCTGGATAGATACAAGTAGTGAGAACAAAAGTCGCGCAAGCGGCTTTTATTATTTCTGCGCCCGGGGGGTATAGCTCAGCTGGGAGAGCGCTTGCATGGCATGCAAGAGGTCAGCGGTTCGATCCCGCTTACCTCCACCACCGCGCGGAAGTGATGACGATAGTAGTGCCGTAGTTCCAAGGTCCCCATCGTCTAGAGGCCTAGGACATCACCCTTTCACGGTGAGTACGGGGGTTCGAATCCCCCTGGGGACGCCAGCTTTGCCAGGCTGATGAGTAGTAAATGCAGTACGACAGAAGACTTTCTGCGCCCGGGGGGTATAGCTCAGCTGGGAGAGCGCTTGCATGGCATGCAAGAGGTCAGCGGTTCGATCCCGCTTACCTCCACCATTAGCGCAGGAAGCACCGACATGTCCCCATCGTCTAGAGGCCTAGGACATCACCCTTTCACGGTGAGTACGGGGGTTCGAATCCCCCTGGGGACGCCAGTATCGCAAAAGCCGCCTTGAGCGGCTTTTTTGTTTTCGTTGCCAACCCGTCCATGTTTCGGGTTTTTCCTGTAAAAACAAGGGTTTGCTATTGCCTTCGGCGAATTTGACTGCTATGATTCGCGCCTTGGAAAAGTCCCCATCGTCTAGAGGCCTAGGACATCACCCTTTCACGGTGAGTACGGGGGTTCGAATCCCCCTGGGGACGCCAGGATTTTTCCAGTAAGGTCAGCAACACGGACAGATTTCTGTCCCCATCGTCTAGAGGCCTAGGACATCACCCTTTCACGGTGAGTACGGGGGTTCGAATCCCCCTGGGGACGCCAGTCAAGCAGCACACATGCAAAAAGCCGCCTCGCGCGGCTTTTTGCATTTCCGGACCTACCACATGATGGGGTTGTACGGCTGCGGCAGCGGGAAACGCCCCACGTGCAGCGGCGGCCATTGCGTGCCGTACGCCGCCATCTGCGCCGCGCGCGCCACATCCAGGCCCAGCGGGTCGTAGACCGCGCCGCCGCCCATCAAGCCACCCATCGCGCCGCCCAGGTTGGCGCCCAGCTGCGGCGACGCCATCATCGGCGCCATCGCGCCGGCCTGCTGCGGCGCCACGGCCTGCGCCGGCTGCTGCATGGCGGCGTTCTGCAAGCCCACCGCCACCAGCACGTCCGGCAGGCCGAAGCCGATGCGGCCCTGGTCGCCCAGGCTGACGCGGTGCGCGCTGGCGCGGATGAGCTGGAACAGCCGCTCGACCCGCTCGGCCCCGCGCGCCTTGTACTGCGGCGTCTGGAAGTCCGGGTGGTGCGCCAGCGTCAGCGCGGCCAGGCCGGTCACGTGCGGGGTCGCCATCGAGGTGCCGTCCCAGGCCGCGAAATTATTCGGCGGCACGCAGGAGGTGATCGCCACGCCCGGCGCGCACACCGCCACCTGCGGCCCGAAGCAACTGAACTTGGCCGTGAAGTAGCCGTAGGCGTCGACGTTCTGGTCCAGCGTCTGCGCGTGGTAGCTGTCGGCCGGGAACTCATCGAGCTTGCCCACGGCGGCCACCGCCAGCACGTTGGGCGACGAGGCAGGGTACTGCACCGCGCCGCCCGAATTGCCGGCCGCGACGATGCAGGCGATGCCGGCCCGCTTGGCGCGCACGATCTGCTGCTCCAGCGCCTCCGACACCTCGGCCCCGCCCAGGCTCAGGTTGACCACGTCGATCTGCTTGTCGATGCAGTACTCCAGCGCGTCGATCAGCTGGCTGATCTGGCCGCCGGGGAACAGCTTGCAGGCGTGGACCTCGGCGTCCGGCGCGAAGCCGCGGATGCCCGAGGCGATGTCGGCCGCCGCGATCACGCCGGCGCAGTGCGAACCGTGGCCCAGCGTGTCCTGGTCCCAGCCGTCGGGGTTGGTCTTCTTGTTGAGCACGTCGAAGCCGGCCTTGATGCCGACCAGGTTGGCGTGCGTGGTGGCCGCGCCCGAGTCGATGATGGCGATCTTGATGCCCTGGCCGCGGTAGTTGCCGGGCAGCTGGTCGAGCCGCATCGCCTTCTGGCCCCAGCCGTAGGCGCGCTGGCGCGGGAAGCCTGCCAGCGACGGCCAGTCCGACAGCGCGCGCAGCGCCACCACGTTGGGCTCGTCGGTGCTGATGTCGGGATCGCGCTGGTAGAAGCTCCAGTAGTCGGCCTTGGGCTTGACGTACAGGCCGCGCACCGATTCCGGCGTATCGCCGTACAGCGACAGCGTGACCTGGCCGTTGGCGTCGGTCACGCCGCTGGCCGGCAGCATGCTGCCGAACAGCGACACCTCGGCCTCGGCCTGCGGCGCGCCGTCCTTGCCGGTCACGCTGATGACGGCGTTGAGCACCGGCCCGCCGCCGGCCGGCAGCATGCCGGTCACCATGGCCGGCTGGCGCAGCGCCGGGTCCATCAGGTTCAGGTGCTGGTCGGGCTCGACCAGCAGCCGTCCCTGGCCCTGCTGGTGCAGCACGGCGGCCTTCTGCTCCGTCATGCGCGCCACCAGCACGCCCTGCGAGCCGCCCATGCCGTCGGCCAGCGCGCCGAGCACGGATTTCGGGCCGACCGTGTCGACCACCTCGATATCGTTGCTGCTGCGCAGCGCCTGCTCCAGCGCCGAGAACTGCAGCGGCTGGAAGCTCATGGCCTGCAAGCCGTCGGGCTGGCGCGGCGCGATCACGTACTGCTTCTTGCGCGCGGCCACGTTGCGGCCGCGGCCATCGGCGGGGCGCCGGGCGGCGTCGGCGGTGTCGGCCGACGCGCGCGATTCGCCGCCGGACGAGCCGGATGCGCCGCGCGAGGACCGGCCCGCGCTTTCAGTGGAGGCGGGACCGTTGTCGCCGCCGGAGAGGGTGGGGTCCGGCGACGACGAGGCGCCGTCGTTGGTTGGTCTGGGCATGGACTTTCCTTTCACATCATCGGATCGGACGGCGCGCTGTCGAACAGCGACAGCGGCTGGTCCGGTTCTATCGTCAATTGTTGGGAGGGCTTGCCGGCGCTGCGGAAATGCAGCTCCAGCAGGCGCGCTTTGTCGGGACTGATTTCAACGACCGCCGTGTGCGGCTGGTCGCGCGGGCCGATGACGTCGACCACGTCGATCTCGGGATCGACGTCGGCCAGCGCCAGAAAATCGGTCAGCGGCGCGCTGTCGGCGGCATGGATCAGATACCTGGCCTTGTTGGCCGACGCGGCTTGCGTTTCTGTCATGGGGATCTCCTTGAAAAGAGCGGCGCCCTCCGTGGCCGCCGCCGGAGGGCAGGACTGCGGCGCCGTCGGCGCCACAGCGGTGGATCAATGCAGGGTCTGGCCGCCGTACAGCGAGTTGGCGGCGTTGGCCAGCTGCGCCTGTTGCGTCAGTTGGGCCAGCTGCGCCTGCTGCTGCGCATAGGCCTGCGTCACCGGATCGGTACCGAACGGCAGCATGCCGCCCAGCTGGCCGGCGATGCCGCCGATGGTGTTGCCCAGTCCGGAATTACCGAACGCGCCGCCGATGGCGCCACCCAGCGGCTGGGCCACGCTCTTGATGATGTTGCCGAACCAGCCTTGCGGCGCCAGCCCTTGCAGCTGTTGCAGCTGCGCGTCCTGGGCCTGCTGCGCGTAGGCCTGCGCCACGGGATCGGCCGCGAACGGCAGCATGTTGGCGATGCCGGGGATGGACTGGCCGATGCCGGGGCTGCCGATCGGCTGGCTGAAGATCGGGGGGCTCATGACGCCGGTGTTGGTGCGGTTGCGCAGCAGGTTACTCAACCAGCCCTGTGGCGACAGCGCCTGCGCTTGCAGCTGCGCCGCCTGTTGCGCATACGCCTGCTGCACCGGATCGGCCGCGAACGGCAGCATGCCGCCCAGTTGGCCGGCGATGCCGCCGATGGTGTTGCCCAGGCCGGAGTTGCCGAAGGCGCCGCCGATCATGCCGCCCAATGGCTGGGCCACGCTCTTGATGATGTTGCCGAACCAGCCCTGCGGCGCCAGGCCTTGCGCCTGCAGCTGCTGCAGCTGTTGGAGTTGCTGCTGCTGCGCCGCCTGCTGCGCGTAGGCCTGCGTCACCGGATCGGCCGCGAACGGCAGCATGCCGCCCAACTGGCCGGCGATGCCGCCGATGGTGTTGCCCAGGCCGGCGTTACCGAACGCGCCGCCGATGGCGCCGCCCAGGGGCTGGGCCACGCTCTTGATGATGTTGCCGAACCAGCCCTGCGGTGCGAGCTGTGCCTGTTGCAGCTGTTGCAGTTGCTGTTGTTGTGCTTGTTGTGCGTAGGCCGCCGTCACAGGATCCACACCCAGCGGCAGGAAGGCGCCGCCGATGCCGCCGGCCGCCTGGCCGATCTGGCTGCCCAGGTGCGAGTTGCCGAACAGGCCGCCGATGCCGCGGCCGATCAGGCCACCCAGCGGGGCACCGAGCAGACTGCCGAAGAAGCCTTGCGGCGCCAGGCCGCCGAACTGTTGCGGTGCTAGTTGTTGTGCATAGTATTGTTGGTACTCGTTCATGACATCTCCTTGTTGTGATTGCTGTGGGCCAGCGCGGCCTGAGGACCGGCGCTGGAAGGGGTTGGACCGGGCCGGCCAGCCGAAAGTTTTGGTATTCTTGGTGGCCGCCGCGCGTTAATCAGGTATCATCCAGCCTCTCTTTTTCTCCGCTCCGCCATGACGACATTCCGCCGCCTCGACCTGTTCTGCCGTGTAGTCGACAACTACGGCGACATCGGCATCTGCTGGCGCCTGGCGCGCCAGCTGCGGCGCGAGCACGGCCTGGCCGTCACGCTGTGGGTCGACGACCTGGCCAGCTTCCGCCGCATCTGTCCCGAGGTCGACACCGGCGCCGCCAGCCAGCAGCTGGACGGCGTCACCGTGCGCCACTGGGCCAGCCAGGATGGCGCGTTCACGCCGGCCGACGTGGCCGACATCGTCATCGAATTCTTCGCCGTCGACATCCCGCCCGGCTACATCGAGGCGATGGCGCAGTGCGAACCGCGGCCGGTGTGGTTCAACCTGGAGGGCTTGACGGCGGAGGAGTGGGTCGAGGGTTGTCATCGCCTGACGTCGCCGCATCCGCGCCTGCCGCTGACCAAGCACTTCTTCTTCCCCGGCTTCACGGACAAGACCGGCGGCCTGCTGCGCGAAGCCGAGCTGGACGAACAGCGCCGCCAGTTCCAGTCTTCGCCGGCGGAGATGGCGCAGTTTCTGGCGCGCTTCGGCGTCACGCCGGACGAGATGGCGGCCACCAAGGTCTCGCTGTTCTGCTACCCGCACGCGCCGGTGTCGGCGCTGCTGGACGTGTGGCGCGCGGGCGACCAGGCCGTCACCTGCCTGGTGCCGGAAGGCGTGGCGGCCGAGGCGGTGCAAGCCTTCCTCGGCGCCGACGCCACGGCCGGCGCCAGCGCCACGCAAGGCGCGCTGACGCTGCGCGTGCTGCCCTTCGTGCCGCAGCCGGACTACGACAAATTGCTGTGGGCCTGCGACCTGAACTTCGTGCGCGGCGAGGATTCCTTCGTGCGCGCGCAGTGGGCGGGCAAGCCTTTCGTCTGGCACATCTACCCGCAGGACGAGAACCTGCACCACAAAAAATTGCGCGCCTTCCTGCAGCGCTACGCGGTGGGGCTCGATGCGCTCGACGAATTCTCGCTGCGCTGGAACGGCGCGCCGACGGCGGGCGAGGGCAGCGACTGGGCGTCGCTGTGGCAAGCCTTCGCGCGCCAGATGCCGGCCATGGCCGCGCGCGCCGACACATGGCAAACGCAAATGCTGGCCAACGGCGATCTGGCCGCCAATTTGATAGCCTTCGCCGCCACGCTGAGATAGGCGATGCTGGAAAAACAGGGTATAATGCCGGGTTAATCTCTAGCGCATTTTTACCCGATCAACCGTGAGCTTTGGGCGTTCCGCCTGGCGACAGATGATTTTTACGCAACCTACTTTTTACGTACACTCTCTATGAAACCTGCAAAAGAAATTCGTGTTGGCAACATCATCATGGTTGACAGCAAGCCTATGATCGTTCTGCGCTCCGACGTCAACGGTTCGAGCCGCACGGGCTTCACCTACAAGTGGAAGATGAAGAATCTTCTGACCAACACCCCGATGGAAAACGTCTTCCGCGGCGACGACAAGTTCGACGTGGTGGTTCTGGACAAGAAGCCAGTGACCTACTCGTACTTCGCCGACCCGCTGTACGTCTTCATGGACGCCGACTACGAACAGTACGAAATCGAAGAAGAAAACCTGGGCGACGCGCTGAACTACCTGAAGGACGGCATGGAATGCGAAGCCGTGTTCTACGACGGCAAAGCGATCTCGGTTGAACTGCCAACCACCATCGCACGTCAAGTGGTGTACTCGGAGCCTGCGGTTAAAGGCAACACTTCGGGCAACGTCCTGAAGGAAGCCAAGATCGAAAACGCCATCGAAGCCCACCGCCACACCGTGCAAGTGCCGCTGTTCGTGAGCCAGGACGACGTCATCGAAATCGACACCCGCACCAACGAATACAAGCGTATCGTTCGTAACTAATCGGTTTTAGTTGCTAAAAAGCACGCCCGCATGATGCCGGCGTGCTTTTTTTATTGGAAAATGGTAATTATTTTCTGATTTGTAATAATTTTTGTGGTGTAGGTGGCAACACGCTGATATATTTATGCAACGCAATAAATAGTGCGCATTGGTGATCGGTTCAAACTACTCACGGGGATGGCATGGATCGCAGGGAATTCGTTCGTATCGGCGTCGCGGCGGGCGCCATGGCTGGCAGCAACCGGATACTGGCGGCGCCGGCCGCTGCCGCATCCAAGCTCGGTCCCGGCGGCATCCTCGACGCGGGCGTGTGGGAACAGCAGCAGATGATGGAGGCCGGCAAGCTGACCTCGCACTCGCTGACCTCGCAATACCTGGCCCGCATCAAGACCATCGACAAGTCCGGCCCCCGCCTCAACGCCATCATTGAAATCAATCCCGAAGCGCTGAAGATCGCGCTGGAGATGGACCGCGAGCGCAATCTCAAGCGCGTGCGTGGTCCGCTGCACGGCATCCCCGTCCTCCTCAAAGACAACATCGCCACCGGCGACCGCATGAGCACCACCGCCGGCTCGCTGGCGCTGAACGGCGTGCGCGCCGCGCGCGACGCGCATGTGGCCGCCCAGTTGCGCGCGGCCGGCGCCGTCATCATCGGCAAGACCAACCTGAGCGAATGGGCCAATATGCGCTCGACGCATTCGGTCAGCGGCTGGAGCGGGCGCGGCGGCCTGACCCTGAATCCGTACTCGCTGGACCGCAACTGCAGCGGCTCCAGTTCCGGCTCGGGCGCGGCGATCGCGGCCGGGCTGGCCACGCTGGCGGTCGGCACCGAGACCGACGGCTCGATCGTCTCGCCGGCCTCGATCTGCGGCGTGGTCGGCATCAAGCCGACGCTGGGGCTGGTGAGCCGCAGCGGCATCATCCCCATCGCGCACTCGCAGGACACCGCCGGCCCGATGGCGCGCAGCGTGGCCGACGCCGCGCTGATGCTGGCCGCGATGACCGGCGTCGACGCCAGCGATCCGGTCACGCGGGAAGGCGCCGGCAAGGCGGGCGACTACCGCGCGGCGCTGGAGAAGGGCGGCCTGCAGGGCAAGCGCATCGGCGTGGCGCGCAACTTCTTCGGCAGTAACGACGAGCTGGACGCGGTGATCGAGAAAGCCTTGCTGGACTTGAAGGCGCAGGGCGCGATCCTGGTCGACACCGAAGTGCCCAACATCAGCAAGTACGGCGACAGCGAGACCGAGGTGCTGCTGTACGAATTCAAGGCCGACCTGGCGGCCTACCTGAAGGAATACGCGCCGCACGCGCCGGTGGCCGACATGGCCGACGTCATCGCCTTCAACCAGAAGCACCACCAGCAAGAGCTGCCGTACTTCGGCCAGGAATACCTGGAACGCGCGCAGGCCAAGGGCGACCTCGACACGCCGGCCTACCGCGACGCGCTGGCCAACAACCAGCGCTACTCGCGCGCCGAAGGCATCGACCAGGTCATGCGCGAGCACCGGCTCGACGCGCTGGTGGCGCCGACCGGCGGGCCGGCATGGCTGACCGACTTCATCAACGGCGACCATTTCGGCGGCAGCTTCTCATCGCCGGCGGCGGTGGCCGGCTACCCGCACATCACCGTGCCGGCGGGCTATGTGCACGGGCTGCCGGTCGGCCTCTCGTTTGTCGGCGCCGCCTACAGCGAAGCGATGCTGATCCGCATGGCCTACAGCTACGAGCAAGCCACGCTACACCGCCGCGCCCCGCAATTCCCAGCCAGCGTCAACATTGGAAAAGCCTGGGGTCAAGTCTGACATTCGGACACGAGCTCAACCGAAACAGCGGTGGGGTCAAGTCTGACATTCGGACACGGCTGAGGCCGTGTCGAATGTCGAACGACTTAATTTTCCACGGTTAGGTGACGCCGAGTTCGCGCAAGATTTGCTCTTTCATTTCCTGGAACTCGGGATGGGACAGCTTGCGCGGGTGCGGATGCGGCACTTCGAACGTCGCCTGGATCCGCGTCGGCCTCGGCGACAGCACCAGGATGCGGTCGGCCATGAACAGCGCTTCCTCCACATCGTGCGTGATCAGGATGACCGTGTGGCGCTCTTCGGCCAGGATGCGCAGCAGTTCGGTGCGCATCTTCAGGTTCATCAACGCGTCCAGCGCGGAGAAGGGCTCGTCCATGTACAGGATCTCCGGCTTGACGACGAACGCCCGCGCCAGCTCCACCCGTTTCAGCATCCCGCCCGACAGTTCGTGCGGGTAGCTGTTCTCGAAGCCCTTCAGCCCCACCATCTCCGCGTAGTGATTGGCCAGCGCAGATTTGTCGCCATGGCCGTTGCCGGTCAGGCCGAACATCAGGTTCTGCTGCACCGTCAGCCACGGGAACACCGAGCCATGCTGCGAGATAGCGATGCCCTTGGGATTGGGCCCGCGCCGCACCGTGCCGTCGATCCGCACCTCGCCCTCGCTGGGCTGCTCGAAGCCGGCGATGATCTTCATCAGCGTCGATTTGCCGCAGCCCGATGGCCCGACGATGGCGACGAATTCGCCATCCTTCACATCGAGCGAAACGCCGCCGACCACTGGCAGCTCCTTGAAGTTCTTCCTGATTTCCTTGACGACGATCTTAGCGTCCATAGCGCCACCTTACCGATTTGAGGCCTTCGAGTTTGCGCATCACCGCGTCCAGTATCAGGCCGATGACGCCGATGATGATCATGCCGGCGATGACCAGGTCATACCGGTTGCCGGCGTTGCGCGAGTCCATGATCAGGTAGCCCAGGCCGGAACGCAGCGCGATCATCTCGGCCGCCACCACCACCAGCCACGCCACGCCCAGCGCGATACGCATGCCGACGATAATCTCCGGCAGCACCGCCGGGATGATCACCTGCCGGAACAAGGTGGTCTTCGATACGCCGAAGTTCTCGGCCGCCCGCAGGTAGCGGCGCTCGATGGTGTGCACGCCGGACGCGGTTTGCACGATCATCGGGAACACGGCGGCGATGAAGATCAGGAAGATCGGCGACACGTTGCCGACACCGAACCACAAAATGGCCAGCGGTATCCACGCGATCGGCGATATCGGCCGCAGGATCTGGAAGATGGGATTGAGCGTGATGTAGGCGCCGTCCACGCGCCCCATCCACAGGCCGAGCGGAATCGCCACCAGCGCCGCCAGCCCGAAGCCGGTGCCGACCCGGAACAGCGATGCGCCGATATGCTCCCACAGCGTGCCGTCTTCGGCCAGTTCCAGCGTGCCCGTCACCACCTGCAGCGGCGTCGGGAAGATCACGCTCTCGGACTGCGCCACGACGATCCACCACAGGGCGATCAGCGCGGCCAGCACCGCCAGCGGCGGCAGGATTTTCTTGAGTTTTTCCATGGCGTCCAGTCAGGTTGAGAACAGATGCGGCGCACGCGCCCAGGCGCGCAGGGCGCGCCACTTCAATCGCTGCCAGCCTGCTGCCGGCATGGCGTCGACCACCACCCGCATTTGCCCGCTGGCGTGCGCGGTGCAGGCGAAGTCGTTGACGGAGACGGTTTCAAACGGCAGCCGGAAACTCTGGCCCGGCATGATCAGCACCGGCCCGAAAATTTGCGGCACGTTGTCCTTGTTACGCAGCAGGAGGACGTCGTTCGCGCCCTGCGTCAGATGGATTTCGGACGGCAGGATCTCCACCTTGTCGCCGGCCATGCGGCGCGCCCAGGTGCCGTTGGGGATTTCAAACAGCTCGTCGCGCGAGGGCAGGGCGATGGGCGCCAGCGCGGCCCACGCGCTCAACGCCGCCACGCCCGCCGCGACGGCGGCCAATATCTGGAGACGCCGCGCCTTCAATTCTTCAACAGCAGCGTGGCGTCGTGCACCACGTCGGCGGCGGTGCGTCCGAACGGCAGCAGCGCGCGCAGGCTGCCCTTGCGGTCGACGAAGTACAGGTACGAGGAATGGCCGACGGTGTAGTCGGTCTTGCTACCGTCGATCATCTTCTTGGTGGCGGTGATGCCGTAGTCCTGGCGCACGCGCGCCATCTGCTGCTGCGTGCCGGTGGCGCCGATGAAGGTCGGGTCGAAGGCGCGCAGGTAGTTGCGCATGCGTTCGGGCGTGTCGCGTTCGGGATCGACGGTCACGTAGATCACCTGCAGCTGGTTGGCCTGCGCGCCCATCTGCCTGCGCGCCTCCGCCAGCATCCCCAGCGACACCGGGCACACATCCACGCACGACGTGTAGCCGAATTCCAGCAGCACCAGCTTGCCCCGGTACTGGCTCAGTTTCAGCTCCTTGCCGTCGGAGCCGCGCACCGTGAAGTCAGGCGCCATGCGTGGCGGATCGAACACGCCGGCTTTCAGGCCGAGGGTGTCGGCGGCGTGCGCGCCGAAGCTGATCGCCATCGCCAGCAATGCGGTCTTCAACTTGCTCATAGGCTGATGGCGACCGGCTTGATGGCCTTGACGAAGCTCTCGTCCACGTAGGATTCGTAGGCGATGGGGTGCTTGATGGTGCCGGCTTCGATCGACAGCTGCATCAATTCGTCGAACTCGGAACGTATCATGCGCAGGTCGCCGTAGGTCACGCGGTCGGCCGGGTTCTGCATCACGAAGCGCAGCACGTTCGGGTCCTGGTTGAAGTACTTGCGGCCGGCGGCAATGGTGATCGCCTTTTCGCGGCTGGCCGGCGTGGAATCGAGCCAGCTGCCGGCGGCCTGCACGTAGTTGACCAGCTCCTGCACCAGCGGGCGGTTTTCCTTGATCAGTTCTTCGCGCACCGTCAGCACGCAGCAGATGTAGTTGCGCCATTCGTCGCGCGTCATCGCCAGCGGACGCGCGTAGCCGGCGCGCTGGGCGGCGGCGCCGAAAGGCTCGCCGGTGCAGTAGCCGTCCACCGCCTTGGCGTACAGCGCGGCTGGCATGTCCGGCGGCGCCATCTCGATGATCTCGATATCCTTGGGCGTCATCTTCTCGCGCGCCAGCATTTTGCGCAGGAACAGAAAGTCCACCGCGAAGCGGCTCGGGATGGCGATGCGCTTGCCGCGCAGGTCGGCGAATTTTTTGTAGGCGGAATCGGTACGCACCATGATGACGGCGCCCGAACGGTGGCCCAGCGAGACGATCTTCACCGGAATACGCTTGTCCGCCAGGTCCATCACCAACGGCGCCAGCATGTATGCGGCCTGGATGCGTCCCGTCATCAGGGACTCCTTCACCTCGGGCCAGCCGTTGTACTTGCTGTATTCGAAGCCGCGAGGCAGGGCGCCTGGCTTGCCCATGGACGCGGCCTTCGCCATGCAGGCCACCGGCAGCGTGAGGTTGCAGGTGACGGGCAGGCCGCCCACTTGAATGGGCGCGTCGGCGGCGCGGGCGCTGGACGGCAGTATCAACGGCAGCGCCGGCGCGGCGGCGGTCAGCAAACCGCCCAGCAGCCGGCGCCGCAGCGGTGAATCGGGGGAGGGATCGTCTCTGTTTTCCATGGCGCTTGGCCGTGTCGTATTGTCCTGTAATTGTACTACAGGCCTTTACGCACGAGCACCGGATCGGCGCGATATACATCCGGCGCGATACGCTTCAGGTTTTCGACCTTGGGCAGGTCGTTGAAGGCGATATACGGATGGTTGGGGTTAAGCGTCAGGAAGTTCTGGTGATAGGCCTCGGCGGGGTAGAAGGCCTTGTCCATTTCGATCCTGGTCGTCAGCGGCTTCTTGAACACGTGCGAGGCGTTGAGCTGCGCGATGTACTTTTCCGCCACGCTGCGCTGCGCCGGCGATCGCGGGAAGATCGCGGAGCGGTATTGCGTGCCGCTGTCCGGCCCCTGGCGATTGAGCTCCGTGGGATTATGCGCCACCGAGAAGAAGATCTGCAGCAGCTTGCCGTAGCTGATCTGCGCCGGATCGTAGGTGATCTTCACGCTTTCGGCGTGGCCGGTGTCGCCGCCACTTACGGCGTCGTAGTTGGCGCTGCGGCCGTCGCCGCCAGCATAGCCGGAGAGGGCGTTGCTGACGCCTTTCACGTGCTGGAACACGCCCTGCACGCCCCAGAAGCAGCCGCCGGCAAAGATGGCGGTGGCGGTGTGGCCGGTGGGTGCCGGTTCATCGACGGCCGGCGGCGCGATCGCCACCGCCACTTCCGCCGATACCGCCGGCTGCTGCCACAACGCTACGCCGAAGATGGCGGCGCCGGCCAGCGCCAGGGGACCGCCGTAGTTTTTCAAGAAGCTGTTCATGTCGTGCTCTCCGTTTCAACCAAAGGTGAAGGCGTAGGCTTGTACGCCGGGATCGAGGAATTCGATGTTGAAGGTGTGGTCGCCGATGCTGCCGGACTGCCGCACCAGCTGATACAAGCGCTGGCCGTTGATGGTGCCGCTGCCGTCGGCGGCGACGTCGGCGCCGTGGTTGCGGCCCGGCGCGGCGCCGTCTATCGTCACGCGGAAGCGTACCGGCTTGCCGTTCTTGTCCGGGCCCAGCACCAGGTGCAGGTCTCGGGCGTGGAAGCGGTAGACGATGCGGCCCGTGCCCTGGCTCAGCGTGACCTGGTCCGGTTGCGACAGCCAGTTCCCGGCCAGGCCCCATTGATTCAGTGCCGGCTGCGCAGGCGCGGTGTAGCTGCGGCTCTTGTCCGCGGCCTGGGTTTCAGGCGAAGCGAAATTCTGCGCCCGTTCGTAACCCAGGTAGGTTTCCGGCGAGGCCACCTGGCCCATGTCGGACGCCTGCTGCACGCCTTGCGCGCCTTCCGCGCTGACCACGGTGTTGGCCACGTCCTTGCGGCCCGCTTCCTCCAGCAGCTGCTGGATCGCCTGCTCGGATTGGGCGTATTCGCCTTCGCCGAAATGGTGGTGGCGGATCTGGCCCTTGGCGTCGATGAGGTAGTGCGCGGGCCAGTACTGGTTGCCGAAGGCGCGCCAGATGGCATAGTCGTTGTCCACGGCGACAGGGTAGGTGATGCCGAGGTCCTTGACCGCCTTGCGCACGTTGCCGATATCGCGTTCGAAGGCGAATTCGGGGGCGTGTACGCCGATTACCACCAGGCCCTGGTCGCGGTATTTTTCCGCCCAGGCTTTCACGTAGGGCATGGAGCGCAGGCAGTTGATGCAAGAGTAGGTCCAGAAGTCGACCAGCACCACTTTGCCTTTCAGCTGCGCGGCGGTCAGCGGCGCGGAGTTCAGCCAATCGACGGCGCCGGTCAGCGGCGGCAGCTTGCCTTCCACCGGGAGCGTGTCCTCGGCCGGTGCGGCGGCGTGCATGGCCATCATGGCGGGGCCGTTGCCGCTCATCGCGGTGCGCGACATCATGGCGCCCGAGCCGTTCGCCGCGTCGCCGCCACGCATCGCGCCACCGGCCATCATCGCGCCGCCTCGTGGCTCGCGCGGCGACAGCGTATCGATCAGCTTTTGCTCCAGGCCCGAAGTGGCGACCGTCGACACTCGCGTCAGCAGGCCGGTATCCAGCCCGCTGGCAATCGCCGCCACGCCACCCAGCATGGCCACGCCCAAGCCGCGCCGCAACCATTCACCAGCGGCCAGCGAACGCTTCATCGTGTTGAAGACTCGTCCTCCGATGAGCAGCGCCAGTGCCAACGAAGTCGCCGCACCCGCCGCATAGGCCAACAGCAGCAGCGTCGTCTGGGCGCTGGCGCCGTTCAGCGCCGCGCCGGTCAGCAGCAGGCCAAGTACCGGCCCCGCGCAGGGCGCCCACAGCAAGCCGGTCGCGATCCCCAACAGGAACGAGGACCGCGCACCCGACCACGCGCTATCCGCCGCGCCATCGGCCGCCTGCGCCTTGCTGGACAGCCTGTCGCCAAGCGCCACCAGCGGCTTGGTCAAGCGGTCCGCCAGATGCGGCAGCATCAAGGTCAGCGCGAAGAACGCCATCAGCGCCATGGCCAGCCAGCGGCCATATTGATTGGCCTGCACCACCCAGCCGCCGCCGACGGCGGCCAGCGTCGCCACCAGCGCAAAGGTCAGCGCCATCCCAGCCAGTAGCGGCAATCCGCTGCGCACGAACGGCTGGCCGGTGCGGGCAAACACGAACGGCAGCACCGGCAGGATGCAGGGGCTGAGTATCGTCAGCGCCCCGCCGAGGTAAGAGAGAAGGATCAGCAGCATGGCAATGGCCCTCCCTCAAGCCGCGCCGGGGGTGAACGTCAGCGCCAGGCCGTCGATGCAGTACCGCAGGCCGGTCGGTTCCGGGCCGTCGTCGAACACGTCGCCCAGATGGCCGCCGCAGCGGCGGCACTGCACCTCGGCGCCACGGAAACCCAGCGACGTCGTGCGGCTCGTGTACACGCCGCGTTCCAGCGGCTTCCAGAAACTGGGCCAGCCGGTGCCGCTGTCGAATTTGGCGGCGGACGAGAACAGGGGATTCTGGCAGCCGGCGCAGAGGAACCTGCCGGCCCGGTGCTCCTTGTAGAGCGGGCTGCTGAACGGCCGCTCGGTACCGCCGCGCCGCAGGATCTCGTACTGCGCCGGCGAGAGCAGGGCGCGCCATTCGGCGTCGGTGTGCGTCACTTCCCAGGTGGGAGCCGGGCCGGCGTTGGCTGCGCGCCATTTTAAAGCTGCGGCGCCTGCCATCAGGGCGGCGCCGCTAGTGAGGAGAAATTTGCGTCTGGAAGTCATATAAACTCCATCAAGTGGAATGTCGATGCAGCCATTGTGCCCCGGCGCGGATGGCGAAATCCTCACGTAATGTTCAATTAAATGTGATACTTTCCTGCGCAGGAATCCCGCACAATGGCGGCATCCAGACTTTTACCCGGCCAGACTGACTATGGATTTACCAAAACGCGTCCTGATCGTAGAGGATGATATGCCCATCGCCGACCTGCTGCGCCTGCACCTGCAGGACGAAGGCTATCAGGTCACCCACTGTGCCGACGGCAACCAGGGCCTGGCCCAGCTGCGCACCGGCGGCTGGGATGCACTGATCCTCGACCTGATGCTGCCCGGCGTGGACGGGCTGGAAATCTGCCGCCAGGCGCGGGCGATGGCGACCTACACGCCCATCATCATCACCAGCGCGCGCTCCAGCGAAGTGCACCGCATCCTCGGACTGGAGCTGGGCGCGGACGATTATCTCGTCAAGCCGTTCTCCGTGCTGGAGCTGGTGGCGCGCGTGAAGGCGCTGCTGCGCCGTGCCGACGCCATGGCCCGCAACCAGCGCAACGAAGCCGGCGCGCTGGAACTGAACGGCGTGCGCCTCGATCCGCTGACCCGGCAGGCGCAGGTTGAAGGCCGCCCGCTGGACCTGACGCCGCGCGAATTCGACCTGCTGTACTTCTTCGTCAAGCATCCCGAGAAAGTGTTCTCGCGGCTGGACCTGCTCAACCAGGTGTGGGGCTACCAGCATGACGGTTACGAGCACACGGTCAACACCCACATCAACCGCCTGCGCGCCAAGATCGAGGCCGATCCCGCCGATCCGGCCCGCATCCTGACCGTATGGGGCAAGGGCTACCGCTTCGCGCACGGCGGGCCGGCGGCATGAACCTGACCCTTTCCCAGCGCCTGTCGCTGGTGTTCTCGGTGCTGCTGCTGGCCTGCTGCGGCGCGTCCGCGTGGCTGCAGATCCGCGCCAACATCATGCACGAGAAGGAGGTGGTGCAGGGCCTGTCGCGCGGCCTGGCGCGCAGCATCGCGCTGGACGCACAGCTGATGCATGCGGACAGCGACCCCGCCCCTGCGCCCGGCGCGCCGGCCAGCGAAGGCCTCGGCCCCGAAGCCGTGCGCCGCCTGTTTGGGCAGCTGATGGTGGTCAATCCCAATGTCGAAGTCTACCTGCTCGACATGGAGGGCCGCATCGTCGGCCACGCCGCGCCGGCGGGCCACCTGAAGCGCGACCACGTCAACCTTGAGCCCATCCGCCGCCTGCTGGACAACCAGCCCTTGCCGATACAGGGCGACGATCCGCGCAGCGACACCGGTCGCAAGGTGTTCAGCGCGGCAGTGCTGCGCATGGGCGAACGCAAGGTCGGCTATATCTACGTCATCCTGCAGAGCGAAGAACACGACCGCCTCGCGGCCCGCGCCACCGCCAGCTCGGTGCTGCGCACGACGCTATGGTCGATGGCCATCGTGGCCTTGCTTGGCCTTGTGGCCGGCTTGGTCGCCTTTCGCCTGATCACGCGGCCCTTGCACCGGCTGGCCGACACCATGCGCCAGCTGGACACCAAGGCCGAGCAACTGGCGCTGCCGCCGCCCAACGCTGGCGGAGGGCGCGACGAGATCGCGATCCTGGAGCATGCCTACGGCGAGATGGCCGCGCGCATCAACGAGCAATGGCAGACGGTGCGCCAGCTGGACCACGAACGCCGCGAAGTGGTGGCCAATATCTCGCACGATTTGCGTACGCCGCTCGGCTCCCTGCACGGCTATCTGGAGACCTTGTCGCTGAAGGATGAAACGCTGGATGCGGCCGGCCGCCAGCACTACCTCGGCATCGCGCTGGCACAGAGCCGCAAGGTTGGCCGCCTGGCGCAGGCCTTGTTCGAGCTGGCGCGCCTGGAACATGGCGCGGTGGCGCCGGAAATCGAATCCTTCTCGTTGAGCGATCTGATACAGGACGTGTTCCAGAAATTCGAATTGCGGGCGGAGGAAAAGCAGCTGCGCCTGAACGCCGTGCTGCCGCACCCCGCACCGCTGGTGCGCGCGGACCTGGGCATGATCGAGCGCGTGCTGACCAATTTGTTCGACAACGCGATCCGCCACACGCCGCCCGGCGGCACGGTGGAGATCGAGGTGGAGCCGGGCGCGCAGGGCCACATCCGGATCACCGTCAGCGATACCGGGCCTGGCATCCCTCCGGACATGGAGGAAGTGTTGTTCCGCCGCCCGTTCGCGCTGCGCGGCGAGCGCAGGGAAGGGGGGCTTGGCCTGTTGATCGTCAGCCGCATCCTGCAACTGCATGGCAGCGGGATCGAATTGGTGCGCGTGCCGCAGCGCGGCGCCGTGTTCCGCTTTACGCTGGCGACGGTCTAGGCGCGTTGTAGCGGCGCGCGCCAGCTGCCCAGGTAGTGCTGCGGCGTTTTGCCGAGGATGCGGCGGAACATCGCACTGAACGCGCTCGGGCTGGCGTAGCCCAGCGCCGCCGCGATTTCGCCGACGCTGTCGCCGCGTTCGAGCCGGCCGAAGGCCTCGGCCAGATGCACCTGCTGCACCCACTGGCGGTAATGCAGGCCTGTCTCCCTGGGGAACAGGCGTATCAGCGTGCGCGCGCTGGCGCCGGCTTCGGCGGCCCAGTCCTCGATGGTGCGCGGGCTGCCCGGATCGGCCATGATGGCTTCGCACACGGCCAGCAGGCGGCGGTCGCGCGGCCAGGGGATCGCGATCGGCACCGTCTCCGCCGACGCCAGCTCGGACAGGATCAGCATCGCCAGATGCTCGCCACGGCCGGGCAGTGGATATTCGATGGGTTCATCCAGCAGCGACAGTATCAGCTCGCGCAGCAGCGGACTGACTTCGATCACGCGGCAGACATCGCCGAAGGCCTGCGCCGTTTCGGCTTCGACGTAGATCGTCCGCATCGTCACCTTGCTCAACGACGTCCACTGATGCATCACACCAGGCGGAATGAACAGCGCACGGCGCGGCGGCAGTATCCACACGCCGAAGTCGGTCTTCACCTTCATCAGGCCTTCGGTGGCATACAGCAGCTGCGCGCGTTCGTGGCTGTGCGGCCGTACCGATATGCCATGCACCTCGTCGCGCGCCATCGCCGTGACGACGCGCGGAACGCGTTGATAATCTCGATGGTCGCTGCTGCGGTGGAGAGCTTTCATTTGTCACTTAGTCGACGAAAGTTGGAATATATCGGGTTTGCAGCCATATTACACTGGGCCGCATGAATACATCCACTCTCACTTCCTCCAGCCGCCCCCACGGGGATACCGTCATGTCCATCCTCGGCGCGGTCGCCCTGGTCCACCTGCTGAACGACCTGACGCAAGCCATGCTGCCGTCGATCTACCCGATGCTGAAGGCGCAGTTCGGCCTGACGTTCACGCAGGTCGGCCTGATCACGTTGACCTTCCAGTGCACCGCCTCGCTGCTGCAGCCCTGGATAGGCCTTTACACCGACCGCCGTCCCATGCCTTTCCTGCTGCCGCTCGGGATGGTCGCCACGCTGATCGGCGTGCTCATGATGTCCGTCGCCGGCACGTTCCCGGCCTTGCTGGTGGCGTCCGCGCTGATCGGCGTCGGTTCCTCGACCTTCCACCCGGAGGCTTCGCGCGTGGCGCGCATCGCCTCGGGTGGGCGGTTCGGTTTTGCGCAGTCGCTGTTCCAGGTCGGCGGCAATGTCGGCTCGGCGCTCGGGCCTTTGCTGGCGGCCGCTGTCATCATCGGCCGTGGACAGGGCAATATCGCCTGGTTCGCGCTGCCGGTGGCGGCGGCGATCATGGTGCTGGCGCACATCGGCCGCTGGCACAGCGCGCACCTGGCCGGGCTGCCGCGCAAGGCCGCCTCGCATGCCGTATCGCCTTTACCTAAGGGGCGCGTTTATGGCGCACTGGCGGTGCTGGCGCTGCTGGTCTTCTCCAAGTACATCTACATGTCCAGCTTGAGCAGCTACTACACCTTCTACCTGATCGACAAATTCGGCCTGTCGGTATCGTCGGCGCAGCTGTACCTGTTCCTGTTTTTAGCGGCGGTGGCGGCGGGCACCTTCATGGGCGGGCCTATCGGCGACCGCATCGGCCGCAAGCGCGTGATCTGGATCTCCATCCTCGGCGCCGCGCCGTTCACGCTGATGCTGCCCTACGTCGATCTGTTCTGGACCGCCGTGCTGTCGGTGGTGATCGGCTTCGTGATCTCGTCGGCGTTTTCCGCCATCGTGGTGTTCGCGCAGGAGCTCATGCCGGGCAAGGTCGGCATGATCGCGGGGATCTTCTTTGGATTGATGTTCGGCGTGAGCGGCATCGGCGCCGCCGCCATGGGGCATATCGCCGACGTGGCCGGCATCGCCTATGTGTACAAACTGTGTTCGTTCCTGCCGCTGCTGGGCATCCTGACGGTGCTGCTGCCGCATATCCCGCAGCAGCACCGCTAAACCGGATCAGGCGTCGATGAAGCGCATCTTGAAGTTGCGGCCCTTGATGGCACCGAAGTCGCCGCCCAGCGGGTTGTTCTTGCTGAGGCGTTCGAAGGCATCGTAGGCCACGCGGCGGTCGATCGCCACGTAGGTCTGGAACTCGAACACGTTGATCTTGCCGACTTGTTCCTTCGAGAGGCCGGCGTCGCCGGTCAGTGCGCCCAGCAGGTCGCCCGGACGCAGCTTGTCCTTCTTGCCGCCCGAGATCACCAACGTCATCATCGGCGCCGGATCGACGCCGTAGTCGTTTTCATCCAGCGATTTCAGATCGAACCATTCGACCGGCGCGTTCTGGTATTCCTCGATCAGCTTGACCCACTTCTTCTCGTTCGGCGCGCACAGCGACAGGGCCAGGCCTTGTTCGCCGCCACGGCCGGTGCGACCCACGCGGTGGATGTGCACCTCGGTGTCCTTCGACACGTCGACGTTGATCACCGCCTCCAGGTTGGGGATGTCCAGGCCGCGCGCGGCGACGTCGGTGGCCACCAGCACCGAGCAGCTGCGGTTGGAGAACAGCACCAGGATCTCGTCGCGCTCCTTCTGTTCCAGTTCGCCGTACAGCGCCATCGCCGAGAAGCCCTTTGCCTGCAGCTCTTCCACCAGCTCGCGGCACTGCACCTTGGTGTTGCAGAAGGCGATGGCCGATACCGGCTTGTAGTGGCCCAGCAGGCGCGCCACGGCGGCGTTGCGTTCGTCGAAGCCGATCTCGAAGAACAGCTGCTCGATCTGGCTGTTGTCGTGTTGCGCCTCGACCGTCACTTCGACCGGATCGGCCAGGAAGGAATCGGTGGCGCGGCGGATGTCGTCCGGGTAGGTGGCCGAGAACAGCAAGGTCTGGCGGCGCTTCGGACAGGCGCTGACGATGCCGGCGATTTCGTCGTAGAAGCCCATGTCGGTCATGCGGTCCGCCTCGTCCAGCACCAGCGTCTCGACCTTGGACAGGTCCAGCGTGCCGCGGCCCAGGTGGTCGCGCACGCGGCCCGGCGTGCCGACCACGATGTGGGCGCCATGCTCCAGCGAGGCGATTTGAGGACGCATCGGCGAACCGCCGGTCAGCACCAGCACCTTGACGTTGCCGGTGGCGCGGGCCAGGCGGCGCAGCTCATTGGCCACCTGCTCGGCCAGCTCGCGGGTAGGGCACAGCACCAGCGCCTGCACGGCGAACCACGCGGGATTGAGCTTGGCCAGGATGCCGATGCCGAAGGCGGCGGTCTTGCCGCTGCCGGTCTTGGCCTGGGCGATCAGGTCGCGCCCCTCCAGCACCGACGGCAGGCTTTGCGCCTGGATGGTCGTCATCTCCTTGTAGCCGAGCGAATCGAGATTGTCGAGCAGGGTTTGGGCCAGCGGCAGGCTGGAAAAGGCGGTGGATGTCATGGTGTCAGACCTGTTCAAAAAGGACGTGGTCACAGTCTAACAGGCTCGCTGACGCTGTGATATCGGGGTTGGTGTTAGTTTGGCGCCCACACCGGCAAGCCGGTGAGGTCCAGGTTTTCGTCGCGCACCCAGACCGGCAGGCCGGTGGTGTCGGTCGGTTCCAGCAGTTCGAGCTGCACCTGCTTGATTGTGGCACGCTTGCCGCGCGGCGCCGGCGGGCGCTTCGCTTCCGGTTCGAGCGGCGCGGCCGGGCTGAAGCCGGGCAGGTCGAACGTGGCGTTGTCTTTTTTATCTCTCATTCTTAAATCTCGTGCCCACGGCGCCGTGAAAATGCGCCGCTCAAAACAAAAGCCCGGCTGCAGCAGTCGGGCTCAGTAAGTAAGTCGCGGATTGTAACACAGAGGTGCTGCCGCCCGCACTAACTCATCGGAAGCTTAGCGGAAGCTCAGCGTGGCCGTCAGGTCGCCCGGCGGCGGCGCGTTGCGGGCCGCGAAGGCTTCGTTGCGCACCTTGATGCCTTCCAGCTGCGGCAGGCCGTGCAGGCGGGTGATGAAGCGCAGGATCGACGTGGTGTCGTAGAAGGTGTGGTCGACCTGGCCCTTCTTCGCGTACGGCGAAATGACGATGGCCGGCACGCGCGAGCCCGGACCCCAGCGGTCGCCCTTGGGCGGCGCCACGTGGTCCCACCAGCCGCCGTTCTCGTCGAAGGTGACCACGACGACCATGTCCTTCCACTGCGGGGACTTCTTCAGGTGCTCGATCACGTTGGCGATGTGGGCGTCGCCGGATTCCACGTCCGAGTAGCCAGCGTGCAGGTTCAGGTTCCCCTGCGGCTTGTAGAAGGTCACGGCGGGCAGCTTGCCGGCGACGACGTCCGCCAGGAATTTGTTCGAGATCGGGCTGTCGCCAAGGCCGCCGTCGCGCAGGTGCTCGGCGCGCGCGGCGGTGCCGGGTGCGAACTGCTTGAAGTAGTTGAACGGCTGGTGGTGGTACTGGAAGTTCGGCTTCTCGCCGCCGCCGCGCGCGTCGAGCGCGGCCTGCCACGCGCCGCCGTACCACGCCCAGCTGACCTTCCTGGCCGACAGCAGGTCGCCGATGGTGTCGTAGCTTTGCGGCGGCAGCGTGCCGGCGTCGTTCGGATCGGCCAGCAGCGGATCGCCGTCGAAGGCCGGGCGGATGTAGCTGGGCTGGTAGGGCGGGGCCATGGTGTTGACCGCGTAGCCGTCCGGCGTGATGGCGCCGTTGTTGACGTAGACCGGCATGCCGTCCATCGCCGACGCCGGGCTGTCCTTGGTCACGGACAGGCGCATGCCGGTCGGGCCGTCGTCCAGCACCGCGATCTTCTTCTTGGCGGCGGTGTCCTTGGCGTTGAAGTACTCGGGCGTGCGGCCGCTGATCAGGAACTGGTGGTTCAGGTAGGAGCCGCCGAAGGCCGCCATGAAGAAGTTATCGCATAGCGTGTACTGCTCGGCGATCTTCCACAGGCCGAGGTTCTTGCTGGTCTCGCCGTAGTAGCCCATGACCATGCCGCCGGTGTTGCCCCAGGCCGCGAAGCCGTCGTTCTTGCCGCCGTTGATCTGCATCTGGTTCTGGTAGAACAGGTGCCACAGGTCGCGCGTGATCACGGCTTCGGGCAGCGGCTTGCCTTCGGTGTCGACTAGTTTGAACGGGCCGTTCGGCAGGCCCTTGATGTCGTCTTCCTTGAGCGCGTATTTTTTACCGCCGATGTCCTGGGTGTTGGGCACCATGCCGCCCCAGACCTTCGGCAGCGCCGGCAGCACGGAGCCGTCGCGGTCGCGCTGCTGGCAGGCGGCGGCGGTGGCGGCCGACAGCGGCGCGGCGGTGCCGGGGAAGTTGGCGAACAGGTTGTTGAAGCTGCGGTTCTCCAGGTAGATCACGACCACGGTTTTGATGTGGGCTTTCAGCTTGGCGTCCAGCGAGCCTTTGACGGCGGCCGGCCTGGCGGTGGCGGCCTCGCCCAGCGCTGGCAGGGAAGCGGCCATGCCGGTGGCGGCGGCGGCCTGGAAGATGCGGCGGCGTGATGGATTGGTGGGAGCATCCTGCTCATTTTGTGCTGATAACTGGACCTGATCCTTCACACGCGCCTCCTTGGCAGACTAAAAACGCGATTGTGACAGTTTTATGCCGGCTTGGGTATGAAGGGGGAGTCCCCGGAGTGTGCCGAAAAAGAAAAAGCCGTTGATTCCTGAAAGAAATCAACGGCTTATCGAATCTGGTTGCGGGGACAGGATTTGAACCTGTGACCTTCGGGTTATGAGCCCGACGAGCTGCCAGACTGCTCCACCCCGCGTCTGAGGCCCGAATTATACATAGACCTTTTGCGTTCCGCAAGGGTAAAAATAAGAGTCACTTATATTTCGGTGGATTTTTTAAGTGGCGCTTATATTTATCGCATCATTCCTCGCCCTGCGTGGCCGTGAAGTCCTCGAAGCTCAGGATCTTCACGCCAGCCTCCCGCCCCAAGGCGATCGTCTGCTCGACCAGGGTGGTTTCCATGATGAGCGCGTAGTAGGAATCCGACTCGTAGTCCACTATCAGCAGCGACAGAGGCCGTGACGCCAGCCATTGCGACAGGTCGCGCAGCCCCTGCATGACGGTCTTGCCTTCGTGATCCCACTGCCACACCGGCTCGATGCCACGCGCCGCCAGCATTTCCTGCACCTGCCAGGCGACTTCCTCGCTGGCTTTCCAGTCGACCTGCAGCATGAACCACTGTCCGCGTTGCTGGCCTTCGTCGTCCAGCATGGCGTCGTAAAACAGCCAGCGGATCTCGTCGATGTTGGTCGGCCCTGTGGAGTCGTACTTCGCTTCCACGTGCCGCACCTGCCGTTCGCTTTCCTGTTCGCCGAGGTGGCGCGTGATCAGGCGTGTGAGCCCGGAGGCGCCGGCCTTGTAGCGCGCATACGCTTCATCGCTCAACAGGTCGGAGGGTGGTGGAAGGGGCGCAGCAGGCGGCGACATCAGCCCGAATAATCGCTTGAACATGGGAGGTCCTCCACGAAAGTTGATTTACACGAGCATAGCAGAACTGCAAACATTGCCTCTTTCGAGAGGCGCCGGTCTTACGCGGCGGCCAGGCGCCACAGCGACGTGACCTCGGCGGCGCGCGCGGCGTGCAGCGGGTCGGTGGCGTCGGCGGCGCGCGGGTGGGTGGGGCGCACGTCGTGGCGGTCGACGACTTTCAGGCCGGCGGCGGCGATCCATTCCATCAGCTGCTCACGCGGACGCAGGCCAAGGTGCTCGGCCAGGTCCGACAAAATCAGCCAGCCTTCGCCACCCGGCGTCAGGTGCGCCGACAGGCCAGCCAGGAAGCCGCGCAGCATGCGGCTGTCCGGGTCGTAGACCGCGTATTCGATCGGCGAACTCGGACGCGCCGGCACCCACGGCGGATTACACACCACCAGCGGCGCCCGGCCTTCCGGGAACAGGTCGGCCTCCAGCAGCTCGACCTGGCCGTCCAGGTCCAGCCGCGCCAGGTTTTCGCGCGCGCAGCTCAGCGCACGCTGGTCCTGGTCGGTGGCGATGACGCGCGCCACGCCGCGCCTGGCCAGCACCGCCGACAGCACGCCGGTGCCGGCGCCGATATCGTAGGCCAGCTTGACGCCGGCCGGCAGCGGCGCATTGGCCACCAGCTCCACATACTCGCCGCGCACCGGCGAGAACACGCCGTAGTGTGGGTGGATGCGCGCGTCCAGCGCCGGGATCTCGACCCCGGTGCGGCGCCATTCGTGCGCGCCGATCACGCCCAGCAGCTCGCGCAGCGAAGCCACGAACGGTTCCTCGAAGCGGCCGTAGGCCTCGTTGCAGGCCAGTTGCACGTCCGGCGCGCGGCGCAGCGGGATGGCGTAGCCGGCGTCGAAAGGAATCAGCAGCATGGCCAGCGTGCGCGCCCGCTGCGATTGCGCCTGGCGATGCAGGTGGAACGCTTCGGTCGGCGTGGCCGGAGTCTTGGCCGGCTTGGCCTTCTTCGACGGCTTGCCCTTGTGGTCCGCGCGGCGCGCGAGGGCCTGCAGCAGCTGGCGTGCGTTCTGGAAGTCGCCGCGCCACAGCAGGGCCGTGCCTTCGCAGGCCAGGCGGTAGGCCACGTCCGCGTTGGTGCGGTCGTCGGCGATGACGACGCGCTTCGGCGGCGGCATGCCGGCTTCGGAGCGCCAGCGCGCGGCGCACTGCACGCCGTTCTCCTCCCAGTGGATCTGTTGCGGCGTAGGGGAGGCGGTGGTGTGTGCGGACATGTTCGGGGCAATCGGTAGGTGTAATAAGCGGAATGGACAAGCACAAAAAACGCCGGGGATGGTGTTCATCCCTGCCGGCGTTTCGGTGTTGAGGCGCTTATTATACTTGGCGCTTAGCTGTTGGCGTCTTTGACGGGAGCGAGCGAGATCGGATCGTCCGCGGGCGCGGGCGTCGCGCTCACGCCGGCGGGACCGGCCTTGATGGGTTCCTGCGGGGCTTGCGCACCGTAGGCGTCGGCCGCCGATTTGACCTTGTCGGCGGCGGTCGGCGCGGTGTAGGTGTTGGTGTCCTTGCTGTCGACCAGGTTGAGCAGGCGCAGCGACAGATTGCGCAGCGTGTTGCGGTCGATGCCGTCGCTGGTCTTGGCGGGCGCGCTGTCGCCGGTCGACAGCGCCGATTGCAGGTCGCGGCCGATCAGTTTGAACAGGTCGGCCAGCGTGCCGGGGAAGTCGATGTTCGGCACCTGTACCGTCGGCAGGTTGTCGGCGCTGGCGCCGTTGCTGGCCACCGGACGCTTCGCGGTGGTATCGGTGTTGGTGGTCGTGTCCTGGCTGGCGGCGCCGCTCAGTTCCGCGTTGTACTGCACTTCGACTTGGAAGTCGAACTTGCGGCCGTCGGCGGTGGTGATCGTGCCTTTGCCGATGAAGTGCGAGCTGTCGGTCAGGTCGAAGGCGGCGGCGTCGCTGCTGCCGTTCGGGCCCGAGGTGTGCTGCGCGCCCACGGCGAAGGTGGAGCTGGTATCCAGGCTGGCCGAGTCGAAACTGATGGTCGCATCCTTGCCCGAGTCGCCGAACAGCGACTTGGCGAAGCTGCTCAGGAAGTCCTGCGCGAAATCGACGGTGGCGTTGCCGACCGAAGCCACGTGCTTTTCCAGGCTGTCCGTGGACAGGGAAGTCGGCGAGGAATCCAGCGCTTTGACCGGCTTGGCGGCGTTGGTCGCCGTGGTCTTGCCGTCGTTGTGTGGATTGGCGCCGTAGAGGGACGACGGCAAAGCGCGGGTGCCGAGAGCAGGTAGGATAGACATGGCAGGTTCCAGCGAAGTCGGTTTGATAATACTTCTATAACGGTGCGCCCACCGATTTCTTGAGGCCTGCGCAAAGATTAATGATGATGGGTCCAGCCTTCCGGCGCGGCCAGGTAGGAGGCGACGGCGTCTTTCTGGCCGATGGCGTGGTGTTTGACCTCGCCGCAGGCGCAAATGCCCAGGTAGGGCTGGATGTGCGAGCAGGCCGATACCTTTTGCAGGCGGACCTGCACGGCTTTTGCGCACTTGGCGCATTTGAAGGTCAGGGTACGTGGTGCTTTTAACATGGTTGCTCTTCGAGTGACTTGCAAAGGCGGGATTTTATCACTCGGACGCCCGCCTGCTCAGGCGAAGACGTCCAGCCTGGGCGTCGCCGGCGGCGGCGCCTCGTAGGCGCGGCGGACCTTGGCGGCGTCGCTTGACGCCGGCCCCGATCCGTTCAGCCGGGCCGCGGCCTGTTCCACCTGCTGCGTCGCCAGTTCGGCGCGGGCTTGCAGCTCCATCTGCTGCGCCTGGGCCGCCACCGAGCGGTCGGCGCCGGAGGGATCGGCCGGCGCCAGCGCCGCCGCCTCGATGGTGCGGGCGCGTTCGATGGTCTCCTGCGGCGTGCGGCCGGGCGAGGTATCGATATGCACTTCGCCGCCGATGGCGTAATCGACGCCGTTCGGTCCGCGCTGGTAGGTGTAGGAGGCGCCGGATGTGGCCAGGCCGCCGGCGGTGGCCAGGTGCGCCTGTTCGTGCTGGCGTACTTCGGTGTCGCGGGTCTTGAGCTGGGATACGAGGGCCAGCGCTTCCGGCGTCAGGTTGGTGGTGGAGTCGCTGCCGGAAGCCGCCGGCGCCGGCGACGACGTCCCCTGCACCGGCGGCGTCGCGCGCGCCGGTGGCTGGTTGGCGGAACTCGGTGATATGGCGCCTATGCTCATGGTGACCCGCGCTGCCTCGTGCTTGTCTTAATGATAGCAAAATTGTAGCAAATGGTTGCAAATTCGCGGCGGCCGGCGCGTCAACTGTGCGGGCCGGCCGGCGTTGAAGGCCTACTGGGGATCATTCTTCCGCAAAGAGGCAAGGCCATGAACCAAAATAAGCAACCGAGCAAAGAGTCTGTGCGCCAATGGCTGCGGACGCAGATCGCCGAGCGGCGCCCGCCGCCGGATGCACAGCAGATCCGCCGCGAACTCGGTTGGGAGATGCTGAAGATGGAACGAAAGGAGCGCGGCGAACGCTAGGATTTTTTAGTCGCTGACGGTGGCGATCAGCGTGTGCAGCAGCTGGTTGACCTTGGCGGCCATCGCTTCGGAGCCGTAGTCGCCGGCGGTGATCACCACCGTCAGGTCCATCTCCGGCACGATGAAGATGCGCTGGCCGCCGTTGCCGAAGGCCGCGCTCCACGGCGTGCGGTGGCCGTGCCAGGCCGCCGTGCCGTCCCACCACTGGTAGCCGTAATGCAGCTCGTCGGGCTGGTTGCCGGGACTTTTGAAGCCCACGCCCAGACGCGGCTTGAGCGATTCATCCACCCATTCCCCTGCCACGATCTGCTGCCCGTTCCAGCGGCCGTGGTTCAGCATCAGCCGTCCCAGCTTGGCCATGTCGCGCGGACGCATACGCAGTCCCGAGAAGGGCGCCGGTCGGTCGCGCAGGTCGGTCACCCATTCCCATTGCACGATGCCCAGCGGTTCGAACAAGTCCTTGCGCGCCACCTCGATCCACGGCCGCCCGCTGACGCGGGTGACGATGTCGGCCAGGATGGTGGTGCCGCCGCCGTTGTAGTTCCAGACGGTGCCCGGCGGCGCCACGATGGGCCGCTCCAGCACATAGCGCAGCTGGTCGGATTTCCAGTACAGCCGCAGCTCGTTATTGGGCTGCATGCCCTCGTCCCATTTCCAGCCGCCGCTCATGGTCAGCAGGTGTTCAAGATTGATGGCGTTCAGTTGAGGCGAGCGCAGATCCTGGAGCTCGGGGTAGTAGTCCAGCACCGGCGTGGTGAGCGCGCCTATCCTGCCGCGCTGCTTCTCGATGCCGACCAGCAGGCTGATGACGCTCTTGCCGATCGAGCGCACGTCGTGCAGCGTGTCCGGGCCGAATTCCACCGTCGGTGCGAACGGCGGCCAGATGCCCAGGCCGCGCCGGATCGAGCGGTCCTTGCCGGCGCGGTACATCTCCGCCACCAGCTTGCCGTGGCGTTCGACGACGATGCCGTGGATATTGTCGCCGCCCTCGGCCAGCGCGGTCAGCGTGACGCACAAGGCGTTGGCGTTGAAGCCCTCCGCCTCGGGCGCGGCCACTTCCCAGCCATCGGCCAGCGTGGATGGCGCGGCGCACGGCGCGGCATGGGCCGCGGGCAGCGCGAACGAGAGGCAGAAGCACAAGCGAAGCAGCAGTTTCATGGGCTGACGTGCATTAGCAATAAAACACCATTCTACTGCACAGTGACCGCGCTTTTACCACCGGCCGAAGGCTGCACCAGTATTTTTACGGCGATCCGTTCCGTCATCTCCTGCACGTGCGAGATCACGCCGACTTTGCGGCCCATCGCCTGCAGGCCGTCCAGCGCGTCCATCGCCACGCGCAGCGTCTCGGCATCGAGGCTGCCGAAGCCTTCGTCGATGAACAGCGATTCGACCCGCACGCGGTTGGACGACAGCGAGGCCAGTCCCAGCGCCAGCGCCAGCGACACCAGGAACGATTCGCCGCCGGACAGCGAATGCACGGAGCGCATCTCGCCGCCCATGTCCAGGTCGCGCACCAGCAGCGCCAGGGAAGGGCTGGCCGGATTGCTGATGCGTTCCAGCTGGTAGCGGCGCGCCAGGTGGTTCAGGTGGGCGTTGGCGTAGCCCAGCAGGACGTCCAGCGTGAACTGCTGGGCGTAGTTGCGGAACTTCTTGCCGTCGGCGGAGCCTATCAGGTCGTTCATGCGCGCCCAGCGCTGCTCGATGGTTTCCTGCTGTTCGATCTGCGCCAGCATGGCTTGCGATTGCCGGCGCTTGGCGTCGTCCTGCGCCAGCGCCAGTTGCAGCGCTGTGGCCTGGTCCTGCGCCGTGCCGCGTTCCGTGGCGAGCGCGTTCAGCGCCGCAGCCAGTTGGGCGATCGGCGACGGCGCGGCGGCGGCCGCGTCGTTGTCGCCATCTGCTTCGGCCGGGGGCGTGCGCTCCGGTGGCGCGGACAGCTGGTGCTCGACGCGCTGGCGCTGGCGTTCATTCAGCACGGCGGCGGCGTTGTCGGCGGCGCGGTCGATGGCTTGCAGCGCGGCGCGTTCGGCGTCCACGTCGTCGGCGGAATGGGCCAGCAGTTCGTGCAGATGTTCCAGGTCGCGCAGGCCGGCGTCGGGCTGGCGCTGCTGGAATGCGGCGACCCAGTCGGACAGCTTTGCCACGGCCGTCGTCGATGCGCCGTGCAGCGCCGCCAGCCGTTGCGTGGCCTGGGCCAGCGCCTCGTCGGCGCGCGCGCGGGCTTGCGCCGCATGCTGCGCCGCGTTTTGCAGTCCCGCCAGCCGCTCCCTGGCGGCATCGATGGCGGCGTTGAGCGCCGCTTCGACATCGCGTACTTCCTTACCGCCCCACAGCGCCATGCGCTGCTGCTGCATGTCCTTGAGCGCGGTGTCCGCGCTGCTGTAGGCGACGCGGGCGTTGACGGCGTCCAGGCCGGCCCTGGCCTGCGCTTCGGCGAGCGCCTTCACTTCCAGCTCGATGGTGGCGATGGCGGCGGCGCGTTCGTCATGCGCCGCGCGCTGCGCCAGCCATTGCTTGCTTTCGGCCTGCCGGGCTTCGTGGAATCGGGCCGGGCCGGCTTTCCAGTCGTCCTTCCAGTCTTCGCTCGGAATGTCGCCGCCGCTGAAGGCCGGGTCCAGGTCGGACAGCAGGCCGCTGAGCGTGAGTGCGATGTCGATGCGCTGATCGTCGAGCGCCTTGTATTCGGTGTTCGATTGGGCGAGCGCGGTCTGTGCGTGGGCGGCGATGCCTTGCAGGCGCGCGTGCTCGGCGGCCGCCAGGTCGTAGGCGGATTGCGCCTGGTCGCGCGCGGTGCGGGCGGCGTGCATGTCCCGTTCCTGCCGTTCGACGGCTTGCAGCGCGTCGCGCACCTGCTCCAGCTGGGTGACGAACCAGCCGGTGCGTTCCGGTTCCGGCGGCAGCGACGCCGAAAGCTCCGATGCCGCATCGCCTTGAGCGGCGGCCTGCATGTGGCTCTGCCAGGCGGCGGCGACGCGCTCCAGCGCCTGCGCCACGGCACGGCCTTCGCTGGTCAGCGCGTTCAATTGTTCAAGGCTGGCCTGCTCGGTGGCGCGTTGCGCCGCCTGCTGATTGACGTTGGCCTCCATCTGCTGGCGGCAGCGTACCACTTCCGCCTGGAACTCGGCCAGCATCGCGTGCAGGCCGCCGTCGTCCTGCCGGTATGGATGCTCATGCGATCCGCAGACGGGGCAGGGTGCATCGTCTTCCAGCGCGGCGCGCAGCGATTCCACGTTCTTGGCGCAGGCGGCTTCCGCCAGCTTCAGCGAACGCTCGGCCTGCGAGAAGGCCGCCAGTATGCCGACGCCTTCCTGCTGCGCGGCCTTCAGTTGAATCTCGGCGGCGGTCACCGCCTGCCGCAGCTGCGCCGACTGCGCCTCGATATGTGCATGGCGGGTTTGCCGCGCATCGAGTTCGATCCACAGTTTTTCCGCAGCGGCCAGTCGATCGCGGCGCTGCTCCAGATCGTGGCGGGTAGTCTGCAACTGGTCGGCGGGGAAGGCCGCCAGCACACGTGCCGCTTCCTGCCGCTGCGCGTCCAGCGTTTGCATGGCTGCGCCGGCGGCGGCCAGCTTGCCGCTGGCGTCGGCCTCCTCGTCGCGATGCGCCCTGGCGTTGCGCTGCACGCGGGCCAGTGAGCTGCTCAGCTTCTCCGCTTGCGACGCAGCCTGGCCGGCCTGTACGAACAGCACATCCCAACGCTCCCACGACTGCGCCATCGTTTGCCATTGCTTGTGCTGCGCCAGCCAGGTGACGGCCGCCTCGTGCTGCGCGGCCAGGCGCTTGCGTTCGTCCTGCCGTTCTTGCAGCGCGGCCCTGGCGACTGCGTCCGCCTGGTCGGCCTTCTCGCACGCGGCGGCGGTTTGCCGGTAGGTCGGCAGCATGGCCTCGATGCGGGCGTCCAGCGCCTTGGCCTGGTCCAGCTGCGGCGCGGCGTTGCGTTGCGCGGCTTCCGATTCTTGCACTTGCGCTGCGGCTTGCGCTTGCGCCGCCGTGGCGCGTTCGAGCGCCTGCGCGGCGAGTGCCGCATCCTGTGTGCTGCTGGCGATGGTGGCCTGGGTGGCGGCGATGTCCGCGCCGATGCGCGCGATGTCGTCGGCCAACGGGCGCGCCGGCTGCACCGCCGCGATGCGCGCCAGCGCGGTGCGGCGTGGCGCCGATGCTGCCACCTCGGCGACGGCGACCTGGCAGGCTTGCTGCGCCAACTGTTCATCGTCGGCCAGCTTCGCGGCCTGCTTGTGCCAGCGCAGTTCCTGTTCCAGCTCCAGCTTTTGCTGTTCCTGCACTTGCAGGGCTTCGGCGGCGCTTGCGCGCTGCGCTTCCAGCTCGCCGCGCTGCTCGGCGCTCAGCGGCTTCTGGTCGGCCAGGCGGGCGATCAGGCTTTGCAAGGCCGCCTGTTCCTGCTTGGCGCGTTCGAAGGCGCGCATCGAGATCTCGGAATAGACAGTGCTGCCGGTCAGCGTCTCCAGCAGCTCGCCGCGTTCGTTGTCTTCGGATTTGAGGAAGGCGGAGAATTCGTTCTGCGCCAGCAGCACGGCGCGCGTGAACTGCTCGAACGACAGGCCGATGCGCTTCTCGATCTCCACCTTGACTTCGGTCTTGGTGCCGCCTATCGCTTGCAGCGCCGGCAGCAGGAGCAGCGACATCTGGGTCGGCTGCAAGGCGCCTTCGGCCTTGGTGCGCGAGCGGCGAACGCTCCAGCGGGCGCGGTAGGAGGCGCCGTCGCTGCCGACGAAATCGACCTCCGCATAACCTTCGGCCGTGCCGCGCCGCAGCAGCGTGCGCGGGTCCTGCGTGGACACGGTTTCCGCGCCGACGTCGGCCAGGTAGTTGCGTCCCGCGACCTTCAACAGGCGCGGGGTGGCGTCGTACAGCGCCAGGCAGAGCGCGTCGAGCAGGGTGCTTTTGCCGGCGCCGGTCGGGCCGCTGATCGCGAACAGGCCGGTCGACGCCAGCGGCTCCTGTTCGAAGTCCACGCCGAATTCGCCGGCCAGCGAGGCCAGGTTCTTGCCGCTGATTTTCAGGATTCTCATGGCTGCCTCGATGTCAGCATGAGTTCCGTGAAGGCGCTCAGTTGGTCGGGCGGCGCGTCGTTGTCGAATCTTTGCCTGTACAGCTGGCGGAAGATGTCGTCCGGCTTGAGCTGCTCCAGCCGGTCCAGCGTCATCACTTCGTCGTCGATGGAGGTGTTGCGCGCCGCGCTCGATGTCTCGATCTTGGCCAGCCGCACAGGCTTGCCGTCCAGCGCCGCCTCGACCCGCGCGCGCAGGCCCGGTTCCGGCGCGTCCAGCAGGACGCGAACCTCAAGGAAGGGCTGCCGTTCAGGCTCCGCCTGCGGCAGGTCCAGCGCCGCCAGTTCCTCCAGCACCTGCGCCAGCGGCGCCGGTTTGGCCGGCACCCGCAGTAGCGCGACCGCGCGCGGCACCATCAGCGGCGTGATCTCGCGCACGTTGGCGCCGTCGATGTCGATGCGCAGGATCTGGTGGCTGTATCCCACCTCCGCGAACGACAGCGGGATCGGACTGCCGCAGTAGCGGATGTGCTGCTGCTTGCCGACGTTTTGCGCCAGGTGCAGGTGCCCCAGCGCGGCGTAGGCGATGTCCGGCCCGAAGATCCCGGCCGGCAGCATCTCGGTGCCGCCGATGACGATGCGGCGCTCCGAATCGTTGGACATCTGGCCATCGACCATGTGGCAGTGGCCCATCGCCAGTATCGCCTGGCCGGCCTGGCGCTTGGACTGCGCCAGTTCCAGCGTCTGTTGGTAGAGCAGGGCGATGCCCGCTAAATAAGGATCGGGAGCGGGATCGGCGCCATCTTCCGCCGGCAGGCGCGGCACGTCGCCAGGCCGCAGGAAAGGCACGGCCAGGCACCAGGCCTCCACCGCGCCGCCACGTCCGGTGAGCGGCAGCACCAGCGGCTCCAGGTCGATCTCGCCGTCGGCCTTGCGCTGCACGGCGCCGACCACCCGCGTGCCGTGCGCCTCCAGCAGCGGTCCCGGCGCCTCCAGCCGTCCCGGCGAATCGTGGTTGCCGGCGATGATGACGAGGTTCAGTTGCGGCGCGCGCTCCCTGGCCTGCTGCAGGAAACGGTACAGCTGCTTCTGCGACGCCGACGAGGGATTGGCGTTGTCGAAGATGTCGCCGGCGATCAGCAGCGCGTCGGCCTGCTCGGCGGCGATGGTGTCCAGCAGCCAGTCCAGGAAGCACTGGTGCTCGTAGGTGCGCTCGAAATTATGCAGGGATTGGCCGAGATGCCAGTCGGAGGTGTGCAGCAGACGCATGAAGATGTGTAATCAAAACAGCCGGGAAGCGCACAATATAGCGCAAGATGGACCCGGACGAGTTGATAAAAGTGGATACGCCGCTGGCTAGGCCGCGTTGCTGGCCGCCGCCGGCAGCGCCGGGCCGGCGCGATAGGTATTGCGGCCGGCCTGTTTGGCCTCGTACAGCAGCACATCGGCGCGGTGCAGCAGCTCGGCCGGCGTGATGTCTTCGTCCCGGTAATAGGCCAGGCCGATGCTGGCCGAAATCGACACCACCGTGCCATCGAGATCGAACGGCGCCTGCATCGCGGCGACGATCTTGGCCGCCAGCGCCGCGGCGTCGTCGACGCGGGCGATGCGCTCCATGATGATGGTGAACTCGTCGCCGCCCAGCCGGGCGATGGTGTCGCTGGCGCGCATGGCGTGCGTCAGCCGCGCCGAAAACGCCTTCAGCAGCGCGTCGCCGACGCTGTGGCCATAGGTGTCGTTGACCGGCTTGAAGCGGTCGATATCCATGTACATCACCGCCATCAGGCCATGGTGTTCGCGGCTCGCCTGCATGCTGTCCTGGAGCCGCTGCACGAAGCCGGCGCGGTTGGTCAGGCCCGTCAACGCATCCACCTGCGAGAGCTTGAGCAGACGCTGTTTCTCGCGCTTCTGCGCGGTGACGTCCTGCCGCATGACGTGGAAGCCGATCACGGACACACCGTCTTCGTCCATCTGCGGGATGTAGACCACCTCGAAGGTGCGGCCGATGGTGGAGTCGGGATCGTCCTCCTCGAAGGTCAGCGTTTCGCCTGCCAGCGCGCGCTTGATGTAGGGCGACAGGAAGCGGTAGCGCTCCTCGCTGATGGTGGTGTCCACGGCCTTGCCCAGCACCGACACGCCATTGCGGTTGAATTCCCGTTCGTAGGCGAGGTTGTGGAAGCGGTAGATTTCCTCCGAGTCGATGTAGGCCACCATGGCCGGCAGCGTGTCGGCGATGGTGCGCAGGCGCGCCTCGCTCTCGCGCAGCGCCATCACGGATTTGCGCACGTGGGTGATGTCGTCCACCGTGCCGACGTAGCCATAGACCTGGCCGTCCACCACCATCGCGGCGATCTTGAACGAGATCCAGATCATCATCCCGTCCGGGTGGACGCAGCGCATCGTGTCCTGGTAGGGGACGCGGGTTTCTGCCATGTGCTTCAGGGCCGCCTTGAGCACCGGGCGGTCGTTCGGATGGATGGCGCGCATCCATGAATCGCCGAGCGATTCCTCGCGCGTCAGGCCGGTGATGAATTCGAAGGTGCGGTTGACGTAGGTGCAGTGGCCCTGGGCGTCCGCGCGGATCAGGCCCAGTGGCGAGGCGTCGTTGACGGCGGCCAGCTCCGCCTGGTTTTTGCGCATCGCCAGTTCGCTTTCCTTGCGCGGCGTGATGTCGCGCGTGGTCACCGCCACGCCCTCGTCGATGGCGACGATCTGGTGGTGTAGCCACAGGTGGGCGCCGCCCGGCAGGTGGTCGGCTTCGAACTCCTCCTCCATCGGCCGGCCGGTGATCAGCACCGTCTTGTACTTGTCGATGTAGCCCTTGGTGTGCAGCGCCGGCAGCACTTCCAGCAGGCGCTTGCCTTTCAGTTCGGCGGCGGTGGCGCCCAGCAGCGCCGCGCCGCGCTCATTCAGGTCGGCGATGGTGAAGTCGACGATTTCCTTGGACGGTCCGCGCATGCGGCAGGCCTTGAACAGGTAGACCGCGTCCATGCTGGCGTCGGCCGCCGCGCGCAGCATGGTCTGGGCTTCGGTGATCATGCGCGCGCTGCGCCGCAAGCGGTGCGCCTGCTGCATCAGCAGGCCGACGAACAGCAGCATCAGCACCGAGGCGGTGGCGGCGGCGCCGTAGTACATGTCGCGCCGGTGCGTGTAGCCTTCCATCGCCGACTGCACCGGATTGCCGACCACCGCCAGCAGCAGGTAGCGCGGCATCTCGGCGTAGCCGTAGATGCGCTCGACGGCGTCGAACGGACGCGCCAGCAGCAGCTCGTCCTGCTGCGCGCCGTCCTGCGCGGCGGTGAAGTCGATCGAATCGCTGATGATCAGCTGGTCGTCGACGCGCGCGGTGGACATGCCGTTCTCGCGGCTCACCAGCAGCACGGCGCCGCCGGGTTCGACGTTGAGGCGGTCGTAGTCCTCGACGAAGGTGGCCGGGTCGATCATCACCATGATGATGCCGGCGAACTCCCCCTTGGCGTCGTTCAGCCGGCGCGTGATCAGGATCTGCCATTTCTTGGTGCGCGGCTCGACCACCGGTGTCGACACCAGTGGCGTGTCGACCGGCGTGCCGGCGTGGTGCTGGAACAGGGACTGGTCGTGCATGTCCGGCGGGAAGTAGCCGTTGCGGCTGTCGATCAGGCGGCCGTCGGGGCCGACCAATGCCAGCGGCAGGTCCAGCTTGGACGGCAGCAGCGAATCGAGCAGGCCGTTCCTGCGAGTGAACTCGGCCAGCCGCAGCGCGCCGCCGGTCTCCTCGAATTTGAGCTTGAACAGCTGGGTGGCGTGGTCGACCTGGCGCAGCAGGTGGTTGGTGTGTTCGGCCAGCGTGCGCGCCTGCGACTGATTGTGCAGCACCGCTTCGTAGCGGGCGGTCTGGCGCTCCTGGCCGAGTTGATAGGCCACCGCCGCCCACATGGCGGCCAGCAGCACCAGCGCAAAAACGGGCAGCAGGACCGCGCGATACAGGCGGCGGAAAAAAATCACGATCGGGCGCGTGGCGGTATGGGTCATTGAAAGTCTTGGGTCACGGCGAAATCTAAGCTGTACCGCAATGTGGATATTCTGCACGGAAATATCACGTTTGTGGCCGGCCAGTCAAAAAAAACCACTTTCCGATCACAGGCAATGTTGATTTCTTTATTAGAATAGCGGTCATGACCGAATTGATAATCAGCCTGGCCGCGGCGCGGGCGCTGCACCTGGCGGCGCAGGGATTGCTGCAACCGCGCCGCCGCAAGGCGCGCCAGGCCGACGTGTTGGATGCGATCCGCCGGATGGGCGTGCTGCAGATCGACACCATCCACGTGGTGGCGCGCAGTCCCTACCTGGTGTTGTGGAGCCGCCTGGGCGACTATCCGCAACCGTGGCTGGAACAGGCGCTGGCGGCCGGCCAGCTGTTCGAGTACTGGGCGCACGAGGCCTGCTTCGTGCCGATCGAGGACTACGGCCTGTATCGCCACCGCATGCTCGATCCGGCGGCGATGGGCTGGAAGTATTCCGAGACCTGGATGCGCGAGCGCCGCGCCGAGGTCGACGCGGTGCTCAACCACATCCGCGTCAACGGTCCAACGCGCTCCTCGGACTTCGAGCGCACCGACGGCCAGAGCGGCGGCTGGTGGAGCTGGAAGCCGGAGAAGCGTTCGCTGGAAGTGCTGTTCACCTCCGGCGCGCTGATGATTGCCGCGCGCGAGAACTTCCAGCGCATCTACGACCTGGCCGAGCGCGTGCTGCCCGGCTGGGACGACCGCCGCATGCCGCACATCGACGACACCCGCCGCGCGCTGGTGCTGAAGGCGGTCAAGGCGATGGGCTGCGCGCGCGCCGCCTGGATCGGCGACTACTTCCGCACCAAGCCGCCGCGCCTCGACCCGGCGGAGCTGGTGGAGCAGGGCGCCCTGCTGCGCGCCTGGGTCGACGACTGGGACGATCCGATCTACGTCCATCCCGATCACGCGCCGCTGCTGGAGGCCGCCGCCGCCGGCACGCTGGCGCCGACGCTGACCACCATCCTGTCGCCGTTCGATCCGGTGGTGTGGGACCGTCGTCGCGCGCTGGAGCTGTTCGGCTTCGATTACCGGCTCGAATGCTACACTCCGGCGGAGAAACGCAAATACGGCTACTTCACGCTGCCGATACTGCGGCGCGGCGCGCTGGTCGGCCGGGTGGACGCCAAGGCGCACCGGCGCGGCGGCGTGTTTGAACTGAAGTCGCTGGTGCTGGAGCCGGGTGTGCGCGTCAGCGACCGTTTCGTGCGCGACGTCGCCGGCGCCTTGCAGCGCCTGGCCAACTGGCACGAATGTCCCGAGATACGCATCGTCCACGCCGCGCCGGAGGGCTTCGCGCCGCTGCTGCGCGCCGCGCTGGATCACAACATCAAAGAAATGGAAGCCGCATGATGGGAGTTCAATGAGCCTGCCCGCCGCCCCCGACAGCCTGCTGGGCCCCGACGGCCAGCCGCTGTTCGGCCGCTACGCCGGCCAGGTCGGCCACATCGACTGGAGCCGGCTGGCCGCGCCGTTCGCGCGCAACCGCCTGTGGCGCCGCTTCCACCACAAGCGCTGGCACTACGTGGCGCTGTGCACCGAACAGCTGTTCTGCGCGGTCGCCATCGTCGACCTGGGCTGGACCAGCACCGCCTTCGCCTATGCCTTCGACCGCAACGACGGCGACATGCTGGCCAACTTCGGCGAGAACGGCTTGCCCGGCCTGTCGGCGCGGCTGGCCGACCATGCCGGCGCGTCGAGCCGCTTCAAGACGCGCAAGAGCAGCATCGCCATCGACAGCCGCGGCGACGGCAGCTTCGGGCTGACGCTGCGCTGCGACTACCTGGAGATCGACGCCGAATTCGGTCCCGGCGCCTCGCCGCTGCTGCTGGCCGCCGGGCCGGTGGCGCATGGCTCGGTGCATGCGACGCAGAAGTCGTCCGGCATGCCGCTGAGCGGCGAAGTGCGGACCTTCCGCGAGGACTACGACCTGGCCGGCGGCGTCGCCAGCTTCGATTACTCCAACGGCCTGCTGGCGCGGAACACCGCGTGGCGCTGGGCCTCGGCGCACGACCTGGAGATGGGCTTCAATCTGCAGTCGGGCTACTTCGGCGGCAACGAGAACGCGCTGTGGCTGGACGGCCAGGTGCACGCGCTGGCGCCCGCGCACTTCATCTACGACAGCAGCGATCCGCTGTCGCAGTGGCATATCTTCACCGAGGACGACCTGCTGGAGCTGTACTTCACGCCCGAGGGCGCGCGCCGCGACGACCAGAACCTGGTGGTGGCGGCCAGCCGCTACCTGCAGCCGGTCGGCACTTTCACGGGCTGGGTGCGCAGCGCGCCGGATCAACCGAAACGCGTGGTCACGCAGATGATGGGCGTGACCGAGGACCATGCTTCGCGCTGGTAGTCGCCGGTACAACAGGAGCATCGCAGCATGAGCATCAGGAATCTCGACCGATTGTTCCAACCGCGTTCGGTGGCCGTGATCGGCGCCTCGGACAACCCGCAGCGCATCGGCACCCGCGTGCTGGCCAACCTGGCGCAGGGTAGCTTCGCGCGCGGCGGCGGCGCCATCTGGCCGCTCAATCCCAAGTACCAGGTGCTGCACGACATGCCGTGCTACGCGCGGGTGGCTGCCTTGCCGTCGGCGCCGGACCTGGCGATCGTGTGCTCGCCGCCGTCCACCATCCCCGGCGTGATCGCCGAACTGGGCGCGCGCGGCACCCGCGCCGCCATCGTCATGACGGCGGGGCTGGACGGCTTGCGCGCCGGCAGCCGCAGCGTGCAGCAGGCGATGCTGGACGCGGCCAGGCCCTACCTGATGCGCATCCTCGGGCCGGGCAGCGTCGGCCTGCAGTCGCCGGCGGCGGGGCTCAACGCCAGCTTCACCCACATCGCCGCCGATGCCGGCAAGCTGGCCTTCGTGTCGCAATCGGGCGCGCTGGGCACGGCGGTGCTGGACTGGGCCAGCCTGCGCGGCATCGGCTTCTCGCGCTTCGTGACGATGGGCGGGGTCGCCGACGTCGACTTCGGCGACCTGCTGGACTACCTGGCCGGCGACGTCGAGACCGAGGCCATCCTGCTGTGCATCGAGGATGTCAGCAACGCGCGCAAGTTCATGTCGGCCGGACGGCTGGCGGCGCGCGGCAAGCCGGTGATCGTGCTGAAGGTCGGGCGCGACGCCGCCCCCGGCGCCGACCTGGTGTTCGACGCCGCGATCCGCCGCGCCGGCATGCTGCGCGTGCACTCCACCGAGGACCTGTTCGACGCCGTCGAGACGCTGGCGCGCCAGCGCCCGCAGCGCGGCGAGCGGCTGGCGGTGCTGACCAACGGCGTGGGCCTGGGCCTGATCGCCGCCGACGCGCTCGAATGCAGCGGCGCGCGGCTGGCGCCCCTGTCGGCCGAGACCCAGCGCCTGCTCAAGCGCGCCGACGCGCCGCTGGACAATCCCGTCAACCTGCTGGCCGACGTGCCGGTCGAGCGTTACACCAGCGCGGTGGAGGCGCTGCTGCGCGAATCGCAGGCCGACGCGCTGCTGTTCCTGCACGCGCCGACGGCCATGGTGGACAGCGGCCGGATCGCGGCGGCGGTGGCGCCGCTGATGCGCTCCGCGTCGAAGAACGTGCTGTCCTGCTGGCTGGGCGGTCGCGCGGTGGCGGCCGCGCGCCAGCTGTTCGCCGACGCCGGCCTGCCCACCTACGACACGCCGGAAAAGGCGGTGCACGGCTTCCTGCAGATCGCCCAGTACCGCCGCAACCAGGAGCTGCTGATGGAGGTGCCGGCGCGCCTGCCCGCGACCTCGGCGCCGGAGCGCGCGGCGGCGCGGGTGCTGGTGGCGGCGGCCCTGGCGTCCGGCCGTGGCGCCTTGTCCGACCAGGATGCGCGCGCGCTGCTGTCGGCCTACGGCATCGCGCTGGCCACGCCGCAGCAGGCCGCGCTGACCGGCCACACGCTGGCGGCGGCCCGCATCCAGACCGGCACCGACCCGGTGTTCGGGCCTGTTGTGTTCTTCGGCCAGGGCGGTATCGCGGCCGAGGTGGCGGCCGACCGCGCCGCCGGCCTGCCGCCGCTGAACATGGTGCTGGCGCGCGACATGGTCGGCCGCACCCGCGTGGCGCGCCTGCTGGCGCAAGGCCAGACCGAGGCCGACGCGGACGCGCTGTGCCGCACGCTGGTGCAGGTGGCGGACATGGTGGCCGACCTGCCGCAGCTGGCCGAACTCGATCTCAATCCGCTGCTGGCCATCGGCGGCGCGGTGGTGGCCCTGGCCGCGCAGGTGCGGCTGGCGCCGGCCCGCGCTGGCGGCGCGCTGGCGATCCGTCCCTATCCGCTGGAGCTGGAGCAGGAGCTGGACTGGCAGGGCGGGCGCATCCTGCTGCGGCCGATCCGGCCGGAGGACGCGCCGCAGCACCAGGTGTTCTTCGCCGCGCTGGACCCGGACGACGTGCGGCTGCGCTTCTTCACCGCCATGCGCGAGCTGCCGCCGTCCCAGCTGGCGCGCCTGACGCAGATCGACTACGACCGCGCCATGGCCTTCATCGCCACCCGCAACGGCGCCAACGGCGAGCCGGAAACGCTGGGCGTGGTGCGCGCCGTGGCCGACGCGGACAACCAGTCCGCCGAATTCGCCATCATCGTGCGTTCCGATTTGAAAGGGAAGGGGCTGGGCTACATCCTGTTCCAGAAACTGGTCGATTATTTCCGCAGCCAGGGCACCGGCGAGATCGTCGGCGACGCGCTGGCGGAGAACTTCGGCGTGCAAAAACTGGTGCGCCATTTCGGCGGCGTGGTTTTGCCGCATCCCGAGGCCGGAATGGTGCGTCTGCAACTGCCGTTGCGATAGCATTCGCGGCCGGGTTGTTATATATTGATGTGTATAACGCAAGGCCGCAGATTTGTTCTAGGTCAAAGCGTGTTTGTCGGCTTTATTTACACTTTTACTTCCGCTCTTTGCCGCCCATCCGGGCGTTTCGCAACTTCAGCCTTGGGAGTCAGAATGTTAACTGCCACATATACTCTGGTAGCCCTGTCGGTGGAGCACGCCAGTGTCCGCCTCAGTTTGTTATCGTTCCAAAAGTATGTGCGCTCCACGCTGATGCATCAGAACAGCATTACCCTTTCGCAGCTGGAATACGCCTGCGAAAACCTCAACAGCCTGTACCAGGCCTGCCACTGGCGCAAAACCGAGATGTACCTGATCCCCGCGCTGCGCGAGGCGACCGAGCGCGCCGACCAACTGCTGGACGAGCTCAACCGCCTGAACCAGTCGGCGCTGCTGTCGATCCGCATGCTGCAGGAAAAGCTGGGCTCGGTGGCCGACGTGCGCGAGGACCAGGTCAACCTCATCTGCGAAAGCATCGAAACCTTTTGCTCCTCGCTGCTCAAGCGGCTGGAGAAGGAGGAGCAGGAACTGTTCGCCATCGCCCGCAACGCCATCGCCGGCGAGACCTGGTTTTCCATCGCGAATCAATTGATGATGCACGACAAGCATCTGGAAGAAATGAAGCGCGCCGGCATGACGGCGGTGGCGGCGGTCGACGCGGCCAAGCCCAAGGCGGTGGCCGCGCGCAACCTGGCCGGCGCCCTGCGCGTGGTGGATGACGGCCAGATCAGCATTCCCGGCCTGCAGGTGTTGCCGATGATTAGTGTCGAGGAAAGCGAGGCGCAAGCGGCGCCGGCGCCCCAGGTCCGTACCACCCGGCAGTTGCCGGCGATGAAATAACCGCCCAATTAGCATACGCTTCGGGCAAATTCCCCTTGCTTTGCTATGATGGTGGTTTTAGCCATCTCATAGCGCACCATGTTCGATTTCATCTTCAAGCGAACTACCGACCAGGCGGCCGATCAACAGGCCGCCGAGGCGACTCCCGAGCAGGGCGCCGCCGCTGCCGCATCGGCCAGCCGCCGCGAGGAGCAGGCCCAGCGCGCCGCCGCGCTGGCGGGCGACGAGGCCGCCGCCGTCGAGCTGATACTGCAGAGCGAATTCGCCGGCGTGCGCCTGGCCGCCGCCGAGCATGTGCAGTCGCAGCCGCAGCTCGAACGGGTGCTGCAGGCCATGCGCAACACCGACCGCCGCGTCGCCAAGCTGATGCAGGGACGGCTGGACGCGATCCGCTACCAGCAGGCCGAGCAGCAAAAAGCGCAGGCTTGCCTGGAGCTGGCCCAGCGCCTGCTGCAGGATGAGAAGCTGACGCCCAACCAGGTGGCCGACCTCGACCGCCAATGGCAGATCACCGCCGCCGTGCCGGCGCTGGCCGAACCCTACGCCGCCGCGCGCGCCGCGCTGGCGGCCCGCCGGGAAGCGCAGGTCAA